>NZ_JAQZAB010000107.1:0-215413 GCF_028640915.1 Pseudomonas sp. B3G-3 | reverse complement strand
GGAGCGAGGCTTGCCCGCGATTGTTTCACCCCGATATCAAGCGAAACCGGCTCGGCTCAAACCCGGAAGCGCCCGACCAGGGTCTGCAGATGGGTCCCCAGGCGCGCCAGCTCGACGCTGGAGGCCGCTGTTTCCTCACTGGCTGCCGAGGTCTGCTCGGACACGTCGCGCACGTTCAGCACGCTTCTGTTGATTTCCTCGGCCACCGCGCTCTGCTGCTCGGCCGCGGCGGCGATCTGCTGGTTCATCGCCTGGATCGCCGAGACGGTGCGGGTGATGTTTTCCAGCGAGCCGCCGGCCCGGCGGGTCAGCTCTACGCTGCTGTCGGTCAGGTTGCGGCTGTTGTCCATGATGTTGGCCACTTCCTGGGTGCCGTTCTGCAGGCCGACGATCAGCTCCTCGATCTCTTCGGTGGACTTCTGGGTGCGCTGCGCCAGGCTGCGCACCTCGTCGGCGACCACCGCGAAACCGCGACCGGCTTCGCCCGCGCGGGCGGCTTCGATGGCGGCGTTGAGGGCCAGCAGGTTGGTCTGCTGGGCGACCGACTTGATCACGTCGAGCACGCTGCCGATCTTGTCGCTTTCCTGCTTCAGGTGGCCCATGGCGGCGGTTGAGTTGCCGACCTCGGCGGCCAGGCGTTCGATCTGTGCGATCGCCTCGCCAACTACCTTGTCGCCCTCGCGGGCCTGCTGATCGGCGGCGACCGCAGCTTCCGAGGCTTCCTCGGCGTTGCGCGCGACTTCCTGGACCGTGGCGGCCATTTCATTCATGGCGGTGGCGACCTGGTCGGTCTCGACTTTCTGGCTGTTGACTCCGGCGCTGGTCTGCTCGGTCACCGCCGACAGTTGCTCGGCGGCGCTGGCAATCTGGGTGACGCCATCGCTGATGCCGCCGATCAGCTCGCGCAGGCTCAGGGTCATGCGTTGCATGGCCCGTTGCAGCTGGCCGAGCTCGTCGCGACGCTCGACCTGCAGGTTTTCGCTGAGATCGCCCGAGGCGACACGCTCGACCACCTTGAGGGTCTGGCGCAGCGGGATGACGATCTGCCGGGTGATGCTCCAGGCAGCAACCAGGCCGAACAGCAGGGCCAGGGCGGTGACGATGGCCAGGGTGCTTCTGGCCCGGGCGGCGTCGCTGTCGCGTTTGTGGGTTTGCGCGGCGGTCAGCTGCTTGCTGACTTCCATCAGGCGGTCGCCCTGGGCCGCCATGCGTTTGAGCGCGGCGGCGCTGGCCACCTGGGAGTCGCGAAACTCGCTGACGGCGGAGCGATAGCCCTTGAGGGCTTCGGTGGCCTGTTGCAGGTTGGCCAGGTGCTGTTCCGGCAGCTTGGCCGGCAGGCTGGCGAGGTTGTTCAGGGCGTTGTCGATGGCGTCCAGCGCCGGCTGTTCGGCCTCGGCCTTGCCGCTGTAGGTGTAGCCGCGGACCTGGAAGCGCGCCTGCTGGATCAGTTTGCTCAGGTCGATGACGCTATTGAACTGCGCCACGCTGTCGCCCTGCAGCATGGATTTCTCCACTTCGGCCACCCGGGCCACGGCGTTATCGGCGGTGGCGCCCAGTTTGGCGCGGGCGGCTTCGCGGCTGGCGGTGGCGCGGGTCATGTCGGCGAAGGCCAGCTTGTACTCGCTGACGGCGGCGATCTGCTGGTCGATCATGGCGATGCTTTCAGGCATTTCCAGCATCTTGCGTGCGCGTTGCAGGCCTTCGTCGAGCTTGTTCAGCAGCTCGCTGACGGCCCCCGGTCCCTGCTCGCCACGGCGCATTTCATAGTCCAGGCGCGCGATGCGCAGGTCCTTGGTCAGCTCGTTGAGGCTGGAGATATAGCCCAGCTTGTCGCCGCGCTCGATCACATTGCCCAGGCCCAGCCAGCCGGTCGCGGTGATCAGCAGGGTCAGTAGCAGCACCAGACCGAAGCCAACGCCGAGTTTGAGGTTGACGCTCACATTTCCCAGACTCTGGGCTAACCAACGGTACATGCCGCGAACTCCCTTGGGCTATTAATAGGTTTTGTAGAGAGCCTATCGGCTGCGTCAGATAAATCTGAAGCAGCCGTGTAACAGCAGCGAGGCTTGCCGGCGATGGCGCCGTGTCAGGCACCGCGCTATTGCGGGCAAGCCTCGCTCCTACGGGAGTGGGGGGTAGTTAGAAGAGGCGGGCGAGAAGGGCGGTGACGGCGGTTTCGACCCGCAGGATGCGTTCGCCGAGTTGCACCGGTTGCAGGCCGGACTTGCCCAGCAGGTCGATTTCGTAGGGGATCCAGCCGCCTTCCGGGCCGATGGCCAGGGTCACCGGCTCATCCAGGCCGCGGGGGCAGGCCGGGTACTGGCCAGGATGGCCGACCAGGCCGAGGGTGCCCTCGACCAGCGCTGGCAGACGGTCTTCGACGAAGGGTTTGAAGCGCTTTTCGATGACCACTTCCGGCAGCACGCTGTCGCGGGCCTGTTCCAGGCCGAGGATCAGTTGCTCGCGAATCGCCTCGGGTTCGAGGAAAGGCGTTTGCCAGAAGCTTTTCTCGACCCGGTAGCTGTTCACCAGCACCAGCCGGGGCACGCCCATGGCCGCGACGGTTTGCAGCACCCGGCGGAGCATTTTCGGGCGCGGCAGGGCCAGCACCAGGGTCAGGGGCAGCTTGGTCGGCGGTGGCTGGTCGAGGCTGACTTGCAGTTCGGCTTCCCCAGGCTCCAGGCGCAGCAGTTCGGCCGAGCCCATCAACCCGCCGATACGGCCGACCCGCAGGCTGTCGCCCACCGCGGCCCGATGGACTTCCTGCATGTGGGTCAGGCGGCGATCGCGCAGGATCACCCGGTCGGCCGCGATGAAGTCGGCCTCCTCGAGCAGCAGCAGGTTCACGCTTGGGTCGCTGGCGGCTGGTCGTTGTGGTCTTCCGCCGGCTGGTCGTCCGGATGGTCGCCGCGCTTGCTGATCAGGCTGCCGAACAGGATGCCGATCTCGAACAGCAGCCACATCGGTACCGCCAGCAGGGTTTGGGAGAAGATGTCCGGCGGGGTCAGGATCATGCCGACCACGAAGCAGCCGATGATCACGTACGGGCGGATCTTCTTCAGGTAGGCGACGTCGACCACGCCGATCCACACCAGCAGCACCACCGCCACCGGGATCTCGAACGCCACGCCGAAGGCGAAGAACAGGGTCATGACGAAATCGAGGTAGCTGGTGATGTCGGTCATCATTTCCACGCCGGCCGGGGTGGCCGCGGCGAAGAACTTGAAGATCAGCGGGAACACCAGGAAGTAGGCGAAGGCCATGCCGATGTAGAACAGCAGGATGCTGGAGACCAGCAGCGGTACGGCGATGCGCTTTTCATGCTTGTACAGGCCGGGGGCGATGAAGCCCCAGATCTGGTGCAGGATCACCGGGATCGCCAGGAACAGCGAGACCATCATCGTCAGCTTGAGCGGGGTCAGGAACGGCGACGCCACGTCGGTGGCAATCATCGTTGCGCCCGCCGGCAGGTACTGGCGCAACGGCGTGGAGACGATGGTGTAGATCTGCTGGGTGAAGGCGAACAGCCCGCCGAAGATCAGGAAGATCGCCGCCACGCAGCGCAGCAACCGGGTGCGCAACTCGGTGAGGTGCGACACCAGCGGCATATGTTGGTCGTTTTCCGGAATATCGCTCATGGGGCTCGCGGCGGCAAAGTAGGGTCGTGGGGGGCTGGCGTAACAGGCGTTGTCACGGGCGCAGCCGGTTCGGCCGGTGCAGTTGCGGCAGTAGGGCTCGCTGTGGTCGCGCTGGCGGGCGCTTCAGGCGCCGCGGCGGGCGCATGAATGCTCTGTTCGGCCACGGGCTCGACCGGTGTCGGCTGTTGCTGGATCGGATTGAGGATTTTCCGTGCTTCCTGTTCCAGCGACAGAATGTGTTCGTTGTGCAGTTGCCGACGAATTTCATCGGCACCGATTTCCCGTTCAACTTCCTGCTTGATCGCATTGAAGCTGCGCTTCAGGCGGCCGATCCACAGGCCAGCCGTGCGCGCGGCGCCCGGCAGACGCTCGGGGCCGAGCACCAGCAGGGCCACCAGGCCGACGAGCAGCAGTTCAGAGAAGCTGATACCAAACATTAGTCAGTGCTCACGAGTCTTTGCGGGTCGGCTCTTCGACTTTTTGCGCCTGCACGTCGATGGTGTGCGGCTGGTTCAGCGGAGCGCTTTGCGGCTGGACCGGCGGAGCAGGCTGGGCGGTCGGAGGCACGCCAGGCTCGGCGGGTTTTTCGTCGTCGTTCATGGCCTTGCGAAAGCCCTTGATCGATTCGCCGACATCGGTGCCGAGGTTTTTCAGTTTCTTGGTGCCGAACACCAGCACCACGACAACCAGGATGACGATCCAGTGTTTCCAGTCAAAAATGCCCATGCTGCGTTTCCTCTCTAAATGATGTTCAGGCGGACGGACGCGAGGCTTTCTCGGCGTGTCCAGACAAACCGAAGCGCCGGTCCAGTTCATCGAGAACGGCCTGCGGATGCTGCCCCAGCTGGGCGAGCATGACCATGGTGTGGAACCACAGGTCGGCGGTTTCGTAGATCACATCGCTGCAGTCGCCGCTGTGGGCGGCGTCCTTGGCGGCAATGATGGTTTCCACCGATTCCTCGCCGACTTTTTCCAGAATCTTGTTCAGGCCCTTGTGGTACAGGCTGGCGACATAGGAAGTGTCGGCGGCGGCGCCTTTGCGCTCTTCCAGCACCTGGGCCAGACGGGTCAGGGTATCGCTCATGTTCAGTGTCCTGCTTGATAGATCGCGTGCGGGTCTTTGAGTACCGGATCGACCGTTTTCCAGTCGCTGTTTTCATAAACGCGGTAGAAGCAGCTCTGGCGGCCTGTGTGGCAGGCAATGTCGCCGATTTGTTCGACCATCAGGATGATGACGTCGGCATCGCAGTCCAGGCGCATTTCATGAAGCTTTTGCACATGCCCGGACTCTTCTCCCTTGCGCCATAGCTTGCCACGCGAACGTGACCAGTAGATGGCACGGTTTTCGGCAGCGGTCAGGCTCAGCGCCTCGCGGTTCATCCAGGCCATCATCAGCACGCGCCCGGTCTTGTGATCCTGGGCGATGGCCGGCACCAGGCCGTCAGCGTCCCATTTGATCTCGTCCAGCCAATCTTTCATCTTCGACTCCGACAACAGGGCCCGACGCGCTCGTCGAGCCTCGGCGATGAGAAACAGTGTGCCAGCCGCTAGCCCGGCTGGCTATCGGCGCACGACCAGATACAAGCCCACGGCCATCATGATGCCGGCCGGCCAGTGACCCAGCTCGTTCAGCGGTCCGCCGGCCGCGAGGATCGCGCCACCGGCCAGGTGCGCCGCGCCGAGAAGGCGCAGGAACCAGTCGTCCTTGCGCCGTTTCCAGGGCGGCGAAGGGTCCTGGGCATGGGGCTGGGACATGCGTTCGAGCAGGTCGCGGGTCATGTTGGCCAGGTGCGGCAGTTGTTCGACCTGGCTGTGCAGGTTGCCCAGCAAGGCTTTGGGGCTGACGCGCTCGCGCATCCAGCGTTCGAGGAACGGCTGGGCGGTGTTCCACAGGTCCAGCTCCGGGTACAGCTGGCGGCCCAGGCCTTCGATGTTCAGCAGGGTCTTTTGCAGCAGCACCAGTTGCGGCTGCACTTCCATGTTGAAGCGGCGAGCGGTCTGGAACAGGCGCATCAGCACCTGGCCGAAGGAAATATCTTTTAACGGTTTTTCGAAGATCGGCTCGCACACGGTACGGATCGCCGCTTCGAATTCGTTGAGTTTGGTCTCTGCCGGCACCCAGCCCGAATCGATGTGCAACTGCGCCACGCGCCGGTAATCACGCTTGAAGAACGCGAACAGGTTGCGCGCCAGGTAGTCCTGGTCTTCCGGGGTCAGGCTGCCGACGATGCCGCAGTCGATGGCGATGTACTGCGGGCTCCACGGCTGCACGGTGCTGACGAAGATGTTGCCCGGGTGCATGTCGGCGTGGAAGAAGCTGTCGCGGAACACCTGGGTGAAGAAGATCTCCACGCCGCGCTCGGCGAGCATTTTCATGTCGGTGCGCTGGTCGGCCAGGGTGGCCAGGTCGGTCACCTGGATCCCGTAGATGCGCTCCATGACCAGCACTTTCGGCCGGCACCAGTCCCAGTAGACCTGCGGCACGTAGAGTAGCGGCGAGCCTTCGAAGTTGCGCTTGAGCTGGCTGGCGTTGGCCGCTTCGCGCAACAGGTCGAGTTCGTCGTAGATGGTTTTTTCGTAATCGCTGACCACATCCACCGGGTGCAGCAGGCGGGCGTCGGCCGAAACCTTTTCGGCGGCGCGGGCAAGGATGAACAGCCAGGCCAGGTCCTGGGCGATGACCGGCTTGAGGCCCGGGCGGATGACCTTGACCACCACTTCTTCGCCGCTCTTGAGCTGGGCGGCGTGGACTTGCGCCACCGAAGCGGAGGCCAGGGGCTCGATATCGAAGCGGCTGAACACATCGCTGATCTTCTTGCCCAGTTGCTCCTCGATCAGCGCCACCGACTTCTTCGAATCGAAGGGCGGCACGCGGTCCTGCAGCAGCATCAGCTCGTCGGCGATGTCTTCGGGCAGCAGATCGCGGCGGGTCGAGAGAATCTGTCCGAACTTGATGAAGATCGGCCCCAGGTCCTGCAAGGCCAGGCGCAGGCGCGCACCGCGGCTCAGCTCCAGTTGCTTGCGCGGGAACCAGCGCCAGGGCAAGGCGTAGCGCAGCGCCAGGAGGAACCAGGGCAGGGGCAGGGCGAACAGCAGGTCATCGAGGCGGTAGCGGATCACGACGCGCTGGATGCGCAACAAACGGCGGACGGCAAGCAGCTTCATGCGTTATCGCTTGGGTCAAGGGATCGGGAAAGGCGCTCGAAGCGCGCCTCGAGGCGTTCCAGGTCGAGCTTGACCCGGTCCAGTTCACTGAAGCGGGCTTCGGCTTCGCGCTGGCCCACCAGGGTGCGCGACTCTTCGGCCAGGTATTCGGCGAGATTCTGGTTCAGGCTGGCGAAACCCTGGCGATACCAGCGCGCGCGGCTGCGTAAATGGCCGCTGAACAGCTGGGTGGCCACCGGGCCGAGCCAGCGCGAGAGTTCGTACTCCCAGTCCAGTTCGAGGTCCTGGAGGATGGCCGCCAGTTCCAGCAGCACGCCGCTGTCGCCTTCCAGCTCGACTTCGGGGCTGTGCAGCACCGAGGTCTTGTCCTGGCTCAGGGCCAGGCGCACCAGGCTCGAGGCCGGCGCCCGCAGGGTGCAGTCGGCGTCGGCCGTCCAATGCGCGGCGAGGGTCAGGCCCTCATCGCCAGGAATGACGAACAGCTGCACGCTCGGGCTGCGGCAATCGACGGCGATGACCTTGCCGTTCAAATGCTGCAAGCGTGGCAAAGCCGTGCTGTCGAGACGCAGTACACGGTTGAGGCCGTGTTCGACGCTGGCAAGCAGGCCGCTGAACAACATCAGGGTTTGATGCCGCGGTGCAGGGCGACGATGCCCGCGGTCATGTTGTGGTAGGTCACGCGATCGAAGCCGGCCTCGACCATCATCGACTTCAGGGTTTCCTGGTTCGGGTGCATGCGGATCGATTCGGCCAGGTAGCGATAGCTTTCCGAGTCGTTGGTGATCAGCTTGCCGGCCAGCGGCATGAAGGCGAACGAGTAGGCATCGTAGACCTTGGACATCAGCGCGTTGGTCGGCTTGGAGAACTCCAGTACCAGCAGGCGGCCACCGGGCTTGAGCACCCGCAGCATCGAGCGCAGGGCGTCTTCCTTGTGGGTCACGTTGCGCAGGCCGAAGGCGATGGTCACGACGTCGAAATGGTTGTCCGGGAACGGCAGCTTTTCCGCGTCGGCCTGAACGAACTCGATGTTGCCGGCCACGCCCTTGTCGAGCAGGCGGTCGCGACCGACCTTGAGCATGGAGGCGTTGATGTCCGCCAGCACCACCTGGCCAGTAGGGCCCACCAGATGGGAGAACTTGCGGGTCAGGTCGCCGGTGCCGCCGGCGATGTCCAGCACGCGATTGCCAGGGCGAACGCCGGACAATTCGATCGTGAAGCGTTTCCACAGGCGATGCATGCCACCGGACAGTACGTCGTTCATCAGGTCGTACTTGGCGGCCACGGAGTGGAACACCTCAGCGACTTTTTCCGCCTTCTGGCTTTCCGGAACGTTTTTGAAGCCGAAGTGAGTGGTGGGTTCGGCATCGCTGCCTTTGCGCTGATCAGTCATATCGCTGTCACCAAAAGAGAATGCGGGACATTCTAATCCCGGTGGCGGTCTTTGTCTTGGCAAGGCTGAATGTAAGATAGTGAAGCGCCGGGGCGTTTTGACGCAGCGCAGCTCAAGACGCTCATAGGCAAGTCCCGATAAAGCAGGAGTCATTCAATGGCCCGTATAAGTGTTGAGCGTGCCCACGGCCTGGGTAAGGAAGCAGCCCGCGAAAAGGCTGACCAGTTGGCGCAGAAACTGGCCGATCAGTATGGCCTCGAGCCGCAGTGGTCGGGCGATACCCTGAACCTCAAGCGTTCGGGGGTCAAAGGTGCGGTGCAGGTGGGCGACGATTCGATCAGGGTCGATGTCGAGCTGGGCCTGTTGATGTCCGCCATGAGCGGCATGATCAAGTCGGAAATCGAAAAGGCGCTGGATAAAGCCCTGGTCTGAGCCGCTTTCACCGAAGTCGGCTTGCCGGTGATTTGGGTGTTGTCATGACGCCTGGAAAAACATCGCTGGCGAGCCGGTCATCTCCAATAACCCGCCACCTTTTTTATGACATTGGTTAGGGTGCCGATTCTAATTTTTCTCACTACTTTGTGCCTGAGCCCACTTTCCTGCGGGCAGTTCCTCAAACCTTCTGCGCGTGAGGTGCACCATGGCCAAAGCAATTCTGAAGAAAAAAGTTGATGTCGCATCAACCACTCTGAGCGAAGTCAAATCCTATGCCCGCAAGATCTGGCTGGCAGGCCTGGGTGCCTACACCAAGGTCGGTCAGGAAGGCAGCGAGTACTTTCAAGAGCTCGTTAAAGCCGGTCAATCTGTTGAAAAGAAAGGCAAAAAAGTTGTGACTGAACAACTTGAGGCCGCCAACAGTCAGATTGATAATGTGAAGAGCGATGTCACCAGTCTCAGGGGCAAAGTCGAAGTGCAGCTGGATAAAGTCGAGAGGGCTTTTGACACGCGCGTCGCAAGTGCCTTGAATCGCATCGGCATTCCGTCTAAACATGACGTTGAGACACTCTCTGCTAAGCTCGATGAGCTGACGGCATTGCTCGAACGTGTCGCGCGTAAACATTAAGGAGAACGGGATGGCTGGTAAAAAGAATACTGAAAAAGAAGGCAGCTCGTGGATCGGGAAGGTCGAAGACTACTCCCGTAAAATCTGGCTTGCTGGTTTAGGCGTGTACTCGAAAATCGACACTGACGGCAGCAAGCTTTTCGAGTCGCTGGTCAAGGATGGCGAGAAAGCCGAGAAGCTCACCAAAAGCGCTGTCGGCAAGAAAGTCGATGCCGCCAAGGACTCCGCGAGCTCGGCAAAATCGCGCATCAGTGGCGTCAAGGACCGCGCGCTGGGCAAGTGGGACGAGCTGGAAGGTGCATTCGACAAGCGCTTGAACAGTGCCATTTCGCGTCTGGGCGTGCCCAGCCGCAATGAAGTCAAGGCGCTGCACAGCAAGGTCGACACCCTGACCAAACAGATCGAGAAACTCACAGGCGCCAAGGTAGCTCCGATCGCGGCCAAGACTGCAGCGGCCAAACCGGCGGCCAAGCCTCTGGCTAAAGCAGCAGCCAAACCGGCAGCCAAGGCTCCGGCCAAAGCCGCAGCCAAGCCTGCCGCGAAACCGGCAGCCAAAACTGCGGCGGCCAAGCCGGCTGCAAAACCTGCCGCCAAGCCAGTAGCCGCCAAGCCCGCGGCAAAACCAGCGGCCAAGCCCGCTGCGAAACCGGCGGCGAAACCGGCGGCGAAAAAACCAGCAGTGAAAAAACCGGCAGCACCCAAGGCCGCAGCACCGAAGCCAGCGGTTGTCGCCAAGCCGGCAGCACCGGTCAGCCCTGCGAACTCCGCAGTGGCGCCAAGCCCTGTCGTTACCCCGACTGCGGCGCCAGCACCCGCGACGCCAACCAGCCAGTCCTGAGTTTTTCGGGACATACAAAAACGCCCGGCCTGCAAAGGCCGGGCGTTTTTGTTTGTGGGGTTCTTGCGGCACCGATCAATCGTGTTCGTCGAGGTAACGCAGGGCCATCTGCTCGGTGGCCAGTTTCGCCGGTGGCAACAGGTGTGGAGCCACCAGCATCATGATCTGGTAGACCACCACCCGTACCTCGCCCTCGCGATCGAGGATGCGCTGATAGTCCAGCGAGAACAGCAGGGTCATGGTGATCTGTTCCACCAGTTGCCCCAGCGCCTGGGTATCGCTGACCAGTTGGCCCGAAGCCTTGAGCCTGGCCAGCAGCGAGGCCAGGGTGCGCTTCAGGGCGTTGAGCAGGTTGCGAATCCCCTTGGCCAGCTTCGGCAGGCGCCCGGCCAGGTTGGACAGGTCCTGGAACAGGAAGCGGTAGTGCGCCAGGCGTTCGACGATCAGGTGCAGGAACAGCCAGTAGTCTTCGGGCGGCAGGTGCACATCGGCGGGCGGATCGAGCAGGGGCGTCAGTTCATTCTGGAAACGCTCGAACAGCCCGAGGACCAGCGGCTCCTTGCCGTGAAAGTGGTAGTAGAGGTTGCCGGGGCTGATCCCCATTTCGTTGGCAACTTCCATGGTCGAGACATTGGGTTCGCCCTTGTGGTTGAACAGCTGCAGGGCACATTCGAGTATCCGGTCGCGGGTTTTCATCCAGTCTTCTTGGTTGTTCAGTCAGGCCGCGACCCTCGGGCCGCGGCGCGGGGAAATTCAGCGGACGCGCACGTAGGTGCCAGGCGCCGCCTCCATCGGTGGGTAATTCTGGTTGCCCAGGGTCATCAGGGTTTCGCGCTGGGCGCCGGAACGCTGCTGGATCCATTCCAGCCATTGCGTCCACCAACTGCCGTCGACGTGCTTGGCGTCGTAGTACCAGGCCCGCGGGTCGCTGCTGAGCTTGCCGTTTTCGACGTAGTTGGCCTTGGGGTTGCTCGGCGGGTTGAGGATGCTCTGCACGTGCCCGCTGTTGGACAGCACGAAGCGCTTTTCGCCGCCCAGCAGCAGGGTCGAGCGATACACCGCATCCCAGGGGGTGATGTGGTCGTTGATTCCGGCAACGCTGAAACTGTCGACCGTGACTTTTTGCAGGTCGATTGGCGTGCCGCAGACTTCCAGGCCACCGGGATGACTCATCGGGTTGTGCTTGAAGAAATCCAGCAGATCGCCATGAAAGGCAGCCGGCAGCCGGGTGTTGTCGTTGTTCCAGTAGAGGATGTCGAACGCCGGCGGCTCCTTGCCCAGCAGGTAATTGTTGACCCAGTAATTCCAGATCAGGTCGTTGGGCCGCATCCAGGCGAACACCTTGGCCATGTCGCGACCGTCGAGCACGCCGCGTTGATAGGAGCGGCGCTTGGCTGCCTCGAGGGTCTGCTCGTCGGCGAACAGGGTCGCCGGGCTGTCCAACTGACTATCCAGCAGGCTGACCAGGTAGGTGGAGCTGGAGACCCGGCGCAGTTGTCGCTTGGCTTGCAGGTGGCCTTGCAGGGCGGCAATGGTCAGGCCGCCGGCACAGGCCCCCATCAGGTTCACGTCACGACTGCCGGTGATCGCCCGGCAGACGTTCATGGCTTCCTCCACGGCCTCGACATAGCTCGACAGGCCCCATTCGCGATGCCGGACATCGGGGTTGCGCCAGCTGATGATGAAGGTCTGCAGGCCGTTTTTCAGGGCGAACTGCACGAAGCTGTTGGTGGGGCTGAGGTCGAAGATATAGAACTTGTTGATCTGTGGCGGCACGACCAGCAGGGGCCGGGCGTACTGTTTTTCGCTCATCGGCTTGTACTGGATCAGTTCCAGCAGTTCGTTGCGAAACACCACCGAACCGGGGGTAGTGGCCAGGTTCCTGCCGACTTCGAAGGACTGTTTGGTGACCTGGCTGGGCAGGCCATCGTTATGCAGCAGGTCATCGACTAGATGACCGATGCCGCGGATCACGCTGCTGCCGCCGGAGTTGAAGATTTCCTTGATCGCCAGCGGATTGAGCAGGGTGTTGGACGGTGCCACCGCATCGTTGAGCAGGTTGAAGGCAAAGTGCGCGCGGGCCCGGTCGTCCTCGCTCATGCCGCTGTCGTCGATCCAGCTCCTGATCTGTTTCTGCCAGCTGAGATAGGCCTGCAGGCCGCGTCGGTAAAACGGGTTCAGGCTCCAGGTCGGATCGGAGAACCGGCTGTCCTGGGGGTTGGGTTTGTGCAGCGTTTCCCCCAGCAGGACACGGCCCAATTGGCCTCCCAGTGCCAAGGCGTGGCGGGCGCTGTGCGCCGGGTGGCGCAGGCCGTAGGTGGCCACGCTGCGCAGGGTCGACAGCAAGTCACGGCCACGCAGGCCGGTGATGGCACTCTGGGCTGTGATGTAGGTGGCGGGCGTGGGCAACGAGCCCGCCGTTGGTTTGTCTCGCATGCTTCAACACTCCTTCGTCAAGCCATCAACAAGCACACCAAGACAAACACCATAGTCGGTCCTGAACCATCCTGCGCGCGACGATCCTGTCGGCAGACGCTTTTTGCTACGTACCGCTGAACGGTGTCGGATGCGGGTGCATCACTGCCCGCTGCCGTTCCTCCTCGAGGAATTTCATGATGATCGGCGCGACAGCTTCGGCCCGGGTAATCAGGAACAGATGCCCGTCGTCGATGATGTGCAACTGGGCGTTGGGAATTCGCCACGCCAGCATGCGCATGTTGATCAGCGGGATCAGCGGGTCGTCGTCGCCGGCCAGCACCAGGGTCGGCTGGTGGATCTTGTGCAGCCAGTGGATGCTGGTCCAGCCGAGGCCAGCGAACAGCTGCCAGTAGTAGCCCAGCTTGCCCGCCGAGCGGACCTTGCTGGCATGTTCGGCGGCGAGGTTGGGATCGCGGCGGAACGAGCCGCCATAAATCAGGGGGGCGATGCGGATCACATGGGAGGGCTGGATATAGCGCCGCGGGCTGGCCATCATCCACAGCACCTTGGGTTTGCCCGGCACCATGAAGGCGCCTGCGGCGGTGGCGGCCAGCACCAGTTTCTTGCAGCGTTCGGGGTAGTCATAGGCGAACTGCTGGGCCAGCGCCCCGCCCCAGGACACACCCACCACATTGACCTGCCCATAGTCGAGGTAATCGAGCATGCGCGTGGTCAGTTTGGCCAGTCCGGGAAAACGGTAGGGTCGGCTCGGCGTCGAGGAGCCACCAACGCCCGGTACGTCGAAGGCGATGACTTCCAGGTCCGGGTCCAGAGCCTGCACGAATGGAAACACCAGCTCCAGGTTGGCGCCGATACCATTGAAGATCAGCAAGGGTGTCAAGTGAGGCTTGCCTGGGCGTACCGCGGTGCGGATGGTCTGGCCATCCAGGTCGACGGTGCGAAAGATGAACGGTTGAGGCATGCCTTGGCCCTGTTGGTGGAATCGTTGCCTGCAAGAGAGAGTCGCTTGCGCAGCAGCATCAGCGCAAGCGGCTCGATCCTGCAGGCTTGCTATCGGTTAACGTTCATGGACATAAGTACCCGGCGCCGCCTCGGCCGCTGGATACGCCTTGTTGCCGAGAATGCTCGGCGTCTTTTTCAGTTTGCCCGAGCGCTCCGCCTGCCAGGCCTGCCAGTGCAGCCACCAGGAGTCAGTGTGCTTGGTGGAGTTTTCCTGCCAGTCGTCGGCGCTGGGCGGCATCTCTTCGCTGGTCATGTAGCGCGACTTGGGGTTGCCCGGCGGGTTGAGGATGCTCTGGATATGCCCGCTGCTGGAGAGGACGAATTCGACCTTGCCGCCGAACAGTTGGGCCGACTTGTAGCAGGACTTCCATGGGGTGATGTGATCGTTGGTGCCGGCCAGAGAGAAGATGTCGGCGGTGACCTGTTTCAGGTCGATCGGCGTGCCGCACACTTCCAGTGCGTTGGGGCGGATCAGTGGATTGTTTTTGAACATTTCGATCAGGTCGCCGTGGAAGGCCGCGGGCAACCGGGTGGTGTCGTTGTTCCAGAACAGGATGTCGAACACCGGCGGCTCGTTGCCCAGCAGGTAGTTGTTCACCCAGTAGTTCCAGATCAGGTCGTTGGGCCGCATCCAGGCGAAGACCTTGGCCATGTCGCGGCCTTCCAGCACGCCAGCCTGATAGGAATGACGCTTGGCGGCTTCCAGGGTCTGCTCGTCGACGAACAGCGCCACCTGGGTGTCGAGGGTGGTATCGAGCACGCTGACCAGCAGGGTCAGGGCGTTGACCTTCTTCTCGCCCAGGGCCGCGTAGTGCCCCAGCAGCGCTGTGCAGGTGATGCCACCGGAGCAGGCGCCGAGCATGTTCACGTCCTTGCTGCCGGTGATGGCGGTGACCACGTCGACCGCTTCTTTCAGCGCTTCGATGTAGGTCGACAGGCCCCACTCGCGCTGCGCCTTGGTCGGGTTGCGCCAACTGACGATAAAGGTCTGCACGCCGTTGCGCAGGCAGAAACGCGCCAGGCTCTTGTCCGGGCTGAGGTCGAAGACGTAGAACTTGTTGATCTGTGGCGGGACCACCAGCAGCGGGCGTTCGTGCACCTGCTCGGTCACCGGGCGGTACTGGATCAGTTCCAGCACGTCGTTGCGAAATACCACCGCGCCTTCACTGGTGCCCAGGTTCTTGCCGATCTCGAAGGCGTCCATGTTGACCTGGCTCGGCATGCCGCCGTTGTGCACCAGGTCCTTGGCCAGATGGGAGAGGCCATCGAGCAGGCTTTTGCCGCCGGTCTCGAAGAAGCGTTTGACCGCCGCGGGGTTGGCGGCGGTGTTGGTCGGCGCCATGGCTTCGGTCATCAGGTTGATGACGAAGTGGGCGCGACTGATGTCCTGTTCGGAGAGGTTGCTGTGGCCGATCCAGTCGTGAAGCTCCTTGCGCCACGCCAGGTAGGTTTGCAGGTAACGCTTGTACAGCGGGTTCTGGCTCCAGGCCGGATCGTTGAAGCGACGGTCATCGCTCTCCGGTTGCAGCGTCGATTTGCCGAACATCACGTTCTTCAGTTCGACGCCGAAATGGGCCACATGTTTGGCGCTGTGCAGCGGTTGTTTGATGGCCTGGGTCAGCACCATACGAGCAGAGGTAAGCAGATCTTTCCGACGTAAACCGATGACAGGATTCAGGCCCAGAGTGTTTTCCGAGGCTTGGCGTTTCAGGTCATCGTTATTCTTGTTACTCATCTACGACGCTCCATTGTCCTGAGACGAGTACCGGACCTGCTGTGTAGTCACACAGCAAAGATGCCAGGTACTACTGCTCGGGTGACCGTTGATTCTGCATTACTGCTTTTTTGTTCAGAGAACACTGCAGGGAACTTGCCAGCTCCATTGGTTACCCGAGTTTAATTTTTTTCGCAAGCAGGCCAATCGTTGGCCATGCAGCCCAGCATTCAAACAGATGAATCTAGAAAATGCCCTCTAAAGCGTCAGAGGTCTGATCTAGAGCATCAGCTTGACGATAGACTCATTCGGGTCGCGGGACTTTCCGGCGGCTTGAAGTTCGGCAAGATAATCCTTCCACAGATCGTCCTGGCGCACCGCCAACTGGTACAGGTAGTCCCAGGTGAACAGGCCGCTGTCATGCCCGTCGTCGAAGGTCAATTTCAGTGCGTACTGGCCCGCCGGTTCGACCTTGGTCAGGCCGACTCCGATCTTGCCAAATTGCAGGATGGGTTTGCCGTGGCCCTGGACCTCGGCGGAGGGGGAGTGCACCCGCAGGAATTCGGCGGGCAGGTGATAGACCTCGTCTGGCGCATAGGTCAGCGTCAGGGTCTTCGAGGCTTTGTGCAGGTTGATGGCGGTGGGAAGTCTGGTCATGGGGGCAGCTTAAAGCTGCAAGCCCCAAGCTACAAGATGACTACGGTCAACTTGCAGCTTGAAGCTTATGGCTTGTCGCTTAGAGGATATAACGGGACAGGTCTTCGTTCTGCGCCAATTCGCCCAGGTGACTGTTGACGTAGGCGGCGTCGATGCGGATCGGCTCTTCGTTGTGGGCGCTGGCCAGGTCGCCGGCGCTGAACGACACCTCTTCGAGCAAGCGCTCGAGCAGGGTGTGCAGGCGACGGGCACCGATGTTCTCGGTCTTCTCGTTGACCTGCCAGGCGATCTCCGCCAGGCGCTTGATACCGTCCGCCTGGAACTCGATGACCAGGCCTTCGGTTTTCAGCAGCTCGCGGTATTGCTCGGTCAGGGAGGCGTGAGGCTCGCTGAGAATGCGCTCGAAGTCTTCCGGCGACAGCGCCTTGAGTTCGACGCGGATCGGCAGGCGGCCTTGCAGCTCGGGCACCAGGTCGCTCGGCTTGCTCAGGTGGAACGCGCCGGAAGCGATGAACAGGATGTGGTCGGTCTTGACCATGCCCAGCTTGGTGTTGACGGTGCAGCCTTCGATCAGCGGCAGCAGGTCGCGCTGCACGCCTTCGCGAGAGACGTCGACGCCACCGGAGTTGCCGCGCTTGGCAACCTTGTCGATTTCGTCGATGAACACGATGCCGTGCTGTTCGACCGCTTCCAGGGCCTTGGCCTTGAGTTCTTCATCGTTGACCAGGCGGCTGGCTTCTTCGTCGCGGATCAGCTTGAGCGCGTCCTTGATCTTGAGCTTGCGGTTCTTGCGCTGGCCCTTGCCCATGTTGGCGAAAAGGCTCTGCAACTGGTTGGTCATCTCTTCCATGCCCGGTGGCGCGGAAATGTCGACGCCGCTGACTTCAGCCACTTCGATCTCGATTTCCTTGTCGTCCAGCTGGCCTTCGCGCAGGCGCTTGCGGAACAGCTGGCGGGTGTTGGAGTCCTGGGCCGGGGCGGCGTCCTCGTTGCTGAAACCCATGCGCGCCGGTGGCAGCAGGGCATCGAGGATGCGCTCTTCGGCAGCGTCTTCGGCGCGGTGGCGCACGCGGGTCATTTCCTGTTCGCGGAACAGTTTGATCGCGGCATCGGCCAGGTCGCGGATGATGGACTCAACGTCACGACCGACATAACCGACTTCGGTGAACTTGGTCGCTTCGACCTTGATGAACGGAGCGTTGGCCAGCTTGGCCAGGCGCCGGGCGATCTCGGTCTTGCCGACGCCGGTCGGGCCGATCATCAGGATGTTCTTCGGGGTCACTTCGACACGCAGCTCTTCAGGCAGCTGCATGCGGCGCCAGCGGTTACGCAGCGCGATGGCGACGGCGCGCTTGGCATCGTCCTGGCCGATGATATGGCGGTTGAGTTCGTGGACGATTTCGCGGGGAGTCATGGGCATAGTAATTGGCGGTCCTCAAGCAAGAATGAATGCCGTGGCGCGATGGCCGAAACAGGCTTATTCCGCGAGATCCTGCTCCTCAATGGTCTGGGTGTGGTTGGTGAATACGCAGATGTCGCCGGCGATGCCCAAGGCGGTTTCGACGATTTCGCGGGCCGACAGGTCGGTTTTCTTCAGCAGGGCGCTGGCTGCGGCCTGGGCATAGGCGCCGCCGGAGCCCATGGCGATCAGGCCGTCTTCCGGCTCGACCACGTCACCGTTGCCGGTGATGATCAGGGAAGCGTCCTTGTTGGCGACTGCGAGCATGGCTTCGAGACGGCTGAGGGAGCGGTCGGTGCGCCATTCCTTGGCCAGTTCGACGGCGGCGCGTACCAGGTGCCCCTGATGTTTCTCAAGCTGGCCTTCGAAACGTTCGAACAGGGTGAAGGCGTCAGCCGTGGCCCCGGCAAAGCCGGCGATAACCTGGCCGTGATACAGGCGACGAACCTTTTTCGCGTTGCCTTTCATCACGGTGTTGCCGAGGGAAACCTGGCCGTCGCCGCCCATGACGACTTTGCCGAAGCGGCGGACTGAAACGATGGTGGTCAAGGGGAGAGTCTCCACGCTGCGGGGCGAAAATGCCCTGATGGAAACTCATATGGGGGTGGCGTGGGGTTTTTCAACTGCGGCGGGGGTTGTGGGACGAGCGGTCTTTGCTGCTGGGGGAGGCGGTGTCAATGAGGACGCCATCGCGAGCAAGCTCGCTCCTACAGGTTTGGCACAGGCCTTGTAGGAGCGAGCTTGCTCGCGATCAGCCGCTTTAGCGGCTCTGGCGCTGTTGTAACAGCAGGTTGCTGAAGCCGGCGCCAGACAGTTGCTTCTGCGCGGTGGTCAGCTGTTCGCGGTTGCTGAACGGGCCCACCAGTACGCGGTACCAGGTCTCGTCCTTGACGGTGCCGGACTCGACGGACACCGATTGCCCCAGCAGGATGATCTGCGCGCGGACCTTGTCGGCATCGGTCTGCTTGCGGAACGAGCCGGCCTGCAGGAAGAACTTGGTCACCGGTGCGGCCTTCGCCACCTGTGGCTGTGCCACCGGTGGTGCGGGCGGCGGGGTGATGCCGGCCAAGGCGGCCTGGGCACGCGCGGTGTCGATCTTCGCCGCTTCCGCCGGGGTCACCGGGGTGGTCGGAACCACTGGCGCGGTCTGCGGCGTCGGCAGGGTTTTTTCCGGTACGGCTTCCGGCGGCACTATCACCTCCGATTCCGGCAGCAGGGTATAGAAGTCGTACTTCGGCTTCACCGGTTGCTGCGGGCTTGGCGGGGTCTTGTTGGCCTCGGCGATCTTGGTGGTTTTCTGTTGCTCCAGCCGCTCGCGCTTGACGCTGTCACCACCCTTGCCTGGCTCCAGCTTCATCAGGAACACGATGAAGGCGCCCACGGCCAGGCCGATGGCCATCCACAACCAGCCCGGGATCGGTTGCTTTGCAGGAGCTTGGTAACGGCTGGCGCCACGCTTGGGTGCAGGTTTTTTCTTGGCAGCCAACTTACATTTGCTCCAGAACTTTCAGGCCCAGCAACTCCAGGCCTTGCTTGAGGGTACGACGGGTCAGCTCGGTGAGGCGCAAGCGACTCTGCATCTGCGTCGGCGATTCGGCACTGAGGATAGGGCAGTTCTCGTAGAAGCTGGAGAACAGCCCGGCCACGTCGTACAGGTAGGTGCACAGGATGTGCGGCGTACCCTTGTCGGCCACGCCGTTCAGCACTTCGCCGAACTGTGCCAGCTTGGCCGCCAGCTCCAGTTCCTGGGCGGCTTCCAGGGTGATCTGGCCCTGTACTTCGCTGAAGTCCTTGCCCAGCTTGCGGAACACGCCGGCGGCGCGGGTGTAGGCGTACAGCAGGTAAGGCGCGGTGTTGCCTTCGAAGTTCAGCATCAGGTCGAAGTTGAAGCTGTAGTCGCTGGTGCGGTGCTTGGACAGGTCGGCGTATTTCACCGAGTCGATGCCCACCACCTTGGCGATATTGCGCAGATCGGCCTCGGCCAGCTCCGGGTTCTTTTCCTTGACCAGGCTGTAGGCGCGCTCTTCGGCTTCGGTCAGCAGGTCGATCAGCTTCACGGTGCCGCCGTCGCGGGTCTTGAATGGACGGCCGTCAGCGCCGTTCATGGTGCCGAAGCCCATGTGCTCCATTTCCATCGGGTGGGTCACGAAGCCGGCCTTGCGGGCCACCGCGAACACTTGCTGGAAGTGCAGGGCCTGGCGCTGGTCGACGAAGTACAGCGCGCGGTCGGCCTTGAGCTTGCCGCTGCGGTAGCGCACGGCCGCCAGGTCGGTGGTGGCGTACAGGTAGCCGCCGTCGGCCTTGACGATGATCACCGGCAGCGGCTCGCCTTCGGCGTTCTTGAACTCGTCGAGGAACACGCACTGGGCGCCATTGCTCTCGACCAGCATGCCCTTGGCCTTGAGATCGTTGACCACGTTGATCAGGTCGTCGTTGTAGGCGCTTTCGCCCATCACGTCGGCCATGGTCAGTTTGACGTTCAGCAGTTCGTAGATCTTCTGGCAGTGGGACAGGGAGATGTCCTTGAACTTGGTCCACAGCTCCAGGCAGTCCGCGTCACCGGCCTGCAGCTTGACCACCAGGCCGCGGGCACGGTCGGCGAACTCTTCGGATTCGTCGAAGCGCTGCTTGGCGGCGCGGTAGAAGTTCTCCAGGTCCGACAGCTCATCGCTGGTGATCGGGTTTTCCTGCAGGTAGGCCATCAGCATGCCGAACTGGGTGCCCCAGTCGCCCACGTGGTTCTGGCGGATCACGGTATCGCCGAGGAACTCCAGGACCCGCGCCACGCCATCGCCAATGATGGTCGAGCGCAGGTGGCCGACGTGCATCTCTTTGGCCAGGTTCGGGGCCGACAGGTCGACCACAGTACGCTGCAACGCGCCGGCCTTGCGCACGCCGAGGTGGGCGTCGGCCAGGGCGGCATCCAGGCGGGTAGCCAGGGCCTGGGTGTTCTGGAAAAAGTTGATGAAACCGGGGCCGGCGATCTCGGCCTTGCTGACCTGCTCGTCGGCGGGCAGGGCGGCGATGATCTTTTCCGCGAGGTCGCGTGGCTTCATGCCGGCCGGCTTGGCCAGCATCATGGCGATGTTGCTGGCGAAGTCGCCGTGGGTCTTGTCGCGGGAGTTTTCTACCTGGATCGCCGGCGTCAGGCCTTCTGGCAACACACCTTCGGTGACGAGTTGGGTGATGGCTTGCTGGATGAGCTGGCGAATGGTGTCTTTCATGGTCTTCTCTTTCAACCGCTGGCGCGGCGGCGCTTCGATGCGCAGGTGGAAAAACTGGGCATTATCCGTTGCGAAGACGGGCTTGCCAACTATAGCCGGCTGTGCGGTGGCTATTCGGGCCTTGTCGCGGGCAAGCCTCGCTCCTACAGAAGCGTACTGGCCCGAGATGGCGGTTTTTCTATCAATACAGGTCCACAGGGTCAACATCCAGCGACCAGCGTACCTGGCGCCCGCTGGGCATCTGTTCCAGGACCAGCAGCCAGTGACTCAGCAGTTTGTGCAGCGGCGCCCGGGCATTGGCCTGTAATAACAGTTGCGCGCGATAACGCCCGGCCCGGCGCTCCATGGGCGCCGGTACCGGCCCCAGCAGCTCGATGCCGCCCAGGTTCATCTCTGCCAGCAAACGCTCGGCCTCGCTGCAGGCTTCGTCGAGGAAGCCTTCGGCCTGCCCCGGCTTGTGGGCCTCGGCGCGCAGCAGCGCCAGATGGGCGAATGGTGGCAGGCCGGCGGCGCGGCGTTCGCTCAAGGCCTGTTCGGCAAAGGCGAAGTAACCCTGTTCGGTCAGTTGCACCAGCAGCGGGTGGTCGGCCAGGTGGGTCTGGATGATCACCTTGCCCGGCTCCTCGGCCCGGCCGGCCCGGCCGGCGACCTGGACGATCAACTGCGCCATGCGTTCGCTGGCGCGGAAGTCGCCGGAGAACAGGCCGCCGTCGGCATCGAGGATCGAGACCAGGGTCACCCGCGGAAAATGGTGCCCCTTGGCGAGCATCTGGGTGCCGACGAGGATGCAGGGCTGGCCCTTCTGGATAGTGGCGAACAACTGGTTCATCGCGTCCTTGCGCGAGGTGCTGTCGCGGTCGACCCGCAGGACCGGGTAGTCCGGGAACAGGATCGCCAGCCGCTCTTCGGCGCGCTCGGTGCCGGCGCCGACCGGGCGCAGGTCGACCTTGCCGCATTTCGGGCAATGCCGCGGCACGCGCTCGGAGTGGCCGCAATGGTGGCAGCGCAGCTCGCCGTAGCGCTGGTGTACGGTCATTCGCGCGTCGCAGCGTTCGCACTCGGACATCCAGCCGCAGTCGTGGCACAGCAGGGTCGGCGCGAAGCCGCGGCGGTTGAGGAACACCAGCACCTGCTGGCCTGCTGCCAGGGTCTGGCCGATGGCTTGTTGCATGGGGCCGGAAATGCCGCTGTCCAGCGGCCGGCTCTTCACGTCCAGGCGCAGGAAGCGCGGCTGCTTAGCGCCGCCAGCCCGCTCGTTCAGGCGCAACAGGCCATAGCGGCCGGTGTAGGCGTTGTGCAGGCTTTCCATCGATGGAGTGGCGGAGCCCAGCACAATAGGGATGTTTTCCTGGCGGGCGCGGACCAGGGCCAGATCGCGGGCGTGGTAGCGCAGGCCTTCCTGCTGTTTATAGGAGCCGTCGTGCTCTTCATCGATGATGATCAGCCCGGGGTTCTTCATCGGCGTGAACAGCGCCGAGCGGGTGCCGATAATAATGTCGGCCTCTCCGTCGCGGGCCGCCAGCCAGGCGTCCAGGCGCTCGCGGTCGTTGACCGCCGAGTGCAGCAGGGCGATGCGCGCGTTGAAGCGTTGCTCGAAGCGCGCCAGGGTCTGTGGCCCGAGGTTGATTTCCGGGATCAGCACCAGCGCCTGCTTGCCGGCTTCCAGGGTTTCGCGGATCAGCTGCAGATAGACTTCGGTCTTGCCGCTGCCGGTGACCCCGGCCAGCAGGAAGGCGTGATAGCTGTCGAAACCGGAGCGGATGGCCTCACAGGCAGCGCGCTGTTCGCTGTTGAGCGGCAGTTCCGGCTGGGCCAGCCAATGTTCGTGGCGTTCGCCCGGGGCGTGCCGGCGGACTTCCACCTGCACCAGGTCCTTGGCCAGCAACAGGTCCAGGCTGTCCTTGCTCAGCATCAGCTTGCTCAGCAATTGGTGGGCGACGCCGTGCGGGTGCTGGGCCAGCGTTGCCAGGGCTTCGCGCTGGCGCGGGGCGCGGGCGATGCGTGGGTCGTCGAGGCTGGCGCCGGGGCTGACCGACCAGAAGCGCTCCTGCCGGGCCTCGGCCGGCTCGCCCTGGCGCAGCAGGACCGGCAGCGCCCAGCTCAGGGTGTCGCCGAGGCTGTGCTGGTAATACTGCGCGGTCCACAGGCACAGCTTGAACAGCGCGGGCGGCAGCGGTGGGGTGGCGTCCAGCAGGGCCAAGGCCGGCTTGAGTTTCTCGGCGGGGACTTCGCTACTGTCCGTGACTTCGACCAGGATGCCGATCATCTCCCGGCGACCGAACGGCACTCGCAGGCGCATGCCGGGATGCAACTGGGTACGCAGTACGCCGGCAGGGGCCCGGTAATCGAACAGGCGGCGCAGGGGCGAAGGCAGGGCGAGGCGCAAAATGGCGTCGGGCACGCGGGGAAATCTCAGTGAACGGGCGGTGAAGAAGGCCCGGAGCCTAGCAGACGGTCGGTGCGAGGGACAGCTTGCGTGATCGCAAAGGTCTGGTAGAATCCGCGGCCTAATTACGTGCGGTATTCAACAATAGTGTTGGGTGGCGGCACGCTAGCCTGAGGAAGACACCATGAAAGCCGATATCCATCCAGAATACCCAGCAGTTGCCGTGACCTGCAGCTGCGGCAACAAGTTCGAAACTCGTTCGACCTACGCTAAGCCGCTGGCGATCGACGTTTGCAACGAGTGCCACCCGTTCTACACCGGTAAGCAGAAGACTCTGGATACCGGCGGCCGCGTTCAGAAGTTCGCCGACCGTTTCGGCGCTTTCGGCGCGAAAAAGGCCTAAGGCTGATCGGTCTGGAAAGCTGTTTCAGCTTTTCCTCGCTGATGAAAAAGGCGTCCCTTGCGGGCGCCTTTTTTATGTCCGCGATTTGGCTCTCCAGCGCCCAGGCGTTCTGCCCGGCGCCGGTTGGGTTGGCCTCCGTGCAGGTCCAGCGGGTGGTCGATGGCGACACCTTGCGCCTCACCGATGGTCGCAGCGTGCGCATGATCGGCCTCAATGCGCCGGAGCTGGGCAAAACCGCACCGACGAGCCCTTCGCGGTTGCCGCCCGCCAGCGCCTGCAGGCGTTGGTGAAGGCCAGCAACGGCCGGGTCGGCCTGCTTCCCGGTCGGGAAAGCAAAGATCACTATGGGCGGACCCTGGCCCATGTCTATGGCGCCGATGGCGCCAACCTTGAAGCGCAATTGCTTGCCGAAGGCCTGGGATACCAGGTGGCGGTAGCGCCGAACGTCGATTTGTTCGGCTGCCAGCAAGCCGCCGAGCGCAGTGCTCGCCAGTCCCGGCTGGGGCTGTGGCGGCAATCGTCTGTACTGAAAGCGGATCAGATAAAGGCCTCCGGTTTTGCGCTGCTCAGTGGCCGGGTGAGCAAGGTGCAACGCAATCGGGGCGGCATCTGGATCGAATTGCAGGATTCGGTTGTATTGCGCATTGCACCCAATCTGCTTGGCCAATTCGATGTCGCGCAGCTGGATCGCCTGCCGGGACAGCGGATCGAGGCGCGCGGCTGGGTGCTTGACCGTTCGCGCAAGGGTGGCTTGAAATCGGGTCAGGCGCGCTGGATGTTGCCGCTGACCCATCCCGGAATGTTCCAGCTGGTTCAATAAATAAAAAATTGTAGACATTTTTTATTTCGATTGTGAACAGTCTATCCCTTGTGTTCCGTGGCTCTTGGCCCAAAGTCGTAGCCTGCGGGCCTTGACAGGGGTGACTGACCAGTCTTGTAGGGACTTTGCGACACGCGTATCCTCGGCGGTCCGTCTGTCCAACAGTAAAAAGCGGAATGCCCACATGTCTGATCTGAAAACTGCCGCTCTCGAATATCACGCCAATCCCCGTCCAGGGAAACTGAGTGTCGAGCTCACCAAGGCCACCGCTACCGCCCGCGACCTGTCGCTGGCCTACAGCCCCGGCGTAGCCGAACCAGTACGCGAAATCGCCCGCGACCCTGAACTGGCCTACAAATACACCGGCAAGGGCAACCTGGTTGCAGTCATTTCCGATGGCACCGCGATTCTCGGCCTGGGTAACCTCGGCCCACTGGCTTCCAAGCCGGTGATGGAAGGCAAGGGCGTGCTGTTCAAGCGCTTCGCCGGCATCGACGTATTCGACATCGAAGTCGACTCCGAAAGCCCGCAAGCCTTCATCGACACCGTCAAGCGCATCTCCATCACCTTCGGTGGCATCAACCTGGAAGACATCAAGGCGCCAGAGTGCTTCGAGATCGAGCGCGCCCTGATCGAGCAGTGCGACATTCCGGTATTCCACGATGACCAGCACGGCACCGCTATCGTGACCGCGGCCGGCATGATCAACGCCCTGGAAATCGCTGGCAAAACCCTGCCGGACGCGAAGATCGTCTGCCTGGGCGCCGGTGCCGCCGCCATCTCCTGCATGAAGCTGCTGGTGAGCATGGGCGCCCAGATCGAAAACATCTTCATGGTCGACCGTACCGGCGTGATCCACTCCGAGCGCGACGACCTGAACCAGTACAAGGCGGTCTTCGCCCACACGACCGACAAGCGCACCCTGGCTGACGCCCTGAAAGGTGCCGACGTGTTCGTTGGCCTGTCCGGCCCGAACCTGCTGAGCGCCGAAGGCCTGAGCTCCATGGCTGCCAACCCGATCGTGTTCGCCTGCTCGAACCCTGATCCGGAAATCGCCCCGGAGCTGGCGCACGCCACCCGCAGCGACGTGATCATGGCCACTGGTCGTTCGGACTACCCGAACCAGGTCAACAACGTGCTGGGCTTCCCGTTCATCTTCCGCGGTGCCCTGGACGTTCGCGCCAAGCGCATCAACGAAGAAATGAAAGTGGCCGCGGCCAACGCCCTGCGCGAACTGGCCAAGCTGCCGGTGCCTCAGGAAGTGTGCGACGCCTACGGCGGCATCAAGCTGGAATTCGGTCGTGAGTACATCATTCCGAAGCCAATGGATGCCCGCCTGATCACCGTGATCTCCGACGCCGTGGCCAAGGCCGCGATCGAGACCGGCGTGGCGACCCTGCCGTATCCGAAGAACTACCCGCTGAAAAGCGTGGATGACGTGTTCAACGGTTAATAGCAGTCCATAAAAAACCCGGCCTTCGAGCCGGGTTTTTTTATGGGGAAGTTTCAAGCCTCAAGCTGCAAGAGGAGGCAGTGTCGCTCCTCCTTGCAGCTTGAAGCTCGCAGCTTGTAGCTGCTCTTTAGAACAGGTCGATCGGCGCCGACTCGTCCGCCGGCAGCGGGCTGCCAGGGGCGTAGCCATTGCCCAGTTCGTTGACCGAAGGCGGTGTGTCTTCGCTCTTGAACAGTTCGAAGTAGGCGTTCGGCGTGCCCGGTGTCGCGGCGCGGCCGCTGACCGGATCGACCCGCAGGCTGAGAATGCCTTCCGGCTCGGCCTGGGTATGGGCCGGCTTGTCCTTGAGGGCGGCGCCCATGTAGTTCATCCAGATCGGCAGGGCCACGGTGCCGCCGTATTCGCGGCGGCCCAGGCTTTCCGGCTGGTCGAAACCGGTCCAGACCGTGGTCACGTAGTCGGCGTTGTAGCCGGAGAACCAGGCGTCCTTGGATTCGTTGGTGGTCCCGGTCTTGCCGGCCAGGTCGGTGCGGCCCAGGGCCAGGGCGCGTCGCCCGGTGCCGAGCTTGATCACGTCTTCCAGCATGCTGTTGAGGATGTAGGTGGTACGCCCGTCGATGATGCGTTCGGCCACCGCCGGCGCCTGTACAGGAGCCTGGCTCGGGGTTTCGCCCGGGACGTTGTTCACCGTGAAGCTCTGTTCTGTCGGTGCCGCGATCCCGCTGCTGGCCGTGTCGCCAGTCGGTACGCTCGGCGGGTTGGCGGTGAACAGGGTTTCGCCATTACGGCTTTCGATCTTGTCGATGATGTATGGCGTGACCTTGTAGCCGCCGTTGGCGAAAACGCTCCAGCCGGTGGCGATTTCCATCGGGGTCAGGGTCGCGGTGCCCAGGGCCAGCGACAGGTTGCGCGGCAGGTCCTGTTTGTTGAAGCCGAACTTGCTGATGTAGTCGATGGTGCGGTCCACGCCCAGGCTTTGCAGGAGGCGGATCGAAACCAGGTTACGCGACTTGTACAGCGCCTCGCGCATGCGGATCGGGCCGAGGAAGGTGTTGGTGTCGTTTTTCGGGCGCCAGACCTTGTCCAGGTACTCGTCGACAAAGACGATCGGTGCATCGTTCACCAGGCTGGCGGCGGTGTAGCCATTGTCCAGCGCGGCGCTATAGACGAACGGCTTGAAGCTGGAGCCGGGTTGGCGCTTGGCCTGCAGTGCCCGGTTGTAGTTGCTCTGCTCGAAGGCGAAACCGCCCACCAGCGAGCGAATGGCGCCGTTTTGCGGGTCGAGGGACACCAGCGCGCCCTGAACGACCGGGATCTGGCGGAACTTGAGCGAGTTGTCCGCCTGGCGCTGCACGCGAATCAGGTCGCCGACCTGGGCGACATCGCTCGGCTGCTTGGGCGCTGGGCCCATGCTGTTGGTGTTCAGGAACGGACGCGCCCATTTCATGCTGTCCCAGCCCACGTGCTCTTCGCCGGTGCGGGTCAGTACCTGCAGGCCGTTCTTGTCGACCTGGGTGACGATCGCCGGCTCCAGGCCGCTGATGCTGCGTTGCTTGGTCAGTTCCTGGGCCCAGGCGGCGTGGGTCTTGCCGGGCAGGCGCGATTCGGGGCCGCGATAGCCATGGCGCTGGTCGTAGGTGATCAGGCCTTCATGGACGGCGGTGTTGGCCAGTTCCTGCAGGTCGCTCGGTACCGTGGTGGTGACGCGGAAACCTTCGGTGTAGGCATCGCTGCCATAACGACCGACCATCTCGGCGCGGGCCATCTCGGCGACGTACGGTGCGTTCACTTCCGGCGTCGGTACGTGGTAGCTGGCGTTCAGCGGCTCGGCCACGGCGGCCTGGTAATCGGCCTCGCTGATCTTGCCGAGCTTGTACATGCGCCCCAGGATCCAGTCGCGGCGCTCCTTGCTGCGCGCCGGGTTGGCCAGCGGGTTGAAGCGCGACGGTGCCTTGGGCAGGCCGGCGATCATGGCCATCTGCGCCAGGCTGACATCGCGAATCGACTTGCCGTAGTACACCTGCGCGGCGGCTTCGATGCCGTAGGCGCGGTTACCCAGGTAGATCTTGTTGACGTACAGCTCGAGGATCTCGTCCTTGGTCAGTTGGCGCTCGATTTGCAGGGCCAGGAGGATCTCGGTGGTCTTGCGCGAGAAGCTGCGTTCGCTGCTCAGGAAGAAGTTCTTCGCCACCTGCATGGTGATGGTGCTGCCGCCGGACTGGATGTGCCCGCTCTTGATCAGTTGGGTCGCGGCGCGCATCAGGCTGCTGGGATCGACGCCGTAGTGGTTGGCGAAATTGTCGTCTTCAGCACTTAGTAACGCATTAATGAAGTTGGGGGGAATGTCGGCGAAACGGATCGGAATGCGGCGCATTTCACCGAATTCTGCGATCAACTTGCCGTCGCTGCTGTACACCCGCAGGGGAATCTGCAACTGGATACTTCTGAGCGCCTCTACCGACGGTAACCCAGGACTAAGATAGAGAAACGCGCCGGAGAGAGCGAGGAGCAGCCCGCAGAACACAGCGACGATGGACCACCCGAAAAACTTCAGCAGACGAATCAAGGCTTTTGGATTTCCAGAGAAAGGAATGAATTAGGCGTCAGGTATTCACAGTCAGGAATCGGCTCACGCAGCAGATAAATCGCGGAAAAATCGCTGGGCATTATAAGCATTTTTCCGTAGAGGGCGTCATTTGCCCGTCTGTCAAGACGGGGTGATTGAACGCAATGGACATTCCAGAGTCCGTAAGTCACGGATAGTCATAGGGAATTGGTAGTGCTAGGACTCTTCAGTAAAAAGGCGAGTTCCCTTCTGGGGATCGATATCAGCTCCACCTCGGTCAAGCTTCTTGAATTGAGCCGGGTCGGCGGCCGTTTTCGGGTCGAGGCCTATGGGGTGGAGCCGTTGCCGGCCAACGCCGTGGTCGAAAAAAACATCGTCGAGCCCGAAGGGGTGGGGCATGCCTTGTCTCGCCTGCTGGCCAGGGCCCGGCCGGGAGCGAAGCACGCGGCGCTGGCGATGGCCGGCTCGGCGGTGATCAGCAAGGTCATCGAGATGGAGGCCGGGCTTTGCGATGACGATCGGGAGAGCCAGCTCAAGGTCGACGCCGACCAGTACATCCCCTATCCGCTGGATGAGGCCGCCATCGATTTCGACGTCCTCGGCTATTCGGCGCGCAATCCCGAACGCGTCGATGTGCTGTTGGCGGCTTGTCGCAAGGAACACATCGAAGTTCGCGAGGCGGCGCTGGAGCTCGCCGGGCTGACGGCGCGGGTGGTGGACCTGGAGGTCTGCGCGCTGGAGCGCTCGTTCGCCCTGGCGGCCGGGGCGTCGGTTGCCCGGACTGTGGCGCTGGTCGATATCGGAGCCACCCTGACCACCCTGAGCGTTGTGCATGAAGGGCAGATCATCTATTCCCGCGAGCAGTTGTTTGGTGGGCACCAACTGACCGAGCACATCCAGCGTCGTTACGGGCTGTCGAAAGAAGAGGCCGGCCTGGCGAAAAAGCAGGGCGGCCTGCCGGACGATTACGCCAGTGAGGTGCTGCAACCCTTTCAGGAGGCGGTGGCGCAGCAGGTTTCGCGCTCGTTGCAGTTTTTCCAGGCCTCCGGCCCGCAGCGCCAGGTCGACTCTATCCTGTTGGCGGGTGGCAGCGCCTCGGTTCCGGGACTTGCGCCGTTGATCGAGCAGCGCCTGGGCTTGCCTGTGCTGATCGCCAACCCCTTCGCTGGCATGAGCATCGGCGGCAAGGTCGACGCCGCGGCCCTGGCCAGCGAGGCTCCATCCTTGATGATCGCCTGTGGGCTGGCCTTGCGGAGTTTTGACTGATGGCGCGGATCAATCTTCTTCCCTGGCGTGAGGCGCGGCGTGAACAACGGCGTCGCCACTTTCTCCTGGGCCTGGCAGCGGCTGCGGCGGTGGCCCTGGGTGCGCTGTTCGCGGGCGACAGGATCATCGACCGGGCGATCGACAGGCAGCTGGCGCGCAACAATCATGTAGGCGCTCAAATAACCTTGCTCGATCAGCGGATCGCCAAGATCGGCGAGCTGAAGCTGCATCGCGAGCAGTTGGTGGAACGGATGAAGATCATCCAGGACCTGCAAGGCAATCGCTCCACCAGCGCGCGGGTATTCGACCAGTTGGCCCGCACCCTGCCGGACGGGGTGTATTTCACCGATGTCAGGATGAGCGGGCAGACCCTCTCCATCACCGGGGCGGCCGAATCGAACCATCGTGTTTCGGACCTGATGCGCAATCTGGACGCCTCCGACTGGTTCGACGCGCCGAGCCTGACGGAGGTCAAGGCCGCCGGGGCGGACAACGCCGACCAGGCCAATGTGTTTCAGCTGACCGTCCATCAGACCCGGCCCGCCATGGGCGAGGGTGGGCAATGAGCCTTTCCGGCGGGTGGGCGCAGATGCGCCGGATCGATCTCGGCGAGCTGGACATGAGCAACATGGGGGGCTGGCCCGCGCTGGTCAAAGGCGTGGTCTCGGCGCTGGTCATGCTGCTGGTGCTGGCCCTTGGTTACAACCTGTACCTCAAGGATCTGTTGCTGCAACTCGACCAGCGCCGGGCGGACGAGGCCGTGCTGAAACAGCAGTTCGCCAGCAAGGCGCGCCTGGTGGCCAACCTGGGGCCTTACACCGAACAGATGAAGGCCATGGAAACCGCCTTTGACCTCATGCTGCGCCAGCTTCCCAGCGATACCGAAGTGCCGGGGCTGTTGGAAGATATCAGTCGCACCGGGCTTGGCAGCGGGCTGGAGTTCGAAGAGATCAAGCTGTTGCCTGAGGTGGTCCAGCCGTTCTATGTAGAATTGCCGATCCAGATCACGGTCACCGGTGGGTACCACGAGCTGGCAACTTTCGTCAGCGGCGTGGCCGGCTTGCCGCGAATCGTCACCCTGCATGATTTCGAGATCAAACCGGTCACGCCGGAAGTCGGCTCGAAGCTGCGCATGAACATTCTGGCCAGGACTTACCGCTACAAGGTGCCCCGTCCATGAAGCGCGTTCGCGGCTTGTTGCTCGTGCTGGCATTTGTCGGGCTGGCCGGTTGTGGCGGCAATGACGACTTCAGCGATCTGGATGCCTACATGAACGAGGTGCGGCTACGGCCGCCCGGAGAGATTGAACCAATTCCGGCATTCGGGTCTTACCCAACGTTCACCTACAACGCCGCACCCTTGCGCAGCCCGTTTCAGCCTGCGGTTCGGGTGGACCTGGCGGCACGCCGGGCAGGCTCGCCCGCGGTCAGGCCGGATCCGAGCCGCAGCAAGCAGTATCTCGAGGGCTTCAGCATCGAGCAGTTCGAGATGGTGGGCACCCTTTCCAATGCCTCTGGCGTCTTTGCGTTGTTGCGCGGTGCCGGTGGTGTGCATCGGCTGAAGGTCGGCGACTACCTGGGGCGTAACGATGGGCGGATTGTCGCGATCAGCGATTCACAGGTCGACGTGGTCGAGATTGTTCCCGATGGAGCGGGAGCGTGGCTGGAGCGACCACGGACCATTCCATTAAAAGAACACTCATAGTGGAACTCGCATCATGAACAGGATCTTTTCAGCCTTCGGTATTGCGCTATGGATGGCGCTGCTTTCACCGATGGCCATGGCGGCCAGCCTCAAGGCCCTGGATGTCGCGGCGCTGCCGGGGGATCGCCTGGAGTTGAAACTCACCTTCGATGGGCCGGTGCCCGAGCCGCGGGGTTATACCACCGACCAGCCGGCGCGGATCGCCCTCGATCTGCCGGGTGTCGTCAGCCAGCTGGCGAACAAGAGCCGCGATCTGGGCAATGGCAATGCGCGCAGCGTGACGGTGGTCGAATCGGGGCCGCGTACCCGGGTGGTGGTCAATCTGGTCGCGCTGGCGCCCTACAGCACTCGAGTCGCCGGCAATCAGCTGTTTGTGGTGATCGGCCAGGGGGCGACGGTGGCGCAGAGTGCACCGGGGCAGCCGGCTGTCGCGTCCGGGCGGGCCAAGGCCACGGCTTCGGCGGGGCGGTCGATTCGCAGTGTGGATTTCCAGCGCGGCGAGCAGGGTGAAGGCAATGTACTGATCGACCTCTCCGACTCGGGAATGAGCCCGGATATCCAGGAACGCGACGGCAAGCTCGTCCTTACCTTCGCCAAGGCCCGTCTGCCAGAACCCCTGCGGGTCAGGCTGGACGTCAAGGACTTCGCCACTCCCGTGCAATTCGTCAGCGCCCGGGCGGAGTCCGGCAAGGCCATCGTCACCATCGAGCCCGGCGGCACCTTCGATTACTCGACCTACCAGACGGACAACAAGCTCACGGTAAGTGTCAGGCCGAAGACTTCGGGCGATCTGCAGAAACGCAACACCGAGCGCTCGGCCTATAACGGCGAAAAGCTCTCGCTGAACTTCCAGGACATCGAGGTCCGCTCGGTGCTGCAACTGATCGCCGACTTCACCAACCTCAATCTGGTGGCCAGCGATACGGTGCAGGGCGGCATTACCTTGCGCCTGCAGAATGTGCCGTGGGACCAGGCTCTCGATCTGGTGCTCAAGACCAAGGGGCTGGACAAGCGCAAGGTGGGCAATGTGTTGCTGGTGGCGCCAGCCGATGAAATCGCGGCCCGCGAACGCCAGGAGCTGGAGTCGCAGAAGCAGATCGCCGATCTCGAGCCGCTGCGGCGTGAACTGCTGCAGGTCAACTATGCCAAGGCGGCGGAGATCGCCAAGCTGTTCCAGTCGGTCACCCGCGCTGAGGACAAGTCTGACGAGCGTGGTTCGATCACGGTCGATGAGCGGACCAACAACATCATTGCCTACCAGACCCGGGAGCGCCTGGACGAGCTGCGGCGGATTGTCAGCCAGCTGGATATCCCGGTGCGCCAGGTGATGATCGAGGCGCGGATCGTCGAGGCCAACGTCGACTACGACAAAAGCCTGGGCGTGCGCTGGGGTGGCTCGATCCAGAACCAGGGCAACTGGAATGCCTCGGGGGTTAGCAACGGCACCAACGCCTCTTCCACCATAGGCACGCCAGGCAGTACCAGCAGCAACTCACCGTTCGTCGACCTGGGCACCACCGCCAATACCTCCGGCCTGGGTATCGCCTTCATCACCGACAACGTGTTGCTGGACCTTGAGCTGACAGCCATGGAAAAGACCGGTAACGGTGAAATCGTCTCCCAGCCCAAGGTGGTCACCTCCGACAAGGAGACGGCGAAGATCCTCAAGGGTACGGAAATCCCCTATCAGGAAGCCGCCTCCAGCGGGGCGACTTCGGTGTCGTTCAAGGAGGCTTCGCTGTCCCTGGAGGTGACGCCGCAGATCACCCCGGATAACCGCATCATCATGGAGGTCAAGGTCACCAAGGACGAGCCGGACTACCTGAACAAGGTCCAGGACGTGCCGCCGATCAAGAAGAACGAGGTCAACGCCAAGGTCCTGATCAACGACGGAGAAACCATCGTTATCGGTGGGGTTTTCTCCAATACGCAAAGCAAGGTTGTAGATAAGGTGCCATTTCTAGGCGATGTGCCGTATCTTGGCCGCCTTTTCAGGCGTGACGTGGTGTCGGAGAAAAAATCCGAGCTGCTGGTATTTCTCACTCCGCGTATCATGAACAACCAGGCGATTGCTGTGAGTCGTTGATTCTGTGCGAAATTTGATTCTTGTTGGGCCAATGGGGGCTGGCAAAAGCACCATTGGTCGCTTGCTGGCCAAAGAGCTGCGCCTGCCATTCAAAGATTCCGATAAGGAAATTGAGTTGCGCACGGGCGCCAATATCCCGTGGATCTTCGATAAGGAAGGCGAACCGGGCTTTCGTGATCGGGAACAGGCCATGATCGCCGAGCTGTGCTCCGCCGATGGCGTGGTCCTGGCGACCGGCGGCGGCGCGGTGATGCGTGAAGCCAATCGCCTGGCGCTGCATGCCGGGGGGCGTGTGGTCTATCTGCATGCCTCGGTGGAGCAGCAGGTCGGTCGTACCGCCCGGGATCGCAATCGACCGCTGCTGCGCACGGCCGATCCGGCGAAGACCCTGCGGGACCTGTTGGCGATTCGCGATCCGCTTTATCGGGAAATCGCCGACCTGGTGGTTGAAACCGATGAGCGGCCACCGCGCATGGTGGTGCTGGACATACTGGACCGCCTGCAGCAACTGCCTCCCCGTTAATGCGCAGCGTGAAATGCGCTATCCTCGGCGCCTTGCCGTGATCGCTTGCGGTTGTGGCGCATGGCTATTGCGCGGCGTCAGAAAACCAGGTGATGCCCGTCGTTAATGTAAGGCAGGACACCAGCTTCCATTTCACTGTGGGGACACATGCAGACACTTAAGGTCGATCTAGGCGAGCGCAGCTACCCGATTCATATTGGCGAAGGTTTGTTGGACCGGCCCGAGTTGCTGGCTCCGCACATCGCCGGGCGGCAAGTGGCGATCGTTTCCAATGAAACCGTAGCGCCGCTGTACCTTGAGCGTCTGAAACGCAGCCTTGCGCAGTTCTCGGTGATCTCGGTGGTTCTGCCCGACGGCGAAGCATTCAAGAACTGGGAAACCCTGCAGCTTATTTTCGATGGCCTGCTGACCGCACGGCACGACCGCCGCACCACGATCATCGCCCTCGGCGGCGGGGTGATCGGCGACATGGCCGGCTTTGCCGCTGCCTGCTACCAGCGCGGCGTCGATTTCATCCAGATTCCTACCACCTTGCTGTCCCAGGTCGATTCGTCGGTGGGCGGCAAGACCGGTATCAACCATCCGCTGGGCAAGAACATGGTCGGCGCCTTCTATCAGCCGAACGTGGTGCTGATCGATACCGCCTCGCTCAATACCCTGCCGGCCCGCGAGCTGTCGGCTGGCCTGGCGGAAGTCATCAAGTACGGTCTGATCTGCGACGAGCCCTTCCTGACCTGGCTCGAAGACAACGTCGACCGCTTGCGAGCCCTCGACCAGCAGGCGCTGACCTATGCCATCGAACGCTCCTGCGCGGCCAAGGCGGCCGTGGTCGGTGCCGACGAGCGTGAGTCCGGCGTGCGCGCCACGCTGAACCTGGGGCATACCTTCGGCCACGCCATCGAAACCCACATGGGCTATGGTGTCTGGCTGCATGGTGAAGCGGTCGCTGCTGGCACCGTAATGGCGCTGGAGATGTCCGCACGCCTCGGCTGGATCACCGCCGAGGAGCGTGACCGCGGTATTCGCCTGTTCCAGCGCGCGGGCTTGCCGGTCATTCCGCCCGAGGAAATGACCGAAGCGGATTTTCTCGAACACATGGCAATTGACAAGAAAGTGATCGATGGTCGTTTGCGTCTGGTGCTGTTGCGCCGCATGGGCGAAGCCGTAGTGACCGACGATTATCCGAAAGAGGTTTTACAGGCCACGCTGGGAGCGGATTACCGCGCCCTGGCTCAGCTTAAAGGTTAATAAGATCCCCATGACTAGTTTGCATGCCGACGAGGCTTTCCTCGGCCACTATCAGTTGAGCCATGACCCTTTTGCTCCACGGGTGCCTGGCTTCAAGTTTTTCCCCGCCCAGCGCAAGCCGGTGCTGGGGCAGTTGCACCATCTGGCGCGCTACAGCCAACTGCTGCTGGTCGTGACCGGCCCGCAGGGCAGCGGCAAGACGCTGCTGCGCCAGGCGCTGGTCGCCAGCACCAACAAGCAATCGGTACAGAGCGTGGTGGTTTCCGCCCGTGGTGCCGGCGATGCGGCAGGCGTGCTGCGCCAGGTGGCCCAGGCGCTGAACGTCGAGCAGGCCGAGATCGGCCCGATCCTGGCGCAAGTGGTGCAGCTGGCGCTGACCGGCCAGGAAGTCTATCTGCTGGTGGATGACGCCGAGCAGCTCGACGAATCGGCGCTCGAGGCGCTGCTGGCGCTCGCCGCCGGTGCGCCGGAAGGTCGTCCGCATGTGTTCCTGTTCGGCGAGTCGTCGCTGATTGCCGGCCTGGAGCTGCTGAGCGCGGAAGAAGAGCGCTTCCATGTCATCGAACTGCAGCCCTACACCGAAGAAGAAACCCGTGAATACCTGGCGCAGCGTCTCGAAGGCGCAGGGCGCGGTATCGAACTTTTCTCCGCGGATCAGATCAGTGATATTCACGAAGGCTCCGATGGCTGGCCTGGCAACATCAACCAGGTCGCCCGGGATGCAATGATCGAAGCCATGATTGCCAGCCGCTCAGCGGTCAAGCGTCCAAGTATGGGGTTCAATATGCCGAAGAAACACGTATTGGCGATATCCGCAGTCGTAGTGGTAGCCGTTGCCGCTGCCTGGCTGATGCCGGGTCGCAGCAAGGCACCAAGCACTGCTGGTGCGCCAGCCAACGAACAGGCGCAGCTGCCGCTGGGCCAGACACCGCAACCGAACAGCAATGGCAGCCCGGCTGTCGAGTTCAACGGCTCTTCCCAGCCCATGCCGCTGCCATTGGTCGGCCAGTCGCAACCGGTGATGCGCGGTCCTCTGGCCGAAGCCGCAGGCGGGATCACCGAGGGTGACGATGGCGTGCCGGTGGAAGGCTCCAGCGCCACGCCACCGACCGTGACCACCATTGCACCGCCAGCCGGCGTGCCGGCCGGTCCGGCGCCGACGCCTGAAGTTCGTCCGACCCCGGCGCCGACCCAGGTCGCTGCCGCCAAGCCGGCTCCGGTGGTCAAGCCTGCTCCTGCTCCAGTCAGCAAACCGGCCGCACCGGCCGCCAAGCCAGCCGAGAAGCCTGTCACCGTGGCCAAGGCCGCTACTGGCGGTAGCTGGTACGCCGGCCAGGCGCCAGGCAACTACGTCGTGCAGATCCTTGGCACCAGTTCCGAAGCCACCGCGCAGAACTTCGTCAAGGAACAGGGCGCCCAGTACCGTTATTTCAAGAAAGTCCTCAACGGCAAACCGCTGTATGTGATCACTTACGGCAGCTTCAGCAGCCGTGATGCAGCCGTTACCGCTATCAAGGCCTTGCCAGCGAAGGTTCAGGCTGGTAAACCTTGGCCTCGCACTGTCGCCAGCGTCCAACAGGAACTGGCAGCAACTCGCTGAAGATTCGGCGGCCTTACCCAGGCCGCCTCTCCCAGCACCTCAAAAAAATCCGCATGCGCATGCTGCCTTCAAGGCCGCGTGCCTTGTGGTGTCTGCGTCACAGTAGCTTTTGAGTCGTCGCGGTCCGAACTAAAAAAGTTTTGACTAGCACAGCATATCGCTTTAAACCTTTCATAAATGCGACATAGATTTGCGACATTTCGTCGCCAAATTTGTGAGCGTCTGTGTCGGTGTGTACAATGACCTCCCTTTTGCCCCCGCAAAGCCGGCGTACGTTCGGCGTGGATGGTAACTGGTTGAATTGAAAAGAAATTTGTCTCGATAAGAGGCAGCCTGGTGAGAAAGTGTCTATGAAAGCAGGTCTGTACCAACCAGATGAATTCAAGGATAACTGCGGTTTCGGCCTGATAGCCCATATGCAGGGCGAACCCAGTCATACCCTTTTGCAAACGGCCATCGAGGCCCTGACCTGCATGACCCACCGCGGTGGGATCAACGCGGACGGCAAGACCGGCGACGGTTGCGGTCTGCTGATTCAGAAGCCTGACGCGTTCCTGCGAGCCATTGCCCAGGAAACCTTCAGTGTCGAATTGCCCAAGCAATATGCCGTGGGCATGGTCTTCTTCAACCAGGATCCGGCCAAGGCCGAAGCCGCTCGCGAGAACATGAACCGCGAGATCCTGGCCGAAGGCCTGCAACTGATCGGCTGGCGCAAAGTGCCGATCGATACCAGCGTTCTCGGCCGCCTGGCCCTGGAGCGCCTGCCGCAGATCGAACAGATCTACATCGGCGGTGAAGGCCTGAGCGACCAGGACATGGCGGTCAAGTTGTTCAGCGCCCGTCGTCGCTCGTCGGTGGCCAACGCCGCCGATACCGACCACTACATCTGCAGCTTTTCCCACAAGACCATCATCTATAAAGGCCTGATGATGCCGGCCGACCTGGCCGCCTTCTATCCGGACCTGGGTGACCCGCGCCTGCAGACCGCGATCTGCGTGTTCCACCAGCGCTTCTCCACCAACACCCTGCCGAAATGGCCGCTGGCGCAGCCGTTCCGCTTCCTCGCCCACAACGGCGAGATCAACACCATCACCGGCAACCGCAACTGGGCCCAGGCCCGGCGCACCAAGTTCACCAATGACCTGATGGATCTGGAAGAACTCGGCCCGCTGGTCAACCGCGTGGGTTCCGACTCCTCGAGCATGGACAACATGCTGGAGCTGATGGTCACCGGTGGCATCGACCTGTTCCGTGGCGTGCGGATGATCATTCCGCCAGCGTGGCAGAACGTCGAGACCATGGACGCCGACCTGCGCGCGTTCTACGAATACAACTCCATGCACATGGAACCGTGGGACGGCCCCGCGGGCGTGGTCATGACCGACGGCCGCTACGCCGTCTGCCTGCTCGACCGTAACGGCCTGCGCCCGGCGCGCTGGGTCACCACCAAGAACGGTTTCATCACCCTGGCTTCGGAAATCGGCGTCTGGAACTACCAGCCCGAAGACGTGATCGCCAAGGGCCGGGTCGGCCCGGGCCAGATCTTCGCCGTGGACGCCGAAACCGGGCAGATCCTCGACACCGACGCCATCGACAACCGCCTGAAGTCCCGTCATCCGTACAAGCAATGGCTGCGCAAGAATGCCCTGCGCATCCAGGCGACCATGGAAGACAATGACCACGGTTCGGCGTTCTACGACGTCGACCAGCTCAAGCAGTACATGAAGATGTACCAGGTCACCTTCGAGGAGCGTGATCAGGTGCTGCGTCCTCTGGGCGAGCAAGGCTACGAGGCGGTCGGCTCCATGGGCGACGACACGCCGATGGCCGTGCTGTCCCAGCGTGTGCGCACGCCGTACGACTACTTCCGCCAGCAGTTCGCCCAAGTCACCAACCCGCCGATCGACCCGCTGCGCGAAGCTATCGTCATGTCGCTGGAGATCTGCCTCGGTGCCGAGCGCAACATCTTCCAAGAATCGCCTGAGCACGCTTCCCGCGTGATCCTCAGCTCGCCAGTGATCTCGCCCGCCAAGTGGCGCTCGCTGATGAACCTCGACCGTCCGGGCTTCGAGCGTCAGGTCATCGACCTGAACTACGAGGAAAGCCTCGGCCTGGAAGCAGCGATCCGCAACGTGGCCGACCAGGCCGAAGAAGCCGTGCGCGCCGGTCGCACCCAGATCGTGCTCAGCGACCGTCATATCGCCCCGGGCAAGCTGCCGATCCACGCTTCCCTGGCCACCGGCGCGGTGCACCACCGCCTGACCGAGAAGGGCCTGCGCTGCGACTCCAACATCCTGGTGGAAACCGCCACCGCGCGCGATCCGCATCACTTCGCGGTGCTGATCGGTTTCGGTGCCTCGGCGGTCTATCCGTTCCTGGCCTACGAAGTGCTGGGCGACCTGATCCGTACCGGTGAAGTGCTGGGCGACCTCTACGAGGTGTTCAAGAACTACCGCAAGGGCATCACCAAGGGCCTGCTGAAGATCCTGTCGAAGATGGGCATCTCGACCATCGCGTCCTACCGCGGTGCGCAGCTGTTCGAGGCCATCGGCCTGTCCGAGGAAGTCTGCGAGCTGAGCTTCCGTGGCGTGCCGAGCCGCATCAAGGGCGCGCGTTTCGTCGACATCGAAGCCGAGCAGAAAGCCCTGGCAGCCGAAGCCTGGAGCCCGCGCAAGCCGATCCAGCAAGGCGGCCTGCTGAAGTTCGTCCACGGTGGCGAATACCACGCCTACAACCCGGATGTGGTCAATACCCTGCAAGCCGCCGTGCAGCAGGGCGACTACGCCAAGTTCAAGGAATACACCGCGCTGGTGGATAACCGCCCGGTGTCGATGATCCGCGACCTGTTCAAGGTGAAGACCCTGGACACGCCGATGGACATCAGCGAAGTCGAGCCGCTGGAATCGATCCTCAAGCGTTTCGACTCCGCCGGTATTTCCCTGGGCGCGTTGTCGCCGGAAGCCCACGAAGCCCTGGCCGAAGCCATGAACCGCCTGGGCGCGCGTTCCAACTCCGGCGAAGGCGGCGAAGACCCGGCGCGCTACGGCACCATCAAGAGCTCGAAGATCAAGCAGGTGGCCACCGGCCGTTTCGGCGTGACCCCGGAATACCTGGTCAACGCCGAAGTGCTGCAGATCAAGGTGGCCCAGGGTGCCAAGCCCGGTGAAGGCGGCCAGCTGCCTGGCGGCAAGGTCAACGGCCTGATCGCCAAGCTGCGTTACGCGGTACCCGGCGTGACCCTGATTTCGCCACCGCCGCACCACGACATCTACTCCATCGAAGACTTGTCGCAGCTGATCTTCGACCTGAAACAGGTCAATCCGCAGGCGCTGGTCTCGGTGAAACTGGTGGCGGAGGCCGGCGTCGGCACCATCGCCGCTGGCGTGGCCAAGGCCTATGCCGACCTGATCACCATCTCCGGCTACGACGGTGGCACCGGCGCCTCGCCGCTGACTTCGATCAAGTACGCCGGTGCGCCGTGGGAACTGGGCCTGGCGGAAACCCACCAGACCCTGCGCGGCAACGACTTGCGCGGCAAGGTCCGGGTGCAGACCGACGGCGGCCTGAAAACCGGCCTTGACGTGATCAAGGCGGCAATCCTCGGCGCCGAAAGCTTCGGCTTCGGCACCGCGCCGATGATCGCCCTGGGTTGCAAGTACCTGCGTATCTGCCACCTGAACAACTGCGCCACTGGTGTCGCGACTCAGAATGAGAAGCTGCGCAAGGACCACTACATCGGTACCGTCGAGATGGTGGTGAACTTCTTCACCTACGTCGCCGAGGAAACCCGTGAGTGGCTGGCCAAGCTGGGCGTGCGCTCGCTGGAAGAGCTGATCGGTCGCACCGATCTGCTGGAAATCCTCGAAGGCCAGACCGCCAAGCAGCACCACCTGGACCTGACCCCGTTGCTGGGCAGCGACCATATCCCGGCGGACAAGCCGCAGTTCTGCCAGGTCGATCGCAACCCGCCGTTCGACCAGGGCCTGCTGGCCGAGAAAATGGTCGCCATGGCCAAGCCTGCGATCAACGACCTCAGCGGTGCCGAGTTCGCGCTCGACATCTGCAACTGCGATCGTTCCATCGGTGCGCGGATCTCCGGTGAAATTGCCAAGGTCCACGGCAACCAGGGCATGGCCAAGGCGCCGATCACCTTCCGCTTCAAGGGCACTGCCGGTCAGAGCTTCGGCGTGTGGAACGCCGGCGGCCTGAACCTCTACCTCGAAGGCGACGCCAACGACTACGTGGGCAAGGGCATGACCGGCGGCAAACTGGTGATCGTTCCGCCGAAAGGCAGCGCCTACAAGACTCAGGACAGCGCGATTATCGGCAACACCTGCCTGTACGGCGCCACCGGCGGCAAGCTGTTCGCCGCCGGCACCGCGGGCGAGCGTTTCGCCGTGCGCAACTCCGGTGCCCACACCGTGGTGGAAGGCACTGGCGATCACTGCTGCGAATACATGACCGGTGGTTTCGTCTGCGTGCTGGGCAAGACCGGTTACAACTTCGGCTCAGGCATGACCGGCGGTTTCGCCTACGTGCTCGACCAGGACAACACCTTCGTTGACCGGGTCAACCACGAGCTGGTGGAAATCCAGCGGATCAGCGGCGAAGCGATGGAAGCCTATCGCAGCCACCTGCAGCGCGTGCTGGACGAATACGTCGAGGAAACCGGTAGCGAGTGGGGCCGTAACCTGGCCGAGAACCTCGATGACTACCTGCGTCGTTTCTGGTTGGTCAAGCCGAAGGCTGCCAGCTTGAAATCGTTGCTTTCCAGCACCCGTGCCAACCCGCAGTGATATGCGCCTGAAGAGTTTGATGAGGTTTTAACTATGGCTGAACGTCTGAATAATGACTTCCAGTTCATCGAGGTCGGGCGCAAGGATCCGAAGAAGAAACTGTTGCGTCAACGCAAGAAAGAGTTCGTGGAGATCTACGAACCCTTCAAACCCCAGCAGTCGGCCGACCAGGCCCACCGCTGCCTGGGTTGCGGTAACCCGTACTGCGAATGGAAGTGCCCGGTGCACAACTTCATTCCCAACTGGCTCAAGCTGGTGGCCGAGGGCAACATCCTCGCCGCCGCCGAGCTGTCGCACCAGACCAACACCCTGCCGGAAGTCTGCGGCCGGGTGTGCCCGCAGGACCGCCTGTGCGAGGGTGCCTGCACCCTCAACGACGGCTTCGGCGCGGTGACCATCGGTTCGGTGGAGAAGTACATCACCGACACCGCCTTCGCCATGGGCTGGCGTCCGGACATGTCCAAGGTCAAGCCGACCGGCAAGCGTGTCGCGGTGATCGGCGCGGGCCCGGCGGGCCTGGGCTGTGCCGACGTGCTGGTACGCGGCGGCGTGACCCCGGTGGTGTTCGACAAGAACCCGGAAATCGGCGGCCTGCTGACTTTCGGCATCCCCGAGTTCAAGCTGGAAAAGACCGTGCTGAGCAATCGTCGCGAAGTCTTCAGCGGCATGGGCATCGAGTTCCGCCTCAACACCGAGGTGGGCAAGGACGTGACCATGGAGCAACTGCTCGAAGAATACGATGCCGTGTTCATGGGCATGGGCACCTACACCTACATGAAGGGCGGCTTTGCCGGTGAGGACCTGCCGGGCGTGCACGATGCGCTGGATTTTCTGATCGCCAACGTCAACCGCAACCTGGGCTTTGAAAAGTCGCCGGAAGATTTCGTCGACATGAAGGGCAAGAAGGTCGTGGTCCTCGGTGGTGGCGACACGGCGATGGACTGCAACCGCACGTCGATCCGCCAGGGCGCCAAGGCGGTGACCTGTGCCTATCGTCGCGACGAAGCGAACATGCCGGGCTCGCGCAAAGAGGTGAAGAACGCCAAGGAAGAAGGTGTGAAGTTCCTCTACAACCGCCAGCCGATCGCCATTGTCGGCGAAGACAAGGTCGAAGGCGTGAAGGTGGTCGAGACCCGTCTCGGCGAGCCGGACGCCCGTGGCCGTCGCAGCCCCGAGCCGATCCCGGGTTCCGAAGAGGTCATCCCGGCCGATGCCGTGGTCATCGCGTTCGGTTTCCGCCCGAGCCCGGCGCCGTGGTTCGAGCAGTTCAGCATCCAGACCGACAGCCAGGGCCGCGTCGTGGCGCCGGAGCAGGGCCAGTACAAGCACCAGACCAGCAACCCGAAGATCTTCGCCGGTGGCGACATGGTGCGCGGTTCCGACCTGGTGGTGACGGCGATCTTCGAAGGCCGTAACGCCGCCGAAGGCATCCTCGACTACCTGGGCGTCTGACAACGCCAGCGACAAGCTTCAAGCTATTAGCTGCAAGCTCAAAGCCACGGCGCTTGGGGCTTGCAGCTTGAAACTTGGCGCTGCTCTCCCTGCGACCAATTGACCCGATAGATAAAAGGCACGGCTCTCGCCGTGCCTTTTGCGTCGCGCTCTGAGAAAATGCCCGCACTTTTTTTCCGGATGCCGACATGACTGCCCTGAAGAACGACCGTTTCCTTCGTGCCCTGCTCAAGCAACCCGTAGACGTCACCCCGGTGTGGATGATGCGTCAGGCTGGGCGCTACCTGCCTGAATACCGCGCCAGCCGTGCCAACGCCGGTGACTTCATGAGCCTGTGCATGAACCCGGAGTTCGCCTGCGAAGTCACCGTGCAACCGTTGGACCGTTATCCACAGCTGGATGCGGCCATCCTTTTCTCCGACATCCTGACCATCCCCGACGCCATGGGCCAGGGCCTGTACTTCGAAACCGGCGAAGGCCCGCGTTTCAAGAAGGTCATCAGCACCCTGGCCGATATCGAGGCCCTGCCGATCCCGGATCCGCACAAGGACCTGGGCTACGTGATGGACGCGGTCAGCACCATCCGCCGCGAGCTCAACGGCCGCGTGCCGCTGATCGGCTTCTCCGGCAGCCCCTGGACCCTGGCCACCTACATGGTCGAGGGCGGCTCGTCGAAGGACTTCCGCAAGATCAAGGCGATGCTCTACGACAACCCGCAAGCCATGCACCTGCTGCTGGACAAGCTGGCGCAGTCGGTCACCAGCTACCTCAACGGCCAGATCAAGGCCGGTGCGCAAGCGGTGCAGATCTTCGACACCTGGGGCGGCAACCTGTCGGCGGCGGCCTACCAGGAGTTCTCCCTGGCCTATATGCGCAAGATCGTCAGCGGCCTGATCCGCGAGCACGAAGGGCGCAAGGTGCCAGTAATCCTGTTCACCAAGAACGGCGGCCTGTGGCTGGAAAGCATTGCCGACGCCGGTGCCGACGCCCTGGGCCTGGACTGGACCTGCGACCTCGGCGAAGCGCGGCAACGGGTCGGCAACAAGGTCGCCCTGCAAGGCAACATGGATCCGACCGTGCTCTATGCCAAGCCGGAAGCGATCCGTGCTGAAGTCGGGCGCATCCTCGCCAGCTATGGCAAGGGCAGCGGCCATGTGTTCAACCTCGGCCACGGCATCACCCCGGAAGTCGACCCGGAGCACGCCGGCGCCTTCCTGCGCGCGGTGCACGAACTGTCGGCGCAGTATCACCAGTGATCGCGGCCTGATAAGCAAGCCCGGCATTTGCCGGGCTTTTTTTGCCTTCAGGAAAGGGCCGGCGGATTAAGTTTCAATTCAGCCTGGCTGGTTAATCTGGCTTTATCGAAACCCACATTGGATCACTGCCATGAAAACCCGTTACCTCGTTCTGTTGCTCGCCCCGCTGTTCAGCACCGCCGCCCTGGCTGTCGGCTACACCGGTCCTGGCGCCCAGGCCGTCACCACCGTCGCGGCGGCCAACGATGCCTCGGACGATACGCCGGTGGTGTTGCAGGGCCATGTGGTCAAGAAACTGAACAACGACGACAAGTACGAATTCAAGGATGCCAGCGGCACCATCACCGTTGAGATCGACGACGAAGACCTGCCGCCGGTGGCGTTCAACGAGAAGACCCAGGTCAGGCTGACCGGTGAGGTCGAGAAGGGGTTGATGAAGCGCGAGATCGACGTCGACCTGGTAGAAATCGTCAAGTAAGCCGATCGACAGATATCGCCCATGCCGGCGACCGGACCCCGCATATGGATCGCGGGGGCTGGTCGCCGGCATGTTGGTTTAGCGGCTACTGAGTGGCCAGCGGCGGCAGCTTGGCCAGCTTCAAGGCCACCAGCAGCGCCACCACCAGCAGGGCGCTGATGAACAGGCCGATGCCGTTCCACCCGGCCATGTGCCAGAACACCCCGCCCGCCGTCCCGGCGATGCTCGATCCGGCGTAATAGCTGAACAGGTACAGCGATGAAGCCTGGCCCTTGGCCTTGAGGGCGCGCCGGCCGATCCAGCTGCTGGCGACCGAATGGGCGCCAAAGAAGCCGAACGTGAAGATCAGCATGCCGATGATCACCACCGACAACGGGCTGAGCATGGTCAGGGCGAGGCCGGCGAGCATCAGCGAAATGGTGGCCCAGAGCATTTTGCGTCGCCCCAGGCGGTCGGCCAGGGCGCCGATTTTCGCCGAGCTGTAGATCCCCGACAGGTACACCACTGACAGCAGGCCGACGAAGGCCTGATCCATGTGATACGGCTCGGCCAGCAGGCGATAGCCGATGTAGTTGAACAGCGTGACGAACGCGCCCATCAGCACGAAGGCTTCAAGGAACAGCAGCGGCAGGCCGGCATCGCGAAAGTGCATGGTGAAGCCGTCCAGCAGGCTGCGCGGGTGCAGCGAGCGGGCGCGGAAGTTGCGCGATTCGGGGAGGATTTTCCAGAACACCGCCGCGGCGATCAGCGCCAGGCCACCGATCACCAACATCGCCGTGTGCCAGCTGACGAAGTCGATCAGCACCCCGGTGATCAGGCGGCCGCTCATGCCACCAATGGCGTTGCCGCCGATGTACAGGCCCATGGCCAGGCCGATGTGCTGCGGATGGATCTCCTCGCTCAGGTAAGTCATCGCCACCGCCGCCAGGCCGCTCAGGGACAGCCCCACCAGCGCGCGCATCAGCAGCACGCCGTGCCAGCTCGGCATCAGGGCGCTGGCAATGGTGCACAGCGCGGCGGCGAACAGGGCGGCCACCATCACCGGCTTGCGGCCGATGCGGTCGGAAATCGGTCCGGTGACCAGCAGACCGACAGCCAGCAGGCCGGTGGCGACCGAGAGGATCAGGCTGCTCTGCGCGGCGTTGATGGAAAACTCCCGGGACAGCAGCGGCATCATCGGTTGCACGCAGTAGAGCAGGGCGAAGGTGGCGAAACCGCCGGAGAACAGCGCCAGCACCGTGCGCATGAACATCGGCGTGCCTTTTTCGATGTAGACCTCGTTCAGTTGCGCGACGACCTCATCGAGGGCGGTGGGAGGGAGTTCGTGGGCGAGTGGAGCGACAGCGGTTTTCACGGGAGACCTCGGGGGAGCGCAGCCGGTCAGGCAATGGAAAAAAGCATATAGCTGGCTAATGTTTCTTTCCAATATATTGTTCGACCTGATTGATATGTTTTACGACCTAATGAGGCGATCATGGAATTGCGTCACCTGCGTTACTTCATCGCGGTGGCCGAAGAGCTGCATTTCGGCCGCGCCGCCCAGGTTTTGGGCATCTCCCAACCGCCCTTGAGCCAGCAGATCCAGGTGCTGGAGCAGGAGGTCGGCGCGCGCCTGTTCGAGCGCACCAATCGTCGGGTCGAACTCAGCGAGGCCGGCAGGCTGTTCCTCGATGAGGCGCGACAGGTGCTGGCCCAGGTCGACAAGGCGGCGGATGTGGCCCGGCGGGCGCAACGGGGGGAGCTGGGTGAGCTGAAAATCGGCTTCACCTCGTCGGCGCCTTTCAACTCGAGCATTCCCCAGGCGATCTTCACCTTTCGCCAGCGCTTTCCCGACGTGCACCTGAAGCTGCGGGAGATGAGCAGCACCCAGGTGGCCGAGGCGCTACTGGACGAGTCGATCCAGGTCGGCATCATGCGGCCGTTGCCGCTGCCGGACTCCCTGAGCGTGGTGGAGTTGCTGCGCGAACCGCTGGTGGCGGTGCTTAGCTCCAAGCACCCGCTGGTGGCCGGCAGCGAAGCCGGCCTGGCGCTGTCGGCCCTGGCCCACGAACCCTTCGTGTTCTTCCCGCGCAGCTACGGCAGCGGCCTGTATGCGCAGTTGCTGACCCTGGCCCGGGATGTCGGTTTCACCCCGCATTTCGCCCAGGAAGCGGGCGAGGCCATGACCATCATCGGCCTGGTGGCGGCGGGGCTGGGGGTCTCGGTGTTGCCGGCGTCCTACCAGCGCATGCGTATCGACGGCGTGGTCTATCGACCGCTGCTCGACCCCGAGGCAGTCTCGGCGGTGTGGCTGGCGCAGCGCACCGACCAGCGCTCGCCAATGGCCAAGGCCTTTGTCGAGCTGCTGACCCGCAAGGCTGAGTTGTAACGGTCTGCTGGGCAAAGTGCGACATGCTCGCCACGGTCGGCTTGCCGCGACTCGATCGGATCAGGCGCAAAGGCCGTCATGGCCGACGAGTTTACGGAGTCTTGCAACTTACAGACGAAGAGCTCGCTGCCGTCAAAGCCGCTGTACGCAAGGCTTTGGGGCTCTGATACCGACTTTCCTGTGGAAAACGGCAATTGGCCACGGTTGCCGGGCGGCAGACTTCGAGCGACACTGCGCGCGTACCCGAAAGGGACTTGTGAGACTCTGAGGATCCTGGGCAACCAGCCATCGCAGAGCCAGACAGGCAGAGCGCGATGACAAGCCAGCCTGTTTGTGAAAGGGCGCCGAAAGGCGCCCTTTGTCGTTTCCGGGGGATGGAAACTGTGGATCAGGTCATGCCGATTTCATCGGCAGGCGCCTTACTGCACCTTCGCCAGATCGCCGCGCAGCGCGACGCCTGCCATCAGGGCGCCCGCGTGGCATTCGTAGGTTTTCGCGTCCTTGCGCTCGTTGCTCTTGTAGAAGCTGGCAATGTCGGTCACGGCATTGGCGCCGACTTTCTTGGCCGCCTGGTGCAGGGTGATCAGCGCCGATTGCAGGACCCATTCGCAGGCCACTTCGTCGCTCTTGTTGAAGGCATTGGTCTTCTTGTTGGTGACCGCGCCCGCGCTGATCACCGTGACCTTGCCGGCGGGCTGGTTGCCGGCCAGGTAGAACTTCACGCTGCCGTCGATCTTGCCGGTGCTGATGGCTTCGGCGACCACCTTGTCGAACGGCAGGTACAGCGCGGTATCACGGGCCTGGCTGACGCCGGGCAGGGTGCAGAGCAGCAGGGTGGCGGCAGCGGCCAGGGTCTTCAATTGCATGGTGGTCTCCTTGACGTAGAAAGCGGGTAGCGGCTGGCGCTCAATTAGGCGCGGCAATCGCCTGGGCCGAGCTGGACAGCTGTTGCGCGGTCCGTTCGTTCTGGTTGTCCTTCAGCTCGCGCAGGATGCCCTTGTCCAGCAGGCGCACCCAGCGGATGTAGTTCTTGTGGATCTTGCCGTCCGCGTAGCCCATGCCACGGCTGTCGCGGTAGAGGATCTTGTAGTGGGTCGGCGCGTACTGGATGTCGATTTCCACGTGGTATTGCTCGCGCACAGTGATCTCGGCCTGGATCAGCTCCGGGCTGATGCGCTGCACGGTCCACTTGCGGGCGACCAGGTTTTTCAGGATCGCCTGTTTCATTTCCTCATGGTCGGCCTTGAGGGTGGCGGGCAGGACCCGGTCCGGGGTGTACATGCGCTTGCTGGTGCACGAGACGCAGGTCAGCAGGGCCAGCACGATCAGGCAGGCGCGAAGCAGGGAGGGCATTCCATTTTCTCCAGGGGGTAACGTCATTGAGGCCAGCGGCGGAAGATCAGCGAAGTGTTGACGCCGCCAAAGGCAAAGTTGTTGTTCATCACGTACTCGCAGCTCATCTGCCGGAATTCGCCGCGCAGGTAATCCAGCTCGCCGCAGCGCGGGTCGACCGTGTCGAGGTTGAGGGTGTGCACGTAGAGGTCGCGGTTGAGCATCTCGATGCTGAACCAGGACTCCAGCGCGCCACAGGCCCCCAGGGTGTGGCCGAGGAAACTCTTCTGCGAACTGATGGGCATCCGGCTGCCGAACAGGCTGCTGGTGGCCAGTGTTTCGGCAATGTCGCCCTGTTCTGTAGCGGTGCCGTGGCCATTGACGTAACCGATGGCCGAAGGCTCGAGGCCGGCGTCTTCCAGGGCCAGCTCCATGGCCCGGCGCATGGTGGCCTGCTCCGGACGGGTGGTGTGCTGGCCGTCGGCGTTGCTGCCGAAGCCGACGATCTCGGCATGGATATGCGCGCCGCGGGCCAGGGCGTGTTCCAGCTCTTCGAGCACCAGCATGCCGCCGCCCTCGCCGATCACCAGGCCGTCGCGGTCGCTGTCGTAGGGCCGCGGGCTGGTGTGCGGGGCATCGTTTTTCAGGCTGGTGGCGTAGAGCGCGTCGAACACCATGGCTTCGGTCGGGCACAGCTCTTCGGCGCCGCCGGCGAGCATCAGCGGCAGACGGCCGAACTTGATCGCCTCGTAGGCGTAGCCGATGCCCTGGCTGCCGCTGGTGCAGGCGCTGGACGTCGGGATCAGCCGGCCGGTGAGGCCGAAGAAGATGCTGATATTGGCCGCGGTGGTGTGCGGCATCATGCGCACGTAGGAGTTGGCGTTGAGGCCTTCGGCGACCGAGTTCAGCAACATGTTGCCGAACGCCTTGATCTCGTCGGTGCTGCCGGTGGACGAGCCACAGGCCACGCCCATGCGCCCGTCCTTGATCGACTCGTCACCCAGCAGGCCGGCATCGGCCAGGGCCTGCTCGGCAGCCCCCACGGCGAGCCGCGACACCCGGCCCATGCTGCGCAGCTGCTTGCGGGTCCAGTGGTCCGGTACCTTGAAGTCGTCCACGGGGCCGGCCAGGCGGGTATTGAGTTCGCTGAAGCGATCCCATTCGTCCATCCGGCGAATGCCGCTGCGGTTGGCGCCGAAGTTGGCGGCGATGGTGTCCCAGTCGCTGCCCAGCGAAGTGATGCCGGCCATGCCGGTGACGACCACACGTTTCATCAGACCAGGCCTCCGTTCACCGCCAGCACCTGACGGGTGATGTAGGCGGCCTCGGCGGACATCAGGAAGTTCACCGCGCCGGCGACTTCTTCCGGGGTGCCCATGCGCTGGGCCGGGATCATCTTCAGCAATTCGTCCACCGGCACGTTCTCGTCGAGCATGGCAGTGTCGATCAGGCCTGGCGCCACGCAGTTGACGGTGATCTTGCGTTTGCCCAGCTCGATGGCCAGGGCCTTGGCGGCGCCGATCAGGCCGGCCTTGGACGCGCTGTAGTTGACCTGGCCACGGTTGCCGACCTGCCCGGACACCGAGGCGATGCAGACGATACGCCCGGCGGTGCGGCGCCGGATCATCGGCATCATCACCGGGTGCAGGACATTGTAGAAACCGTCGAGGTTGGTGCGCAGCACGGTGTCCCAGTCGTCTTCGCTCAGGGCCGGGAAGGCGCCGTCGCGGGTCAGGCCGGCGTTGAGCACCACACCGTAGTAGGCGCCGTGGGCTTCCACGTCGGCTTCGAGAACGGCCTTGCAGCTGGCGCGGTCGGTCACATCGAATTGCAGGATGCGCGCCTGGCGCCCCAGGGCCTCGACTTCGGCCTGCACGGCCTCGGCTTCGCTGCGGCCACTGCGGCAATGCAGGATCAGGTCATAGCCGCTCTGGGCCAGGCGCAGGGCGATGGCGCGGCCGATACCACGGCTGGAGCCGGTGACCAGTATGGATTCAGTCATGGCTGGACTCCTGTTGATAAAGCGGGTGATTCGTTCAGGTAGCTGTCCGCCTGGGGCGGACAGAACACGTTGAGGCGGGCGACGGCCTGGATGCCGGGGGCACTCAGGTGGCATTCGAATACGCCCATGCCGTTGTCGTCTTGCAGGGAGCGCAAGGCGTGAATCTGCAGTTCGCTGCCGGCCGGGAAGTGGTCCACATTGCATTCGAACTTGCGGGTGCCGAGCAGGAACCCCAGCTCGACGGCCTGGCCTTTCTGGCGCGCATGGCAACCGGCGTAGGCGGCGATGCTCTGGGCCATTATTTCGATGCCGACCCAGGCCGGCAGGCTGCCGTCGGCACGGTTGAACAGGCCATCGGGTTTGACGGTGAGGCGGGTGCGGATCTGCTCTTCATCGAACGCCAGGACCTGATCGATCAGGATCATGTCGCCCGCGTGGGGCAGCAGTTCGGCGAGCGGCCAGTCAATCATGGGGCGTCTCCGATAATCAGGCTGACGTTGTTGCCGCCGAAGGCAAAGGAGTTGCTCATCAGGCAGCGCGGAGCGTTCTGCTCCAGACGTGTGGTGGCGGTGACCCAATGCAGCGGCGGCAGTTGCGGGTCGGCCTGGGCGTCCCATACATGGGGCGGCAGGGCGTGCGCGCTGTTCGCGGCGGACAGGCTCAGCCAGCAGAACGCCGCTTCCAGGGCGCCGGCGGCGCCCAGGGTATGGCCGCTCATGGGTTTGGTCGACGAGCAGGGCACGCCAGCCGGGAACAATTGGTCGACCGCCAGGCTTTCCATGGCGTCGTTGTGCTGGGTGGCCGTGCCGTGCAGGTTCAGGTAGCCGATCTGTCCGGCCTGCAGGCCGGCATTGTGCAAGGCCTTCTGCATGGCTTGCAGGGCGCCGCGCCCGCTGGGTTCGGGCGCGGAAATATGGTGCGCGTCGGAGCTGGCGCCGGCGCCGAGCAAGGCGATCGGTTGTGCGCCGAGGGTTTCCTTGCTCATCAGGAACAGCACGGCGGCTTCACCGATATTGATGCCATCGCGGTTGACCGAGAACGGATTGCAGCGCTGGTCGGACACTGCTTCCAGGGCCGAGAAACCGTTGAGGGTCAGCTTGCACAGGCTGTCGACGCCGCCGCACAGCACCGCGTCGCACAGGCCCAGGTCGAGCAGGCGGCGGGCGCTCATCAGCGCGCGGGCGCTGGAGGTGCAGGCGGTGGAGATCACATAGGCCGGGCCGCTGAGGTCGAGCCAGTCGGCGAGAAAGTTCGCCGGCGCGCCGAGCTCCTGCTGCCGGTAGTCGTAGTCGGCCGGGAAATGCCGGTCGCGCAGGTAGTGGGCGATGCCGCGGCTGGCTTCGTCGATGCCCGAGGTGCTGGTGCCGAGGACGATGCCGATGCGGCTGTGGCCGTAGCGGGCGATGGCCTGGTCGATGTCGCCACGGATCTGCAGGGCGGCCTCCAGCAGCAGCTGGTTGTTGCGGCTGCTCTGCTGTCCCAGCTCCGGCGGAATGCTCGCTAGCGGCCCCTGGACGGCTGCCACCGGCACGCTGCGCTCCGGCACCCAGCCGGCTGCGGCGCGCATGCCGGAGCAGTCGCCGGCAAACAGGCTGCGGGCCACTTGCTGCTTGTCGCGCCCAAGGGCACAGATCACCCCGAGGGCATTCAGGTAGGCCGTCATGAGGCGTTCTCGGCGGTCAGCGGGCTGATGTGGTAGTACAAGCCCTGGGGCAGCTCCAGGCGAAAATCCAGGGCCTGGCGATAGCGGACCTGCCAGTGCGGGGCGAGGTCGCGCTGCGCGCCGTGCTGCCGGGCGGCTGGATAATTATCTCGCAGTTCGCCCGCGGGCGTCAGGGCGAATAGCAGGGCGGCGAACAGTTCGCGGGCCTCCGGGTTCGGCGGCAGCAGGCCATCGGCCTGCCAGCGACCGTCGATCAGTTGCTGGCGCGCCAGGGGAATGCCCAGCGGGTCGAGCAGCGACCAGCGGATGCCCGGCCCTTCGGCCTGGATCACCAGCAGCCAGTCCTGGCGCTGCCCGGCCTGTTGCCGCTCGATATGCAGTTGCAGCGGCAGGGCCAGGCTCGGGGTTTTCTCGGGCAGCGGCGGCTGGCTGGCGCAGGCGCTCAGCAACAGCAGGCAGCCGACGAGCAGGGCACGGATCATCCGGCGGCACCTTCGTGCAAGGGTTTGCGGGCGACCACATTGACCAGGGTTTCTTCCCGTTGGCCAAAGGGTTTCGGGCGGCGCAGGCCGAAGCGTTCGAGCAGCCCGAAGTCCTTGGCACGGCTCCACCACAGATAGGGATAAGACACATTGCGCGGGGTAAATTCAAAACCCTGTCGTCGGATCATTTCCAGGTACTGCGCCGCGCTTTTCTGTACATGCATCGGGTGGCGGAACAGCCAGCGGATCACCCAGGTGTCGATGTAGGCCTCGGTGGATTCGGCGAACAGCAGGTAACCGCCCGGCTTGAGCACGCGATAGAACTCGGCCAGGGCTTTTTCCTGTTCCACCAGGTGGTGAAAGGTCTGGTGGCAGAACAGCAGGTCGACGCTGGCATCGGCCACGTCCAGGGTCGCGCAGTCGCTGCCGATCAGCTCGACCTGCAGGCCCTGGCGCGCCGCCTCTTCGCTGCTGAGTTTGAGGCTGTGCGGGTCGGCGTCCAGGCCGATCAGGCGCCGCGGGGCGAACACCTGGCGCAGGTACTGGAACGACTTGCCCTGGCCGCAGCCGGCATCCAGCAGCACCGGGTTGGCCGGTGGCTGGTTGTCGAACAGGCGGCGCAGGTCGTTGATCGCCACCCGCAGCACATGGTGCTGCCAGGTATGGCTGCGCAGGAACCAGAAGCCGAAGCGGGTTTCCTCGACGTAGCTGGCGCTCAGGTACTGTGGCTGGGCGTCGTTCATGGAGCCTCCATGGCGCAGATTTCCGAGAGCATGCGCAGCCGGCGCTTGGGTTCGCTGACGAACGGGTTGCGTTCGTCCCAGGCATAGCCGGCGAGAATCGAACTGATCATCCGGCGAATCTCCGGCGAGCTGCCCGGGTGGTAGATCACGTCCTGGAAGGTGCCGGCGTACCAGCCTTCGACGTAGCAACGGAAGGTGTCGACACCGCGCTTGAGGGGGATGGCGAACTCTGTTTCCCAATCCACGCTTTCGCCCTGCAACTGCCGATGCAGCACGGCGGCGGCCATGCTCGCCGAACGCATGGCGATGGTCACGCCGGAGGAGAACACCGGGTCGAGGAACTCCGCGGCGTTGCCCAGCAGCGCGAAGCCCGGGCCGTGCAGGGTCTTGACGTTGGCCGAGTAGCCGCCGATTGCCCGCGCCGGGGTGTCCCAGACGGCGTTGTGCAGGACCTTGGCCAGGCTCGGGGTCTCCTCGATGAAACCGCGCAGGCACTGGTCCAGGTCGCCGTCACGACCGTCGAAGTGCTCCTTGGCCGCCACCACGCCGATCGAGCAGCGGCCGTTGCTGAACGGGATGGTCCAGAACCACACATCGCGTTTGCTGGGGTGAGTGGTGATGAGGATCTTTTCCCGCTCGAAAGCCGGGCTGTCGATGTGGTCTTCGATATGGGTGAACACCGCCTGGCGGACCGGGAAGTTCGAGGGTGCTTCCAGGTCCAGCAGGCGTGGCAGCACACGGCCGTAGCCGCTGGCGTCGAGCACGAAACCGGCCTCCACGCGGTACTCGCTGCCGTCTTCGCGCAGCACCTGCAGCTGCGGCCTGGCCAGGTTGAAGTCGGCGCTGACGATGGCCTCGCCATAACGCACTTCAACGCCTTGCAGGGCGGCCTGATCGGCCAGCAGTTTGTCGAAGTCGGCGCGTTGCACCTGAAAGGTGGTGGGCTTGCCCTCGCTGAAGGTGTCGCCGAAATCGAAGGCACTGTAACGCTCGCCCCAGGCGAACGCGGCGCCGTTCTTCAGCTGGAAGCCCGCCGCCTTGACCGCCTCGAGCATGCCGGCCTCTTCGACGAAATCCAGGCAGTGGGACAGCAGGCTTTCACCGATCGAAAAGCGTGGGAAATGCTGGCGCTCGACGATCAGCACGTCGTGGCCTTTGCCCTTGAGCAGCGCGGCGGCGATGGCGCCCGATGGGCCGGCGCCGATCACCACAATCTGGCGGCGTTCCATTTCAACTGTTGGCACTGGGGCTCCTTGCCGGTTCGGCGATGTTCGGGTTCGAAGGGACCAAAGGTGTTCGGTGCAGCCCGGCCAGGGCCGGCATCAGGGTAGCGATCAGGCCCATGAGCATCAGCGCGAAATACAGCGCCGGGCTGATCAGCTGTTGTTGCAGCAGCAGGTTGAGAAAAACGATCTCGCTCAGCCCGCGAATATTCAGCAGCAGGCTTTCCCGCCAGCGGCTGGCGCCCTTGAAGGAGGCGCCGGCCCAGCCCAGGCCGAGCCAGTTGCCGAGCAGCTTGCTGGCAATCGGCAACAGCAGCAACGCCCCCAGTTGCACCCAGCCGAGGCTGTCCATGGCGCTGTGCACATTGATCTGCACGATGCCGAACGTGAGGATCAGCGGAATGGCGATAAAGGTCTGCAAACGGCTCATCCAGGCTGCCTTTAACGGCAGCACTAGCGGCACCTTGAGGGCGGCCATGCACAGCAGGTAGCCGATGCCGAAAATCAGCGCGTTGAGTTTGTAGTGTTCGGCCACCACCAGCAGGCCGAAGAAGCCCAGGCTGTGCAGCAGCGGCTGGCGCAGGCCGAGGCCGCGCAGGAGCAGCGGCAGGCAGGCGCCGGCCAGCGGCAGCAGCAGGCTGCTCAGGTGCAGGCTGCCCTGGGCGACGCCGAACAGGGTCCAGCAGCCGAGGTCGATGAGGATCGCGGTCTGCACCAGGCGCCGGGTGGCCAGCGGCGGGTAGTCGATGTGCCGCAGGTACAGGTACAACACCGGAATTGCGGTAATGGCGAACAGCAGGCCGACCGCCAGGGAACTCAGCCAGGGTTGCGCCGGCAACAGCCAGACCGCCGTGGCCAGGCCGCAGGCGAAGGGAATGGCGAAGCTCGGCAGGGCGATCTTCAGGCTCTGGCGGTCCAGGCGCAGGTCGATCACGTCGCTGAGGATATGCCCCAGCAGCAGGGCGAAACTCAAGCCGTACAGGTTCTTCAGCCAGACCGGCGCGACCAGTTGGGCGCCACTCAACTGCCAGTGCGGCTCGATCCAGAACAGCATCAGCAGCGGCAGGCCGAAGGTCGCCAGCAGCAACTGGCTGACGATCGGGATCAGGCCGAAACGGCTGCCGATGCGGGTGGCGAGCGCGAACAGCAGCAGCGCCATGAGCCAGAACAGGGCAATCATCACAGGGCGGGCTCCGTAACGGTCTGGCGATGGCGCTGGCGACCGGCCCAGGGCGCCAGGATAAAACTGAAGGCCAGGCCCAGGCTCACCGCCAGGCCGAAGTTGCTGACCGCCGGGGTGCTGGAAATCGCCAGCAGGCCGAACGACAGCCAGGTGGTCAGCGCTGCAAGCAAGGTGCCGAGCAGGCTCACGGCGGCCCCGCCGACCTGTTCACGCATGAGGATGGCGTAGTCGACGCTGATGGCGGTCACCAGCAACAGGCCGAACAGGCTGAACAGGGTCAGCGGTTGCCCCAGCCAGCCCAGGCTGGCGAGGCTGCACAGGGCCGCCAGCAGCGGCAGGGCGACCAGGCGTAGGGCGCCGCCGAGGCCGAACGGCAGGATCAGCAGTAAGACGATCAGCACGCAGGAGGCGAGTTTGAGCTCGGCGGCGCTGACCTGGGTGGCAGCGAACACTTGGTTCAGCTCGCCCAGGCGATCCACCAGTTGCACCCCCGGCAGATCCTGCGCCTGGATCCGCAATAGCTGTGGGTTGTTCAGCCCCTGCAGGCTGACCATGGCCGCCACGCCGTTGTCGGTGGGGCCCAGCCACAGGGTGCGGTAAGGCTCGGCCAGCGGGCCTTGCAGGGCCGCGTCGATGTCTTCGTCGGGCAGCGCCCGCAGTTGCGCGAGTTCCGCGTTCAGGGCCGTGACCGGGACTCCGAGATCCAGCAGCGGCTGCCAGTGCCGCGGCAGCGCGTCCAGGGCCTGGCGCAGGCGCTGTTGCTCACTGGGCAGGCTCACCAGTTGGTTGAGCGACAGGTAGCCCTGGAGTTTCTCCAGGTTGACCAGTTGCTCCAGGCGCTCGCTCAGGGCGCCGAGGCGTTCGAGCAGCTGTTGCTGATCGGCCCCGCGCACCAGGAAGAACTGACTGGTGGGCTGGTAGCCGGTAATCCGCGCGATGGCCTGGGCTTCGTTGAGCAGTTGTGGCGGCGCGCCGATCCACTGGCGGATATCGTTTTTGCTGTCGAGCTGCCACAGGCCGCCGGCGCAGAAGGCGATCACCAGCGCCAGCAGCCAAGGGCTGGACACGCGCTTGAGCAACTGCGTGCGCAGGTTCAGCAGCCATTCGGCCACGCGCAGCGGCCATTGCGCCGGTTGCAGCTCGACGCCGCGCAGCAGCGCCGGCAGCAGGCACACCGCGCTCAGGTAGGCACCCAACAGGCCGGCGGCGGAAAACACAGCGATCTGGGTCAGGGCCGGGAACGGTGTCCAGGCCAATGCCAGGTAGCCGATGCAACTGGTGGCCAGGCTCAGGCTCAGCCCCGGCAGGGTCAGGCGCAGGGCTGGCCAGCTGTGCCAGGGGCGCAGGCTCCAGCTCTTGGACAGGTAGTGCAGGGGGTAGTCGACGGCGACGCCGATCAGGCTCGAACCCAGCACCAGGGTCATCACGTGCATATGGCCGAAAAAGACCACGCAGGCCACCGCGCCGAACAGCATGCCCACCAGCACCGGCACGAACGCCAGCAACACCCGCCAGCGACGGAAGGCCAGCAACAGCAGCAGGAGGATACCGACGGTGGCGCCGCCGCCGACCCAGGTGATCTCGCGGGAGGCTTGCTGCTGGCCGTTGGCGGCGTAGAGCAGGCCACTGGCGGCCAGCAGCTGGACGTCGGCCTGGGCGGCCTGTTCACGGCTGTGCTGAAGCAAGGCCGCCACCTGCAGCGGCAGTTGCATGTCGAAGGCGTTGCCGGTGGTGCGTGCTCGCAGCAGCACCCAGCTCTTGCCGTCGGCATCGGCGATCAGGGTGCCGCTGCCGATGTCCAGTTGCACCGCGCCGCGTTGCGGCTGGCTGTTCTGGATGCGCCCGGTCAGGCCCAGCCAGTCGTCCTGGCTCGAGACCAGGCTGAAACCGCTGAAGGGGTCGAACAGCGCCTGTACGCGTTGCTGGATAAAGGCCTCGGGGTGCTCGATCAGTTGCTGGCGATCGGCAGCAGCAAGCATCGCCAGGCGGCCTTGCAGCAATTGCGTGCGCAGCGCCGGCAGGTCGGCCTGCAGGTTCCACTGGACCTTCTCGAACAGCCCGCTGGCCTGCCATTGCTCACCCAGGCGCTGGGCCATGGCGATGGCCTGCTGGCGTTCGGCGTGGCCCACCAGCACCAGCATTTCGCGGTTCAGCGGCTCCTGCATGCGCTGCTCGGCCTTGAGCTCCAGGGCATCGGGGTCGGTGCCCGGCACCAGCTCCATGAGGTTGGCCGACAGCGGCGCGCCATGGCGCCATTGCCAGCCGGCCAGGGCCAGCACGGCCACCAGCAGGAGCAGGAACAGGCGCGGCCACCAGCGTTCACTCGGCAAAGTCATGCTGCTCCGCGTCGCTCAAGGGCTGGTTGCTGATGCTGTCGTGCATCTCCAGCACGGTGCTGTCGCCCTGGGTTTCCAGTAGCTCGATGCGCTGCACCAGTTCGCCACCGTCGATGTTGATCTGGTTGAACACCTGCTTGAGCAGCAGCGAACGTGGGGTCAGGGTCAGTTTCCAGGCCTTGGCGTCGCCGGCCAGGGCCAGCTCGAAGTCCCGTTGCAGGCCGCTGCTGTCGCCTTGCAGCACGGCGAGGAACAGGCGGTTCTGTTCGGCCCCGGCGCTCTTGTTCGGCAGCATTTGCCAGCCGCCGCCATCCCGGCGGGCGATGCCTTTGCCGGTGATGCGGTAGTCCTGTTGCAGCGGTGTTTTCAGCAGCCACAGCAGGCCATGGTTCTTCGCCAGGACGAAGCTGCCCTTACTGGTCAGCGGCTGGGGCAGGGCGCGCAGGTGTTTCTCCTGGACGAAGCTGCCGTGGATCACCTCGGGTCTGGCCAACTGGTCGCTGAGCTGTTGCAGGTCGAAGGCATTGGCCAAGCCTGGAGTGCCCAACAGTACGAGCACGGTAGGAGCGAGCTTGCTCGCGAAAAACCGCAGAACGCCGTGACGTGTCAGGTAGCTCGCGCAATCGTTGACGATTTTCGCGAGCAAGCTCGCTCCTGCAGGAAGCGGTCGGCTCATGGCAGAAGCCTCTCGACGGCATCGGTGAACACCTTGGGCGAGGCCAGTTGCATCTCGCGGCTGGCGATCTCCACCGCCACCTGCACCGAGCTGGCGCGGGTCAGGCGTTCGCCGGTTTCCAGGTCGCTGATCAGGTAGTTGATCTTCAGGCGGTTTTCCCACTCCACCAGGCTGGCGCGGACCTTGAGCTTCTGGCCGAATACCGCGCCGCGCACATAGCGCAGTTGCAGGTCGATCACCGGCCAGGCGTAGCCGGACTCGAGCATCTGGTTGTAGTTGTGGCCGAGCTTGTCGAGCAGGGCGCAGCGGGCCACTTCCAGGTACTTCACGTAGTGCCCGTGCCAGACCACGTGCATGGTGTCGACGTCGAAAAACGGCACCTGGATCTCGGTGTCCGCGTGCAGCACGCCCCGACTACGCATGCAGCCTCCAGTGTTGCTCGGCAATGCGTTGCAGGCACAGGCGCAGTTCGCCTTCCAGGGCGCGGTCCTCGATCACCGGCGGGAAGTCCTTGGCCAGCTCCTGGTGCATGGCGGCCAGGGCTGGCGGCAATGGCCGTGCATCCTCGGCTCGGCCGCGCAGCCAGACGCCCTGGTTGGCGGCCAGCAGGGTGGCTGCGGCGACCTGTTCGGTCAGCTCCAGCACGCGGATCGCATCGCGGGCGGCGATGGTGCCCATGCTCACCTTGTCCTGGTTGTGGCATTCGGTGGAGCGCGAGAACACGCTGGCCGGCATGGTGTTTTTCAGCGCTTCGGCGGTCCAGGCGCTGGTGCCGATCTGCACCGCCTTGAAGCCGTGGTTGATCATGGCGCGGTCCGTCGGGGCGCCGGACAGATTGCTCGGCAGGCCGTGGTTGTAGCGCTCGTCCACCAGCAGCGCGAGCTGACGGTCCAAGAGGTCGGCGACGTTGGCTACCAGGTTCTTCAGGCTGTCCATGGCGAAGGCGATGTGCCCGCCGTAGAAGTGCCCGCCGTGCAGCACGCGTTCGGCCTCGGCATCGATGATCGGGTTGTCGTTGGCGCTGTTCAGCTCGGTTTCGATGAAGCCGCGCAGCCAGCCCAGGCTGTCGGCCAGCACACCCAGCACATGGGGCGCGCAACGCAGCGAGTAGCGGTCCTGCAGGCGGTGCAGCGGCGCGGTCGGTGCGTCGATGGCCAGGTCCTGGCGCAGCCAGGCGGCGACTTGCATCTGCCCCGGGTGCGGCTTGGCGGCGAACAGGCGCTCGTCGAAGTGTTCCGGGTTGCCCTGCAAGGCGACCACGTTCAGCGCGGTGATGCGCGTGGCCAGTTGCAGCAGGTAGTCGGCGCGGGCGAAGGCCAGGCAGGCCAGGCCGGTCATCACCGCGGTGCCGTTCATCAGCGCCAGGGCTTCCTTGGGCCGCAGCACCAGCGGCTCCCAGCCCAGCTCGCGGTGCACCTCGGCCGAGGTTCGGCGCTCGCCGCGGAACATCACCTCACGCTCGCCGGACAGGGTCGCGGCCACGTAGGACAGCGGCGTCAGGTCGCCGCTGGCGCCTACCGAACCCTCTTCGGGAATCAGCGGCAGGATGTCGTGTTCGAGGAACGCCTGCAGGCGCTCCAGCAGTTCCACGCGCACCCCGGACACGCCGTGGCACAGCGACTGCAAGCGCGCCGCCAGCACCGCGCGGGTGGCTTGCGCGTCCAGCAGCTTGCCCAGGCCGCAGCCGTGGAAGGTGTACAGATGACGGGGCAACGCCTCGACGTGCTGCAGCGGCACCGCGACCACGCAGGAGTCGCCGTAGCCGGTGGTCACGCCGTAGATCACGCCTTCCTTGTCCAGCAGCGAATCGAGGAATTGCGCGCCCTTGGCGATGCGCTGGCGGAATGCGCTGTCGTCCTGCAGCCGGGTCGGCGCCTGACGGTTGGCCAGGGCCAGCACGTCTTCGATGCGCAAAGGGAGTTCGCCGAAGGTTACCGGCTCAAGCGGATGCGTCGTCATCGGTCTTCCAGAAAGGGTAAAAGTTGAACCATTGTTGGGGCGCTTCGAGGCAGTACTGGCCCAGACGCTCGGCGTAGCGGGCAGTCCACTGGGCGATGACCTGCTCGCGGTCGCTGCGTTTCCACGCCACGGCCTCGGTGAAGGGTTCGAGGAACACTCGATAGCGACCATTGTTTTTCAGGCACAGCAGCAGGTTGACCGGGCATTTCAGCAGGCCCGCCAGCAGCCACGGCCCCTGGGGAAAGGGCGCCGGATGGCCGAGGAAATCCACCCGCACGTTGCGCCCGCCGTGCAGCGGTACACGGTCGCCGGCAATCGCCAGCCACTCGCCGCGATCCAGGCGCTGGCTCAGTTGCAGCATGACCGCCGGATCCAGCTCGCTGACCTGGATCAGCCGCAGGTTGGTGGCCCCGGCCTCGCCCAGCAGACGATTGAAACGTTCGGCGTGCTTGGTGTGCACCAGCACGTTCATGGTGACCTTCTCGCCCAGCTCGGCCAGGGCGCGGCAGACTTCGAGGTTGCCCAGGTGCGCGCCCACCAGCATCTGTCCGCGGGTGCCGCGCAACTGGTCGCGCAGCCGGGCCGGGTCGACGATCTCGATCTGTTCCAGGCGCAGCTTGCCGTTCCACACGTCGAGCTTGTCCAGCAGGGAGTCGGCGAACGCCATGAACTGGCCGAAGACCCGCCAGTGGCTGGGACGCAGCTCGGCCTTGCCGCTCCAGTCGGCCAGGCGCCGCTGGTACAACCAGGCGCTGCGGCGGGCACCGCGGCCGAACAGGAAAAAGTAGAAAACGATGATGTACAGCACCGGGCTCAACACCCGGCGCCCGAGCACCCGCACGCCCAAGGCGGTGAGCTTCATCAGCCAGAAGCTGCCGCGCTCCTTGTGCTCGGCCCAATGTTGCTTGTCCGGCTGTTTGTCCTGTTTGTCTGGTAGCGCCGTCATGCTTGCCACCGTCGCCAGAGGATCAGCGGCGCGCGCAGCAACATGCCGAAGAACAGCCGGGCGTGCATGCTGGAAATCAGCAGGTTGTCGTGGAACAGGCGAAAGTGCGACAGGCCATCCACCGGGTAACGGACCTGGGTCGGCAACCAGCGCATCGGCTGGTTGCGCCAGGACAGGCGCACCAGAATGTCGGTGTCGAAATCCATGCGCCGGCCGATCTTCACCGAGTCGATCAGCGCCAGGACTGGCGGCAGGGGGTAGACCCGGAAGCCGCACATGGAGTCGGGGATCTGCAACGACAGGGTATTGATCCAGACCCAGACGTGGGTCAGGTAGCGCGCGTAAAAACGGCCCTTGGGCACGCTGGCGTCGTACTGTGGATAACCGCAGACCAGCGCTTCGGGGTGGGTGCGGGAGGTGGCGATAAAGTTATCCACATCGCGCAGGTCGTGCTGGCCGTCGGCGTCCACTTGCAGGGCGTGGCTGAAGCCCAGGCGCGAGGCTTCGCGCAGCCCGGCCATGACCGCGCCGCCCTTGCCCTGGTTGACCGCGAGCTTGACCAGGAACACCTGTTCGCGCTCGGCCAGCTGTTCCAGCACGGCGGCGCAGGCCGGGCTGCTGGCGTCGTCCACCAGCACGCAGGGCAGGCCGCTGGCGAGCAGGGCATCGACCACCGTCGGCACGGCGGCTTCATGGTTGTAGACCGGGATCACGGCGCAGGGGTTATGCATGGGGGCTGTCTCCCAGGCGTCCGCTGCGCGGCCGATCGCAGCCTTCGGCAGCGGCTACAAAAGCCCGCAACGCTGGCAGCAGCAGGGGGCTGCGCTTGCCTGGGGCCAATAACTTATCCACAGGCGTTCTCCAGCAGGATGCGGCCGCTGGAGCAGGCGGCGGTGTCATTGCGGTAGGCAAAGTAGAGTTTGCCGCGCTCATGATCGAAGCGCAGGTGCAATTGCACCTGGTCTCCGGGGCGCACCAGTTGCTGGAACTTCAGTACTTCCATGCCGGCAAAGCGGCCCGGCAGATCGAGCAACTGCTGGCCCAGGGCCAATGCCCAGTCCACCTGGACCACGCCCGGCAGCACCGGGGTCTGGGGGAAGTGGCCGCTGAAGTAGGCCAGGTCCGGCGGGATCGCCAGTTGCAGGCTCCATTCGCCGTCGGCCTCGAGCTGTTCCAGCACTTCCGGCGCCCGTGGGCGCGGGGCCAGCAGCAGGGCTTCGACGTCGGCCTGGGGCAGCTTGCCCTGGCTGTTCAGGGGCAACTGGCGCAGCAGGCGCCAGCGGCGTGGCAGCGCCAGGGCCTCGCAATGCTGGCTCAGGTGCTGGCGCAGCGCTTGGGTGAGGGCCCGACGACCCTGATTGCGCAAGGCGTGCAGGCCTTGTTCGCTGAGGACCAACAGCGCGCCGAGGGAGGCGCGGTTTTCCCGGACCACCCCAAGGCGCGCTTCGGCGACCCAGGCATGCCCGGCCAGGGCCTGTTCCAGCATCGGCAGGGAAATGCGTTTTTCTTCCAGCTTGACGATCCGGTCCAGGCGCCCGAGCAGCTCGAAACGCCCATCGGCGGCGATGCGCGCGGCATCGGCGGTGTGTTCGATATGTCCGGCCGGCAGGTAGGGCGAGGCGATCAGCAGGGCGCCGTCGCTGTCCTGGCTCAGCTCGACCCCGGCGAAGGCTTGCCACAGGCTGTCGCCCTGGCGCCAGGCAATGCCGCCGGTTTCCGAGCTGCCGAGGATCTCCGTTGGCCATTGTCGCAGGCGCTGGTGCAGGCCTTGCGCGGCGTCGGCGGGCAGCGCGCCGCCGGAGGAAAACACCCGGCGCACCGGGCTCAGGGCCGGCCAGTCGAGGTTGTCGCCCATGCGCTTGAGCAACGCCGGGCTGGCGACCCAGGCAAAGGCCGGGTGTTCGCGGCTGGCGCGCTGCAGGTCTTCCGGGAACGGCAGTTGCCGACGGACGAAGGTGCGCCCGGCGCAGAGCGGCCAGAGCACACGGAACAGCAGGCCGTAGATATGTTGGGTGGCGACGCTGCCGATGATGCAGGCCTGGCCCAATCCTTCGCCCCACAGTTGCTCCAGGGCCTCGACTTCGTTGGCCAGCTGGCGCAGGGATTTGTCGATGCGCTTGGGTTCGCCGCTGGAACCGGAGGTGCACAGGCTCAGGCGGCAGGTGTCGAGGTCGAGTTCGGCGGCGGGCAATGGCGGCTGGTCGAAGTCAGCCAAGTGGGCATCACCGGGCTGGTCGGTCAGCCACAGGTCGACCTGGGTCGACCAGCGTTGCCGGGTCTGCGGTTGCAGGTCGGCGGGCAGCAGTACGCTGACCCCGGCGCGCCAGGCGCCGAGCAGGGCGATGGCCAACTCGGCGGCATCTTCCAGGTGCAGGGCCAGGCGCTGTACGCCCCTGGCCCGCAAGCCCGCGGCCAGGCTCAGGGCCTGGTGCTGCAGCTTGCTGTGATCGAGTGCCGGTTCGAGCGTGACGGCCCGTTCCGGCAACGACTTGAGCAGCAGGTGCTCAAGCTTTATCCAATTCATGCGCGGCCTCGTACGCGTTGTCGTAACAGCCATTCAATGGCAAACAGCAAACCCATCAACCCGTAGGCGATCAGGCCGTTGTACAACGTCCACCAGCTCAGCGGCGCCCACAGGGTCAGGGCGGCGGCGAGAAATCCGTTACAGAGGAAAAATACACTCCAGGCGACAGTCACCTGGCGGGTGTAGCGAATCGCTTTTTCCGGCAGTTCCGGCTCGCTGAGGCGGGCCAGGCGTTCGGCCACCGGCGGACCGAATTTCAGGCTCAGGCCGAACAGCGTGAGCATGAAGCCGCTGACCAGCACCGGGTACCAGCGCAATAACGATGGGCTGTCGAACAGCGCCAGCAACACGCAGAAGACCAGGGCCGCGCCCGCCATCAACAGGCTGCCGGGACGCCGTTCGCCGGTCAGGGCCCGGGCCAGCCACAGGCTGCCGAGCAACAGGCCGAACTGCCATGGCGCGAAATGCTCCATGCCGAAATACACCGCAAAGGGATACAACAGGCCCGCCAGCAGCAGGCCAAGGCCGATCAGCCGGCTCATGCGGCCGGCTGGACCAGACGGTATACCGCCTCGACCACGTCATTGACGGTACGCACCGACTTGAATTCCTCGGCGGCGATTTTCTTGCCGGTCTTGCGCTTGATGTGATCGATCAGGTCGACGGCGTCGATGCTGTCGATTTCCAGGTCTTGATACAGGTTGGATTCCAGGCTTACGCGTTCCGGTTCCAGTTCGAAGAGTTCCACCAGGGCATCACGCAAGGTGTTGAAGATGTCGTCGCGAGTTTGCATGGTCCGGTCTCAAGCTGCCTGTTTTGCAGTGACGAACGCCGCAAGGCTCGCCACGTTGGTGAAGTGGTTGCGGGTGTCCTTGGCGTCGGCGTCGATCTTGATGCCGTAGCGTTTCTGGATCGCCAGGCCCAGCTCCAGGGCGTCGACCGAGTCCAGGCCCAGGCCTTCACCGAAGAGCGTCTGCTCGTTGCCGATGTCTTGCACGCTGATGTCTTCGAGGCCCAGGGCATCGATGATCAGCATTTTAATTTCCTGGTGCAGATCGCTCATCTTCGGCGAGCTCCTTAATGAAGTAGTGATGCAAATAATCGTTGAGCTTGCGCGAGGCCTGCGGTGCGGGGCCTTGGGCGGCAAAGGCATACGGGTCTATATCGGCTCCGACGCGAAAACTGAAGTGCACGCGGCGCATCGGGATGCGATACCAGGGTTCGGCCTTGGTCAGGGTGGTCGGGCTGACCTTGATGACCACCGGGGTGATGATTCTCGCACCCCGCAAGGCGATTGCCGCGCCCCCCCGATGAAAGGCCGGCGCCTGGCCCGGCGGGGTGCGGGTGCCCTCGGGGAAGATCACCAGGGTCTGGCCATTGCGCAGGGCTTCGCCGGCGGCGTCGAGCATGTCCATGCTGCCGTCGTTGCTGATGTATTCGGCTTCGCGTATCGGGCCGCGAGTGAACGGGTTCTGCCACAGGCTCTGCTTGACCACACAGTTGGCGTTGCGCACCAGGCCGATGAGGAACACCACGTCGATCAGCGACGGGTGGTTGGCGATGATCATTTGTCCGGGGCGGCCGAGCTTTTCCGCGCCTTCGACGTCATAGGTCAGCACGCCGCTGCGGGCCATGAACCGGATGAACAGCCAGAACAGTCGGCCAATGGTGCGCCGCGCGCGCTGGCGATGCGCTTCGGCGTCGCCGGGCAGGCAGGCGAGCAGCGGGAAAATCACCAAGCGCAGGCACAGGCCACCGAGGCCGAACAAGGCAAAGCTGGCCGCGGTGGCGACCAGGCGCCAGTAGTAGGCGTCGCGGGGTTTTGTGTTTACAGGTTGCGTTGCCAGTTCCATACACGGTTCTTCCAGGCATGTTGGCAGGAGGTCTGCTCGCCGAGCAGGGTACGCAAGAGATTCAGGGCATGGGGCCACCCGGCGCGCGGCGCTTCCTCGGTGGCGGCACCGAGCGTCAGTTGCCACTCTTTGCCGGGGGTCAGCAACAGGCCCACCGCATAGGGAAAAGGCACGTCGTCGATCCAGGTGGCATAGGCGGCGGGCGGCTGCTCTTCGGTGACCACCAGCAGCACTGCCGGGGCGCCTTCCTCGAGCAGCGCCGCGGCCTCTAGCATGCCGTGTTCGAGGCCGTCGCCGGCGGCGGCGAGGGCGGTCATTTCGCTGGTTTCGCCACGCATGATCGACCACAGGCCGATCACCGCGTTGTGCACCGAGAGGCTGAACTGGGTCGGGGACAATGGCTGGTCGGCCGCCAGGTCGCTGAGGATGTCGAAGGTCCGCGGTGTTTCGCCATGCCGGGAAATAAAGACCAACGGTAGTTGTTCCAGGCCTTCGGCCAGCGGCCAGCCCACGCTGAAGGCCATGCGCGCCAGACGGCTGAGGCGCCGGCGTTGCATGGCCGGTAGAAACGACACGTCGGGGGCGGCATCGCTGCTCTCGAGCACGACCGGTTGTCGGCTCCAGGCCTGCCAATCGTCCACGCTTTCGAGCCCAGGGGCCCACGCGCGCCATTGAGCGATGTTGAAGTTGATCACTTGAAAATTCATCCCGCCCCTGCGGGCTTACTTGACGTGGTCAGGCGTTTCGATCGAAGACTCACCTGGCACGGAGCTACAGCCGAGTGGCGCGCATTATCCCGGTGTGACTGGCTGGTAGCAAACATTGGTTATGTTTCACTCAGTGAAAACGGCCCATTCGACAGAAGAAAAGTGTCATTTGGCCATTATTGAGCGGCACCGGGCGGGAGGTGCGCAGACTTTCAGAAAGTCTAGGCCGATTCCGGTCATTGCAACGGGCTTGGCGCTCTGCCGTCAGCGAGGTAGCGAAGCAGCGCTGCTCGCTACTACACTCGGTGATCTTTGATGCAGGGAGGTTCTGACATGCGGCGCGTGGTGTTCAATCAGAAAGGGGGAGTCGGCAAGTCGAGCATTGCCTGCAATCTGGCGGCTGTGAGCGCCAGCGAAGGGTATCGCACGCTGCTGGTGGACCTGGATGCCCAGGCCAACTCCACTCAATACCTCACCGGCCTGACCGGCGACGACATTCCCATGGGGATCGCCGACTTCTTCAAGCAGACCCTGTCTTCCGGACCGTTCTCGAAGAAGAACCAGGTCGATATCTACGAAACGCCGTTCGACAACCTGCATGTGGTGACGGCCACCGCCGAGCTGGCGGATCTGCAGCCCAAGCTTGAGGCGAAGCACAAGATCAACAAGCTGCGCAAACTGCTGGACGAATTGGCCGAGGACTACGACCGGATCTACCTCGACACCCCGCCGGCCCTGAACTTCTACGCGGTTTCGGCGCTGATTGCCGCTGATCGCGTATTGATTCCCTTCGACTGCGACAGCTTTTCCCGCCAGGCGCTGTACGGCCTGCTGGCTGAAATCGAAGAGCTCAAGGACGACCACAACGAGGACTTGCAGGTCGAAGGCATCGTGGTCAACCAGTTCCAGGCCCGCGCCAGCCTGCCCCAGCAGATGCTCGATGAACTGATTGCCGAAGGCCTGCCGGTCTTGCCGGTGTACCTGGCCAGTTCGGTGCGCATGCGCGAATCCCACCAGGCCAGCCTGCCGCTGATCCACCTTGACCCCCGGCACAAGCTGACCCAGCAATTCGTCGACCTGCACAACCTGCTGGAAAGCGCCTGACGCTCTTCTGTAGGAGCGAGGCTTGCCCGCGATAACGGTCTGACAACCGACGACGATGTTGAATGTCAGGCACTCATCGCGGGCAAGCCTCGCTCCTACGGTTCAAGGTGCTTTTGAAATAGCGGTCAGAGGCCCTGGCTGCGCAACCAGCTCATCAACTGCGGTAACGGGAAGGCGCCACTCTGGCGTGCTACTTCCCGTCCGTTCTTGAACAGAATCAGGCTCGGAATCGAGCGAATTCCCAACTGCGCCGACAATTGCTGGTTGGCCTCGCTGTCGAGCTTGGCCAGCCGGCATTTGCCCGCCAATTGCGCCGCCGCCTGCTCGAATACCGGCGCGAAGGATTTGCACGGCCCGCACCAATCCGCCCAGACATCCACCAGCAACGGCAGGTCGCCCTTGATCTGGCTGGCGTAGTCGCCTTGTTTCAGTTCGAAAGGCTGGCTCAGCAACACCTGGCCTTTGCAGCGCCCGCATTTGGGCTGGTCGCCCAGGCGCTCGGCGGGGATGCGGTTCAAACCGTTGCAATGGGGGCAGGGGATCAGCAGTGGATCGGACATGAGGGGGGCTCCGGGATAAGTGGGCGATGGGCGTTATCTGGAGTCTGGCGCAAGGTTTATCAAGCGAGGGGCGGGTCTGTTGCATTCCTTCATACATCTTTGAGATGCGTGGCGGCTGGTGAATCTAGGCTGAAACGGAGCCATGGGTTTATGCCGTTGGTCTGTTCAAGCGCATAGCAACTTGCTATGGCGCGCTTCCGACACTACCGTCTATAGCAATATGCGATAGGGACATTGCATGCATATCATCACCGCCAAACGAATCTGGGAGGCCAAGAGCCGCTGGCCACAATCGGCCAATGCGCTGGAGACCTGGTACAGAAAAGTCAAAAGCCTCAATCCGGCCGATTTTGCAGCCATCAAGGCAGTATTTCCGGCCACCGACAAAGTGGGGGCGTTTCACGTCTTCGATATTGGCGGCAACAAGTTACGAATCATCACCGTGGTGCGTTATGAGGTGCGACGTCTCTATATCAGGCACGTGCTGGACCATCACGAATACGACAAGGGCAGGTGGAAGGAGGAGACCGGATGAACGTTCTGGTGAAGCAGGCGGCGGATCATTGGCATTTCGTGGCCCCTGTGTTGCGTAAACCCAATACTGAAGCCGATTACGATGCATTGGTCGCGGCGCTGGATGAACTGCTGGATCTCATGGGAGAGGACGAGAACCATCCAGTGACTTCGCTGGTGGACATCATCGGCGATTGGATCGAAGCCTACGACGAAGAGCATCGACCGATGCCGATAGCCAGTGGCGTTGACGTCTTGCGCTCCCTGATGCGCGAACACGGCCTGACCCAGAGTGATCTGCCAGGCGTGGGTGCGCAGTCGGTGGTTTCGGAAGTACTGAGCGGCAAGCGCCAGCTCAACCTGCGACAGATCCGCTGGCTGGCCGAGCGCTTCGGTGTTTCGGCCGAGGTATTTATCTGAGGCTCAGGACGAGCAACTGATTTCCAGGTGCTTGCCCCATTCGGGCGGTCGTTCGGCGTAGCTGTCCATGCCGGCCTGTTGTTCGAACGGCTTGCTCAGCACCGCATGCAGTCGGCGCACCTCGGAGTAATCCCCTTGCTCGGCGGCATCGATGGCCTTCTGTGCCAGGTAATTGCGCAGGATGTACAGCGGGTTGACCGCATGCATGCGCGCGCGGCGCTGTTCTTGAGTGTCGTCTTGTTCGCGGGCGACCCGGGCCTTGTACAGATCGGCCCAGGCATCGAAGCCCTGGCGGTCGACGAAGTCGTCGCGCAGCCGGGCCACGGCCAGTTCAGCTGATTCATCCCCCAGGCGGCGGAAGAACAGGCTGTAGTCCACGCCGCTGCCCTGCATCAGTTGCAGCAGGCGCTCCACCAGCTTCTGATCCTCTTCTTCGGCGCTGGTCAGGCCGAGGCGGCGGCGCATCAGGTCCAGGTAATGGGCCTGGAACAACGGCAGGAACAGGCCGAGGGTTTCCCGCAGGGCCTCGACGCTGATGAAGGGCGTCAGGGCCTGGGCCAGGGCACTGAGGTTCCACTGGCCGATCGGCACCTGGTTGCTGAACGAGTAGCGCCCCTGGTCGTCGGAATGGTTGCAGATGAAATGCGCATCGAAGTCGTCGAGGAAGGCGAACGGCCCGAAGTCGAAGGTCACGCCGAGGATCGACATGTTGTCGGTGTTCATCACCCCGTGGCAGAAACCGTAGGCCTGCCACTTGGCGATCAGTTCGGCATTGCGCTCGACTACTTCGCGGAACATCGCCAGGTAGGGTTCCGGCTGTTCCAGGCACTCGGGAAAGTGCATGGCCAGCACGTGCTCGCCCAGCTGTTTCTGCTGCTCGGGGCGCTTTGTGTAATAGAAGTATTCGAAGTGGCCGAAGCGGACATGGCTGGGCGACATGCGCAGCAGCATCGCCGCGCGCTCCTGTTTCTCGCGCCAGACCGGGGTGTCAGAACCGATCACGCACAGCGCCCGGGTAGTCGGAATACCCAGGGCGTGCAGCGCTTCGGAGGCGAGGAATTCACGGATCGACGAACGCAGTACGGCGCGGCCATCGCCCATGCGCGAGTAGGGGGTCTGGCCGGCACCCTTGAGGTGCAGGTCCCAGTGTTCGCCGGCGGCGTTGTACACCTCGCCCAGCAGCAAGCCGCGACCATCGCCTAGCTGGGGGTTGTAGGAGCCGAACTGATGCCCGGAATAGACCATCGCCCGAGGCTCGGCTTCGGCCCATAGCTTGTGCCCGCCGAACAGCTCGGCGAACACCGGGCTTTCGGCGGCCTCGGGGTCCAGGTCCAGCAGCGCCATGGCCGCCGGGCTGGCCACCACCAGGCGTGGATGGTCGATCGGTTCGGGCAGCACATGGGTTGAGAACGCGTCGCCCAGGCGGGCGAAGCGATTGTCGAAGCTCAGTTCGTCGAGGGCTTTCAACGGCCATCTCCAGCAGAATGTCCGAGCATTCTGCTAGGGATAGCGCCCTTAGTCGAGCCTGCTGGAGGGCGGTTCCTGCTGCGGTTTGCCGTCGGGCAGCGGGACGATGGTCTTGGTCTCCGGCTCGATGGGCACCATCTTGTATTCCTGGCCATGGAGGTTCTTCAGGTAGACCTCCATCTGGCGGAACGAGATGTTGATGTGCTGCTTCTTGAACTCGCGGTTGATGAAGCGGTTGACCTCGTCGAGCACCGGGTTGCGGTCCCCCAGCTCGCGCACGTGCATGCGCAGTTCGTGGTCCAGGGTGCTTTCGCCGAAGTTGAGGAAGTACACATGCGGCTCGGGTTCTTTCAGTACCCGCGGGTTATCGCGGGCGGCCTTGAGCAGCAGCTCCTTGACCAGGTCCAGGTCCGAACCGTAGTCGACGCCGAGCTTGAGGGTCACCCGGGTGACGGTGTCGGTCAGCGACCAGTTGATCAGTTGCCCGGTGATGAAGGTCTGGTTCGGGACGATGATGTCCTTGCGATCGAAGTCGGTGATGGTGGTGGCGCGGATGCGGATCTTGCTCACCGTGCCCGACAGGTTGCCGATGGTGATGGTGTCGCCGATGCGCACCGGCCGCTCGAACAGGATGATGATGCCGGAGATGAAGTTGGCGAAGATCGCCTGCATGCCGAAACCCAGGCCCACCGACAGCGCAGCCACCAGCCATTGCAACTTGTCCCAGCTGACGCCGAGGGTCGACAGGGTCGAGACGAAGCCGACGCCGGCAATCACATAGGACAGCAGCGTGGTGGTCGCGTAGGCGCTGCCCTGGGCCAGGTTCAGCCTGGACAGTACCAGCACCTCCAGCAGCCCAGGCAGGTTGCGCGCCAGGGCGAAGGTGATGCCGACGATGATCAGCGCGCCGAGCATGTCGCCGATGCTGATGGGCACCATGCTCATGTTGGCGCCGGTACCGCTGGTGTATTCGTAGAGGGTGATGTTGTCCAGGTAGGAGAACACGCTGATCAGGTCCGACCAGACCCAGTACAGCCCGGCGATGAAACCACCGAGCAGGGCCAGGCGGATCAGGCGCAGGGACTGTTCGTTGACCTTCTCGATGTCCAGGGTCGGCTCTTCGACCACCGCTTCGCCGTCGCCGGCTTCCTTGGCGGCCTGGCGTTTGGCCAGGGCCCGCTGGTAGGCCAGGCGCCGGGCGGCGACGCCCAGCCCGCGGACGAAAGTGGCTTCGATCACCAGCCAGAACATCAGCAGGTACAAGGTATTGATCAGGCGGTCGCTGAGCTTCAGCGCGGTGTAGTAGTAGCCGAAGCATACGGCGATGAACAAAGCGATCGGCAGCGCGGTGAACAGCACCGCCACCGCCTTGCGGAACAGCGAGGCGTTCTGGTGCGTCGGGCTGCTCAGCAGCAGGCGGCTGAGCAGCCAGGCCATCAGGGCGTAGCAGGTGAGGACCACGGCGATGCCGAGCACGTCATCGGCCAGCGCCGCCGGTTGATGTTCGGCCACGGCGACCACCGCCACCAGCGCCATGACCACCAGCCCGAGGCGACGGACCCAGCTCTGGAGGAATTCGACCTGGGGCTTTTCCCAGCGAAAGTGCAGTTCCGCCACGCCGCCGGGGGCGAGGATCCGGTAGGCGGTATAGAACACCAGCCAGGCCTGGGCCATCTGCAGCAGCGCCGCGCCGAGGTTGGCGTTCTGCCCGCGGGCGTCGATCTGCAAGGCCAGGCCGCACAGCGCCAGGCCGAGGGCGACCGGCATCGCCAGCAGGATGTTGACCAGGATCGCCTGCGGCGTGTGCCATTGGCTGTCGCGCTTGAAGTGACCGATGTCCTTGTGAACCTTGTTCAGGCGCAGGTACAGGTTCTTGCGCCGCCACAGCAGGGCCGCGATCAGCAACAGCAATGGCAGGAACAGCAGCGGCCGTTGCGCCAGGCCGTCGGCCAGCTCGCTCAGGCTGGACGACCAGGGCAGGGTGGTGACCTGTTTTGCCAGGCGCAGCGGTATGGTCTGCAGCCATTCGCTGTCCAGCGGCTTGTTGCTGGGAATCCAGAACATCTGTTCGTCGAGGGTTGCGCGCAGGCTTTGCGAGGTGCTCAGCAGTTGCTTCTGGTTGAGCTGCAGGGTGATGGATTCGTTGAGCAGCGCGCTCAGCTCGCGGCTCAGGCGTTCCAGCAGGTCGGCGCGGGTGATGGCCAGGTCCAGCAGGGTTTTGCGCAGCTGCGGGGTGACTTGTTCGGATGGCTGGGTAGCCAGCAGGTTGTCGACGTAACTGCTGGGGCTGCTGATCAGCTCGCGTTGCTGGTTGACCTCGAACTGGTACAGGCGGATGTCGGCGATCTGGTCGGCCAGGTCGCGGTCGAGCCGCAGGTGCGGCAGCGCCTGCTTCTGTTTATAGAGGATCTTCGACAGCAGCAGGCTGCCCTTGAGCACGCTGATCTGCTCGTCCAGCGCGGCATCGCTCTGGGTCACGCTGTCGAGCTGCTGCTTGGTCTGCAGGTTCTGCTGGGTCAACTCGTTGAGGCGGTCGGTGCTTTTGAGCAGGTAGTCGGAGAGCTTCAGGTTGGCCGCGCTTTCGGTGGCCAGGAGGCTGCTGCTGCCGGCCTTTTGCGCTTCGATCGATTGCTGGGTGACGGTTTCCTGGGACTGGGCCAGGCGCTTCTGGTTGATCAGGGTCTGCAGGTCCTGGATTTCCTGCTCCAGGCGCGCGGTCTTCTCCATCAGCAGGTCGTGCTGGCTGTTGCCCAGGTCCTGCAGCTGGCTGTTGCCGGCCAGTTCCTGGCGGCGCAGCGGGATCAGCGCGTTGATCGCCGCCAGTTCGGCATTGAGCTGATTGCGCTGGTCGGCATTGATCGGCTTGCCGGCGTCCTTGCCGTTCTTGAGGATCGTATTGATCTGCTGGGTGCGGGTCTGGCTGCTGCTGATCTCGGCCTGGGCGCGCTCGGGGCGGGTCTGCGCGGTAATCGCCAGGCTGTTGGCCTCGGCCAGGGCTTTCTGCATGTCACCCTGCTGGGTGGTGCGCTCGGTCAGCAACTGTTCGAGCTGCGATACCGGCAGGTTGGCGTAACGTTGGGCCACCGGCACCACCTTGGTGGCTTTCAGGCGGGTCAGCTCGCGCTGGTTCTCGCTGGTCTGGCGCGGGGCATTGCTCAGCTGCTGCTTGAGATCGTTCAGGCGCTGCTCGTAATCCTGCTTGTTCGACAGTTGGGTCAGCGTCTGTTGCAGCACCGCTTGCAGGGCCTTTTGATCGGCTTCCGGCAATTTGCGCTCGGCGATTTTATCCAGGCTCTGCTGGACGGACTCGGCACTGGGCGGCTCGGCCGCTTGCAATGGGCCGACAGAAAGGCTCAGGCCCAGCAGGGCAATGGCGAAAAGGGTACGCAGGATTGGCATAAAGACCGGTCAAGCTGGATGAGAAGTTAGGCAGTTTAGAGGAAGAGTCCGGGGCCCGGGCGACTTCCTTCGGGGAATCTGACGCCCACTTTGCTGATCTTGTTCCCGTCCATCACGGCAACGGTCCAGATGGTGTTGTTCCATTCCACCTGGTCGCCGACCACCGGAGCGCCCCCCACTTTCTGGGTGATGAAGCGGCTCAGCGGCATGTCCGGATCGAGCCCTTCGAGTTTCAGCCCGTACAGCGCCGAAACCGCGCCCAGCTGGGCGTCGCCTTCGAGAACGAAGTCGCCGAAGAAGCGCAGATCGAGGCCCCGTTGCGGTGCCTGGCTGAAGAGTTTTCCGAGGGCTGGCAGGTTGTGTTCATGGCCGATGACACAGAGCAGATCGTCGGCTTCCAGCACCGTACTACCCGACGGATGGAGCAGTTGCTGGTGGCGAAACAGGGCGGCGATACGGGTGCCTTCGGGCATTTTCAGCTCGCGCAACGCTGCGCCGATGCACCATTTTTCCGCGCCGAGGCGGTAGACGAACAGCTCCCATTCGCTGGTGACATGCACTTCCAGGGCGGCGCGGGAGATCGGCGCCGGCTCCGGTGGCACCGTGACCTTCAGCAGCTTGGCGACCCACGGCAGGCTGGTGCCTTGCACCAGCAGGGACACCAGCACGATAAAGAAGGCCAGGTTGAAGTACAGCTGGGCTTCGGGCAGCCCGGCCATCAACGGGAACACCGCGAGAATGATCGGCACCGCGCCGCGCAGGCCGACCCAGGAAATAAAGGCTTTCTCGCGGCCGTGGAAGGCCTTGAACGGCAACAGGCCGACCATCACCGACAGCGGGCGGGCGAACAGGATCATCCACAGCGCCAGGCCCAGCGCCGGCAGAGCGATGGGCAGCAGGTCGTGGGGCGTGACCAGCAGGCCGAGCACCAGGAACATGCCGATCTGCGACAGCCAGGCCATGCCGTCGAGCATATGCAGGATGCCGTGGCGGCTGCGCACCGGGCGGTTGCCGATCACCAGGCCGCACAGGTACACCGCGAGGAAGCCGCTGCCATGCAGAGCGTTGGTCAGGGCGAAGACCACCAGGCCGCCGGCGATCACCAGGATCGGGTACAGGCCGGTGGCCAGGTTGATCCGGTTCACCAGTTGCAGCATCAGCCAGCCGCCGCCCAGGCCGATCAGGCCGCCGATGCCGAATTCGCGCAGCAGATGCCCCAGCAGGCTCCAGTGCAGGCCGGTCTGGCCGCTGGCGAGCATGTCGATCAGGGTCACGGTGAGGAACACCGCCATCGGGTCGTTACTGCCCGACTCGATCTCCAGGCTGGCGGTGACCCGCTCGTTCAGGCCCTTGCCGCCCAGCAGCGAGAACACCGCCGCGGCGTCGGTGGAGCCGACGATGGCGCCGATCAGCAGGCCCTGGATCAGGTTCAGGTCGAACAGCCAGGCGGCCGCCATGCCGGTCAGGCCGGTGGTGATCATCACGCCGACGGTGGCCAGCGATAACGCCGGCCACAAGGCCACGCGGAAGCTCGAGACCCGGGTGCGCAGGCCGCCGTCGAGGAGAATCACCGCGAGTGCGAGGTTGCCCACCAGGTAGGCGGTCGGGTAGTTGTTGAAAATGATGCCACCGCCGTCGACGCCAGCGGCCATGCCCACGGCCAGGATGATCACCAGGATCGGGATACCGAGGCGGGACGAAAGGGAACTCACCAGAATGCTCGCACCTACCAGCAACGCGCCGATCAAGAACAGGCTGTTGATGGTCGTCGCATTCAAAGGCAGTACTCCAGAAGCAGAAAGGCGGGCACAAACTGACCATGCAGTCTGCGTGCCAGCGATTCTAACCTGTTGAAATACGATGCTGTCAAAAAGCTTTTGCGCCTGTTTACAGGCGGCAAAAAATCGCCGCCTGGCGCCGACCACTGACGGACTTCATGGCAGTCCGTAGTGGCTGGCGCAGGCGGCGATCGCAGCTGTTGGCGACTGGGTGCGGGGCCCTACAACGTGAACCGCGCCACCATGTTGTTCAGGTCCACGGCCAGGCGTGACAGCTCGTGGCTGGCGTCGCTGGTCTGGTTGGCGCCGGTGGCCGATTGCACCGACAGGTCGCGGATGTTCACCAGGTTGCGGTCCACTTCGCGGGCCACCAGGGCCTGCTCCTCGGCGGCGCTGGCGATGACCAGGTTGCGCTCGTTGATCTCGTTGACCGCGGTGTTGATGGTGTCCAGTGCACCGCCGGCGCCACGGGCGATGCTCAGGGTCGAGTCGGCGCGCTCGGTGCTGGTGCGCATTGACTCGACGGCGTGCTCGGTGCCGCTCTGGATGCTGCCGATCATGCGTTCGATTTCACTGGTCGATTGTTGGGTGCGATAAGCCAGGGCGCGTACTTCATCGGCGACTACGGCGAAACCGCGTCCGGCATCGCCAGCCCGGGCGGCTTCTATCGCGGCGTTCAAGGCCAGCAGGTTGGTCTGGTCGGCCAGGCCGCGGATCACGTCCAGCACCTTGCCGATGTCGCGCGACTCCTCGGCCAGTTCGCTGATCCTGTTGGCCGAACTCTGCACTTCGCTGCTCATGAGCTCTATGGCGCTGACGGTTTCTCGCACCAGGTTGCGGCCTTCGCTGGCCGACTGGGTGGCGTCGTTCGAAGCCTCGGCGGTGCTCACGGCGTTGCGTGCGACTTCCTCGACGGCGCAGGTCATCTCGTTCACTGCGGTGGCCGCCTGTTCGATTTCGTTGTTCTGCTGGGTCAGGCCGCGGGCGCTTTCGTCGGTGACGCTGTTCAGCTCTTCGGCGGCCGAGGCTAGCTGGCCGGCGGAGCCGGAAATATGCAGCAGGGTCTGGCGCAGTTTTTCCTGCATGGTCGCCATGGCCTGCAACAGACGCCCGGGTTCGTCGCGGCCGTTGACCTGGATGCTCTGGGTGAGGTCGCCTCCGGCGATGTGTTCCGCGGCATGCAAGGCGTCGGCGATGGGCTGGGTAATGCTGCGGGTCAGCAACCAGGCAAACACCACGGTCAGGGTGGTAGACAGGACCAGCAGGGCCACCACCAGGTTGAATGCCGAGGCGTATTCCTCGGCGGCCTGCTCGTTGGCGGCCTTGGAGCGCTGGCTGTTGATCTGTACCAGCAGGTTCAGGACCTTGTTGATCTGCTGCGAGTTCTTCATCAGCTCGTTGTTCAGCACCTCTTGCAGTTCACTCAACTGGTTGTTGCGCGACAGCTCTTTGATGCGCTCTTCGAGCTTGCGGTATTCGGCCAGCAGCTTGAGGTAGTGGTCGTAGGCTTCGCTCTCTTCCGGGCTGCTGACCAGCTTTTCATAGGTGGTGCGGATCTTTTCGATCTGCTGGTTGCCGAGTTCGAGCGACTCGCGGGTCTTGGCCTGCACCTCGGAACCGCGGTTGATCACCAGGCGATAGGACAGCACCTGCAGGCGCAGCATCTGCTGGGTGAACTCGTCGATGCTCTGGATGCTGGGCATGTTGTCGGTGGAGATGGTGACGGTCGCCGCGCGAATATTGCTCATCTGGTTCAGGGCGAAAATGCCCAGGAACAACATCAGGCAGCCGATGAATGCAAAGCCGAGAAATGCCCTCGGTGCGATGTTCATGTTGCGAAGAGACATGGGGATTTACCTCAAGAGTGCGCAATCCATGCCGCGGTGGTTGATAGGGCTCCCCAGACCTATCGCGCGGAAAAATGGATTCTTGAAGCTGGAGCAAGAGTTTCAGAAAGATCTGATGGGCGACGAAGTGTCAGGAACCAGATGGGTGAATGACAGTCTTTAAAGTTCGCAGGCAAGGTCACCCGCCAGGCAGGTCAAGGCGTTGCGCCGGGATAACCCTGGCATCCAGGGTGACTTTTCTTTATCGTACGCGCCCTTTGAAAAATGCTCGGAAAATCAAAATGTTGGAAGCATCCCTAAGCCAATTGGAACAGCTTGTCAGTGACCTGGTGCAACAGAACCAGGAACTGTCGGGCACGAACGAAACCCTCAAGGCAGAACTGGCCCAGGCCAAGGATGAGAACGAAAGCCTGCAACTGAGCCTGATGGAACAGGAAGAGAAGCAAGGCGCCACCGCGGCCCGTATCCAGGCCCTGGTCGAACGCGTCAGCGCCGGTCCTGTCAGCGCATGAGGCAGGGGGCCGACGGGGTAAAAGTCGTCTCGATTCTCGGTGAGGACTACTCGATCAAGGCGCCGGCCGGGGAAGAGCAGACCCTGCTGGATGCCGCGTTGATGTTGAAGGCCACCCTGGCCGAGACCAAGAAGAAATACCCGACGCTGATCGGTGACCGCTTGCTGGTGCTGGCGGCGATGAACCTGTGTTCCCAGCAGCTCGAGATGCAAAAGCGCCATCAGCAGGAACTTGACCGTTACCAAGAGCAAGTCAGCGCCACGGTCGAAGTGATCTCCAAGACCATCAGCCAGAACTGATGGGTTTACCTACAACCTGCAACGCCGTTGCGGTTGTGTCGGACTGATTGTTTTCGCGAGCAGCCGGGCGGCGCTCGATTGCTCGCGATGCTTTTAGCGCTTCAGAACCACTCGTCCTGCATGCCCAGGCAGGTATCGTCCCGTGCTTCCAGCAAGGCCAGTTCGTGATGACAGGCCGGCACTTCCCAGGTCAGGAAGTAGCGCGCCGCCTGCAGCTTGCCCTTGTAGAACCCCACATCCGCCGTGTTGCCCCTGGCCAGGCCTTCCTGTGCGCGAATCGCCTGCTCCAGCCAGCGCCAACCGATCACCGTATGACCGAAGGCTTTCAGGTACAGCGCCGAGTTGGCCAGGCTGCTGTTGACCTTGCCCTGGGCCAGGTCGGTGAGCAGGCCGATGGTTACGCCTTGCAGGCGCGCCACCAGTTTTTCCAGCGGTTGGCGCAGCACCGTCAGGGCTTCGTGGGCCTGGGCTCGCTCGCTGGTGTCGGCGATCAGGCGGATCAGTTGTTTCAACCCCGCGCCGCCGTTCTGCGCCAGCTTGCGCCCCAGCAGGTCCAGGGACTGGATGCCGTGGGTGCCTTCATGGATCGGGTTCAGGCGGTTGTCGCGGTAGTACTGTTCCACCGGGTATTCACGGGTATAGCCGTGGCCGCCGAGGATCTGGATCGCCAGTTCGTTGGCCTTCAGGCAAAACTCCGAGGGCCAGGATTTGACGATGGGCGTCAGCAGGTCCAGCAGTTCGTGGGCCTGTTTGCGCTGGTCTTCGTCGGGCAGGGTGGTGGTGTCGTCGAACAGCCGCGCGGCGTACAGGCCTAGGTCGAAAGCGCCTTCGACATAGGCCTTCTGGGTCAGCAGCATGCGCTTGACGTCGGCGTGCTGGACGATCGACACCGGCGCGGTAGTCGGGTCCTTGCTGTCCGGCAGGCGGCCTTGCGGGCGTTCGCGGGCGTATTCCAGGGAGTACAGGTAGCCGGCGTAGCCAAGCATCACCGCGCCCATGCCGACGCCGATCCGCGCTTCGTTCATCATCTGGAACATGTAGCTCAGGCCGTGGTGCGGCTTGCCCACCAGATAGCCCACACACTCCCCGTTATCGCCGAAGTTCAGCGCCGTGGAGGTGGTGCCGCGCCAGCCCATCTTGTGGAACAGGCCGGCCAGCAGCACGTCGTTGCGCGGGCCCAGGCTGCCGTCGTCGTTGACCAGGAACTTGGGCACGATGAACAGCGAGATGCCTTTCACCCCGGCCGGTGCGTCCGGCAGCTTGGCCAGCACCATGTGCACGATGTTCTCCGACAGCGGGTGATCGCCGCCGGAGATGAAGATCTTGTTGCCCTTGAGCCGGTAGGTGCCGTCCGCCGCCGGTTCGGCGCGGGTGCGGATATCCGACAGCGACGAGCCGGCATGGGGCTCGGTCAGGGCCATGGTGCCGAAGAAGCGCCCGTCGATCATCGGCTGCAGGAAGCGCCGTTTCTGCTCCTCGGTGCCGAAGCTTTCGATCAGGTTGGCCGCGCCCATGGTCAGGAACGGGTAGGAGGTGGAAGCCGCGTTGGCCGCCTGGAAGTGAGCGAAGCAGGCCTGGGACAACAGCGTCGGCAACTGCATGCCACCGGCCTCGAAGCTGCGCGCGGCGTTGAGGAAGCCGGCTTCGAGAAACGCGTCGACCGCGGGTTTCACTTCCGGAATCAGGATCGCCTTGCCGTCTTCATAACGTGGCTCGTTTTCATCGCCTTTGCGGTTGTGTGGGGCGAAGAACTTCTCGGCGATGCTGCGCGCGGTGCCGAGGGCGGCGTCGAAGGTTTCCCGGTTGTGCTCGGCGAATCGCTCGCGCTGGGTCAGGCCCTCGGCATCGAGGACTTCATACAGCTCGAAAGCCAGATTGCGGGAACTGAGCAGCGTCTCGGACATGGCGGCCTACCTGTGATTGGACTCAGCCGAGTCTAGGCGGGTGAATAAACTCTGGATAGCAAGATTGATGAAGGTGATAAAGGTGCCAAACACAGGGGATGGGGACGGCAGGTGTAGCCGCTGTCGAGCGCCAGCGAGGCTGCGATCGCCTGCGCAGCAGGCGCCAAGCCAGACGACCCCATCCATCAGGCATACCGCGTCGCCTGGTTTTACGGGGCTACGCCCCGATCGCAGCCTCGCCAGGGCTCGACAGCGGCTACGGGGGATTTGCGAAGGGCATGAAAAAGGGCGCCGGTGAGGGCGCCCTTTTCATGTTGCTGACTGACGGCTTAGCCGATAGTCATCAGGCTGGCGTTGCCGCCGGCCGCCGCGGTGTTGACGCTCAAGGCGCGTTCGATCACCAGGCGTTCCAGGGCAATCGAGGTTTCGCCTTGCGACAGGCCATGAACCCCGACGATGGCGCCGGCACGCTTGGCCACTTGCTGGCAGACCGCGCGCAGCTGGTCGGAGTGGCCGTGATGCAGGACCGCATCGAACACCACTTCGTCCTTGGTCCAGTCGGCCACGCGCTGGATGCGCGCTTGCACGTCCTTCGGCAGGCGGGCGTAGAGCGCCTTGCCCGGCTCGCCTTCTGGCCAGACTGCCGAACCGCCCACGGCCAGGACGGCCGCCAGTTGGCTCAGCAGGTCGCCTTCGACTTCCGCCAGGCACAGTACGTGTTCGCGCGGCAGGATGGCATAGCTGTTGCGTTCGCCGGTCGGGCCGGCCAGGACGCGGGTGATACCGCTCTGCGACTGCGCCGTGAACTGCACGCACAGGGCGCTGAGGTCCGCCAGCTTGTTGCTGTCGGCCCAGGCTTGCAGGGCGCTCAGCGGCTTACTCATGGCATCGCGCAGACGCACGTCCGGGGCGTTCAGGGCGTCGCCACGGGCGAACGACTGCTCGATGGCGTCGGTCGGACGGGTCGACAGCAGGCGGTACAGGTACAGCGGGCCACCGGCTTTCGGGCCGGTGCCCGACAGGCCTTCGCCGCCGAATGGCTGCACGCCGACCACGGCACCGACGATGTTGCGGTTGACGTAGACGTTACCGGCGTTGACGTTGTCGATCACCTTGGCGATGGTCTCGTCGATGCGGGTGTGCACGCCCAGGGTCAGGCCGTAGCCGGAGGCGTTGATCTGCGCGATCAACTGGTCGATGTCCTTGCGCTTGTAGCGCACCACGTGCAGCACCGGACCGAAGATCTCGCGTTGCAACTCGTCGAAGCTTTCCAGCTCGATCAACGTCGGCATCACGAAGGTGCCGCGCTTGATTTCTTCGCCATCGGCGATCGCCACCTGATACACGCTGCGGCCTTTGTCACGCATGGCCTGGATGTGTTTCTCGATGCCGGCCTTGGCTTCGGCGTCGATCACCGGGCCGATGTCCACGGACAGGCGCTCAGGGTTGCCCAGGCGACTTTCGGCCATGGCGCCCTTGAGCATTTCGATCACGCGGTCGGCGGAGTCTTCCTGCAGGCACAGTACGCGCAGGGCCGAGCAACGCTGGCCGGCGCTGTCGAAGGCCGAGGAGACGACGTCGATCACCACTTGTTCGGTCAGGGCCGAGGAGTCGACGATCATCGCGTTCTGGCCACCGGTTTCGGCGATCAGCGGGATTGGTCGGCCCTGGGCGTCCAGGCGGCCGGCGACGTTGCGTTGCAGCAGGCGCGCGACTTCGGTGGAACCGGTGAACATCACGCCTTTGACCCGATCGTCGCCCACCAGGCGGGCACCGACGGTTTCGCCGCGGCCCGGCAGCAGTTGCAGCACGCCTTCCGGAATGCCGGCTTCGAGCATCAGGCGCACGGCCTGTGCGGCGACCAGCGGCGTCTGTTCGGCCGGCTTGGCCAGTACCGGGTTACCGGCGGCCAGGGCAGCGGCGACCTGGCCGCTGAAGATCGCCAGCGGGAAGTTCCACGGGCTGATGCAGACCACCGGACCCAGCGGGCGGTGCGCGTCGTTGCTGAAATCGTTGCGTGCCTGCACCGCGTAGTAGCGCAGGAAGTCCACGGCTTCGCGCACTTCGGCGATGGCGTTGGCGAAGGTCTTGCCGGCTTCGCGGGCCAGCAGGCCCATCAGCGGCTGGATCTCGCCTTCCATCAGGTCGGCGGCGCGTTCGAGGATCGCCGCGCGCTCGGCCGGCGGCGTGGCCTGCCAGATCGGTGCGGCGTTCAGCGCGCACTGGATGGCGTTGTCGACGTCTTCGACTGTGGCCTCCTGGACATGGCCGACCACGTCACGGTGATCGGACGGATTCAAGACCTGCGCCGGGGTTTCGCTGCTGGAGGCGCAACCGAGCATCGGCGCGGCTTTCCAGTGGTTGTGGGCGGTGGCCAGCAGGGCGCAGGACAGCGACGCCAGGCGGTGTTCGTTGGCCATGTCGATGCCGGCGGAGTTGGCGCGCTCGCTGCCGTACAGGTCACGCGGCAATGGAATGCGCGGATGCGGCAGGCCGAAGCCGCCTTCCAGGGTCGCCATCTGCTCGATCTGGCTGACCGGGTCGGCCACCAGTTCCTGGATGGAGATGGATTGGTCGGCGATGCGGTTGACGAACGAGGTGTTGGCGCCGTTTTCCAGCAGGCGGCGCACCAGGTAGGCCAGCAGGGTTTCGTGGGTGCCGACCGGTGCGTACACGCGGCACGGACGGTTCAGCTTGCCATCGGCGACCTTGCCTACCACCTGTTCGTACAGCGGTTCGCCCATGCCGTGCAGGCACTGGAACTCGTACTGGCCCGGGTAGTAGTTCTGACCGGCGATGTGGTAGATGGCCGACAGGGTGTGGGCGTTGTGGGTGGCGAACTGCGGGTAGATGACTTCCGGTACCGACAGCAGCTTGCGGGCGCAGGCGATATAGGAAACGTCGGTGTACACCTTGCGGGTGTAGACCGGATAGCCTTCCAGGCCTTCGACCTGGGCGCGCTTGATCTCGCTGTCCCAGTAGGCGCCTTTCACCAGGCGGATCATCAGGCGGTGACGGCTGCGGCGCGCCAGGTCGATCACGTAGTCGATCACGTACGGGCAGCGCTTCTGGTAGGCCTGGATCACGAAGCCGATGCCGTTCCAGCCGGTCAGCTGTGGCTCGAAGCACAGGCGCTCGAGCAGATCCAGCGACAGCTCCAGGCGGTCGGCTTCTTCGGCGTCGATGTTCAGGCCGATGTCGTATTGCTTGGCCAGCAGGGTCAGCGACAGCAGGCGCGGGTACAGCTCGTCCATCACGCGCTCGTACTGGGCGCGGCTGTAGCGCGGGTGCAGGGCCGAGAGCTTGATCGAGATGCCCGGGCCTTCATAGATGCCGCGACCGTGGGAGGCCTTGCCGATCGAGTGGATGGCCTGCTCGTAGGACGCCAGGTATTTCTGCGCGTCGTGCTCGGTCAGTGCCGCTTCGCCGAGCATGTCGTAGGAGTAGCGGAAGCCCTTGGCTTCGAACTTGCTGGCGTTGGCCAGGGCTTCGGCGATGGTTTCGCCGGTGACGAACTGCTCGCCCATCAGGCGCATGGCCATGTCGACGCCCTTGCGGATCATCGGCTCGCCGCTCTTGCCGATGATGCGGCTCAGGGATGAGGTCAGGCCGGCTTCGTTGTGGGTGGCGACCAGCTTGCCGGTCAGCAGCAGGCCCCAGGTGGCGGCGTTGACGAACAGCGACGGGCTGTTGCCCAGGTGCGGCTGCCAGTTGCCGGTGCTGATCTTGTCGCGGATCAGCGCGTCACGGGTGCCTTTGTCCGGGATGCGCAGCAGGGCTTCGGCCAGGCACATCAGGGCCACGCCTTCCTGGGACGACAGGGAGAACTCCTGCAGCAGGCCCTGGACGATACCGGCACGGCCGCCGGCGCTCTTCTGGTTGCGCAGTTTCTCGGCGATGGTCGCGGCCAGCTTGTTGGTGGCTTCGGCCATGCTGGCCGGCAGGCGCGCCTGCTCCAGCAGCATCGGTACCACTTCTGGTTCCGGGCGGCGATAAGCAGCGGTGATCGAGGCGCGCAGCACCGATTGCGGCAGGATGCTTTCGGCGAATTCGAGGAAGCACTGGTGGGCGTGGTCGGTCTGTACTTCGCCGGCGTCATCGCCATCGGTGCGGGTCGAACCGCTCAGCTCGGTCAGGGTTGCACCACCCTCGAGTTTTTCCAGGTAATTGAAAATTGCCTGCTTGATCAGCCAGTGCGGCGTGCGATCGATCGAGGTCGCGGCGGCCTTCAGGCGTTCGCGGGTCGGGTCGTCGAGTTTGACCCCAAGGGTGGTGGTAGCCATATTTTTATCCTCATGTTTACCACGGTTGCGTGGCATCAGCTGGCGGCAAGATTAGCCGCGCGCCGAAAGAGGTGCAACCGGGTGCAACCTGTTTTTTATCGGAATAATAGGCAGCTCATCAGGAATTAATTTCTAGTTCCGCAGCGGCGCTTCTGCTTGGTGCTTTTAATTCTGTCGCACCGGGTTTTTGCTCCAAAAAGGAGCAAAAACGCGGCGTTCGCCGGAAAAATCGCTTAGGTGCAACTTATTCTCGCGAAACAGGTTGCACCTTCTTTGAGTTGTTGAATAGCATTCGCGCCCAAGGTGCAACCGGTCCTCGCGACTGGTTCATCGGCTGATGGCTTTCCTGGGGAAACATCAGTCATAAATGCGCGGAGTACCCAGCCGTCTCTCCAACGTAGTCGTTTGAGAGCGGTGGTGCTGACCGCCGCTACATAAAAACAAAGCCAGGGCGTAACTCAATGAGTGCAAGCAATCCAACCTTGATCACGTTCGTGATCTACATCGCAGCTATGGTGCTGATCGGCTTCATGGCCTATCGCTCGACCAACAACCTTTCTGACTACATCCTCGGTGGCCGCAGCCTGGGTAGCGTGGTGACCGCGCTTTCCGCCGGCGCTTCCGACATGAGCGGCTGGTTGTTGATGGGCCTGCCGGGCGCCATCTACATGTCCGGCCTGTCCGAGAGCTGGATCGCCATCGGCCTGATCGTCGGTGCCTACCTGAACTGGCTGTTCGTCGCCGGTCGTCTGCGAGTACAAACCGAACACAACGGCGATGCATTGACGCTGCCGGACTACTTCTCCAGCCGCTTCGAGGACAAGAGCGGGCTGCTGCGGATCATCTCCGCGATCGTGATCCTGGTGTTCTTCACCATTTACTGCGCTTCCGGCATCGTCGCCGGTGCCCGTCTGTTCGAAAGCACCTTCGGCATGCCCTACGAGACCGCGCTGTGGGCCGGTGCCGCGGCGACCATCGCCTACACCTTCGTCGGTGGTTTCCTGGCAGTGAGCTGGACCGACACCGTGCAAGCCACCCTGATGATCTTCGCCCTGCTGCTGACACCGATCATCGTGCTGCTGGCCACCGGTGGCGTCGACACCACCTTCCTGGCGATCGAAGCCCAGGACCCAAGCAACTTCGACATGCTGAAAAACACCACCTTCATCGGCATCATCTCGCTGATGGGCTGGGGCCTGGGCTACTTCGGCCAGCCGCACATCCTGGCACGCTTCATGGCCGCGGACTCGGTCAAGTCGATCGCCAACGCCCGTCGCATCTCCATGACCTGGATGATCCTGTGCCTGGGCGGCACCGTGGCCGTGGGCTTCTTCGGTATCGCCTACTTCTCGGCGCACCCGGAAGTGGCCGGTCCCGTGACCGAGAACCACGAGCGGGTGTTCATTGAATTGGCGAAGATCCTCTTCAACCCTTGGCTGGCCGGTGTGCTGCTGTCGGCCATCCTGGCGGCGGTGATGAGTACTTTGAGCTGCCAACTGCTGGTGTGCTCCAGTGCCCTGACCGAAGACTTCTACAAGGCCTTCCTGCGTAAACATGCTTCCCAGCTGGAGCTGGTGTGGGTCGGTCGTGCCATGGTGCTGCTGGTTGCCCTGGTCGCCATCGCCATGGCCGCCAACCCGGAAAACCGCGTACTGGGCCTGGTCAGCTACGCCTGGGCCGGTTTCGGCGCGGCCTTCGGCCCTGTGGTGCTGATCTCGGTACTGTGGAAAGGCATGACCCGCGACGGCGCGCTGGCCGGCATCATCGTCGGTGCCGTGACCGTGATCCTGTGGAAGCACTTCAACCTGCTGGGCCTGTACGAAATCATCCCGGGCTTCATCTTCGCCAGCCTGGCCATCCTGCTGGTGAGCAAGATGAGCGCGCCGAGCGTCGGCATGGTCCAGCGTTTCGAGGCGGCCGAGAAAGACTACAAGCTCAACCACTGATCGGGAGCCGCTGAGGCGGCGCCCTTGCAGTGACTCGAAAAGCCCGCATTCCCTGGGATGCGGGCTTTTTCATGGGTGCGTTTTGCGCCAGGGAGCTTCCCGACACGACCTGACGCCGGCCGTGGCACAGGGTAAACTTCGCCCCCTGCGCAGGAGCAACCATGAACTATCGTCACGCCTTCCACGCCGGCAACCACGCCGACGTCTTCAAACACCTGACCCTGACCCGCCTCATCGCCCTGATGTCGCGCAAGGAGCAGCCGTTCGCCTATCTGGACAGCCATGCCGGCATCGGCCTGTACGACCTCCAGGGCGATCAGGCCAACCGCACCGGCGAGTACCTGGAAGGCATCGCGCGCCTGTGGGGCGAGCAGGACCTGCCAGCGCTGACCGCCGACTACATGGCGGTGCTGCACAAGATGAACCCCGATGGCGAGCTGCGTTATTACCCGGGCTCGCCCGAGCTGGCGCGGCGCCTGACCCGCCCCCAGGACCGCGTGTTGCTCAACGAGAAGCACCCGGAAGACGGACTGCTGCTCAAGGAAAACATGAAGGGCGATCGCCGGGTGGCAGTCCACCTGGGCGAGGGCTGGCATGTGGCGCGGGCATTGTTGCCGGTGGCCGAGAAGCGCGCGGTGATGTTGATCGACCCGCCGTTCGAACAGCTCGACGAAATGCAGCGTTGCGCCGCGTCGCTGAAAGAAGCCATCGGCCGGATGCGCCAGACCGTGGCGGCCATCTGGTACCCGGTCAAGGATCAGCGGGCGCTACGCCGCTTCTACCAGGACCTGGCCGGTACCGGCGCGCCGAAGCTTTTGCGTGTGGAATTGCTGGTGCACCCGCTGGACACCCCGAACAGCCTGAATGGCTCGGGCCTGGCGATCGCCAACCCGCCGTGGGGGCTTGAAGAGGAGTTGCGCGAGCTGCTGCCTTGGCTGGCGCAGAAACTGGGCCAGACCCAGGGCGGCTGGCAGATGGATTGGCTGATCGCTGAATAATGTGAGGTTGTAGCCGCTGCCGAGGTACGAGGCTGCGATGGGCAGCGAAGCGGCCCCCGAGGGCGCTCCTGCGGACCGCATCGCAGCCTCGTGCCTCGTCAGCGGCTACGGGTCAGATCGGGCAGGTCACGCCTGTGCCGCCGATCCCGCAGTAGCCTTCCGGGTTCTTCGCCAGGTACTGCTGGTGGTAGGCCTCGGCGTAGTAGAAGGTCGGGGCTTCTTCGATTTCCGTGGTGATGGTGCCCAGCCCGGCCTTGGTCAGCTCGGCCTGGAACACTTTTTCGCTGGCCTTGGCCTGCTCCAGCTGGGTCGGGTTGGTGGCATAGATCACCGAGCGGTACTGGGTGCCGATGTCGTTACCCTGGCGCATGCCCTGGGTCGGGTTGTGCAGTTCCCAGAACATTGCCAGCAGTTCCTGGTAGCTGACTTTTTCCGGTTCGTAGACCACCAGCACCACTTCGCTGTGGCCGGTCAGGCCCGAGCAGACTTCTTCGTAGGTCGGGTTCGGGGTAAAGCCGCCGGCGTAGCCCACCGACGTGCTGAACACGCCCTCGCGCTGCCAGAACTTGCGTTCCGCACCCCAGAAGCAACCCAGGCCGAAGATGGCGAATTCCACGTTGCCCGGGAATGGGCCCAGCAGCGGGTTGCCGTTGACGAAGTGTTCGGCTGGCACGGTCATCGGGGTTTCGCGGCCAGGCAGAGCTTGTTCTTTGGTAGGTAGCACGTTTTTGTTCACCAGAATTTCCGAGCGCAGAACCATGATCAGTCCTCTCAGTCAGGGTGGGATTGAGTAATTAACCAGACTTGCAGTTTGCCCGAGTGTTACAGCGCTGTCAGGCGATTGGGCCGCGCGGATAACGTTTGAGCTTGTCGATCAGCTCCGAGCCGGGAATCGGCCGGTCGAACAGGTAGCCCTGGCCGACATCGCAGCGGTGGCGACGCAGGAAGGACAGCTGCTCCGCGGTTTCGATGCCCTCGGCCACCACCTGGATTTTCAGGTTGTGGGCCATGGCGATCACCGCCGAGGTGATTTCCATGTCGTCCTGGTTGGCGGGGATTTCATGGATGAAGCTGCGATCGATCTTGATGATGTCGATCGGGAATTTTTTCAAGTAGCTCAGCGACGAATAGCCGGTGCCGAAATCGTCCATGGCCAGGGTCAGGCCGAGCTTTTTCAACTGGTCGAGTTGCTGGTGGGTGTCTTCGGTGGCTTCCAGCAGCAGGCCCTCCGTCAGCTCGAGCTCCAGCAGCGAGGCGGGCAGCTGTTCTTCCTTGAGGATGCTGGCGATGGAAGCCACCAGGTCCGGGTCGGAAAACTGCTTGGGCGACAGGTTGATCGCCACCTGCAGATTGCCCAGGCCGGCGGCGGTGAGCTGCTTGCTCATGCGACAGGCCTGGCGCGCGATCCATTTGCCGATCGGGATGATCAGGCCGGTCTCTTCGGCGACGCTGATGAACTGGTCCGGGCGGATCATGCCCTTTTCCGGGTGGTTCCAGCGCAGCAGCGCTTCCAGGCCCAGCAGGCGTCCGCTGCGCAGGCACAGCTTGGGCTGGTAGAACACGTCCAGCTCGTTCTGGGTCAGGGCGCGACGCAGGTTGTTTTCCACGAACAGCTTGTAGCTGGCTTCGGCGTTCAAGGCTTCGGTAAACACCTGCACCTGATGCTTGCCGTTGGCCTTGGCCTTGTGCAGCGCCAGGCCGGCGTTGCGCATCAGGGTCTGCGGGTCGCGGCCGTGCAGCGGCGCGCAGGCCAGGCCCACGGAGCCGGTGACGCTGATGAGTTGGTTGTCGACGAACATCGGCTTGTCGAGGGTCATCAGCAGCTGGCTGGCGATCTGTTGGCCGGCTTCCAGGTCGGTGTCGTCCAGCAGTACGGCGAACTCGTTACTGGCGAAGCGCGCCAGGCTGCCGCTGGGGCTCAGGCTGTTGCGCAGGCGCCGGGCCAGGCTGATCAGCAGCTTGTCGCCCGTCTGGTGGCCGAGGCTGTCGTTGATCCGCTTGAAGTTGTCGATGTCCACCAGCAGCAGGCTGATGGGGCTGTCGCTGTCGCGGGCGAAGCGTTCGTCGAGATTGCGGATGAAGGCCGGACGGTTGCCCAGGTTGGTCAGGTTGTCGGTGTAGGCCAGGCGTTCGATGCGCTGCTGGGCGAGCTTGGTCTGGGTGATGTCTTCGTAGATGCCGATGTAGTGGGTCAGTTCGCGGTTGTCGCCATAGACCTTGGAGATCGACAGCTGGCCCCAGTACGGCTCCAGGTTCTTGCGCCGGCTCTTGAATTCGCCCTGCCAGCTGTTGCTCTTGGCCAGGCTGGAGGGCGCGTCGAACAGCAGTTCGCTGAGGTTCTCCAGCGCCGGCAGTTCCGCCAGCCGATGGCCGTGGACTTCCTCGGTGCTGTACTGGGTGATCGCGGTGAAGCTCGGGTTGACGTACTCCACCACGCCGTCGCAGTTGACCAGCAGAAAGGCATTGGCGCTTTGCTCGACCGCGCGCTGGAACAGGTGCAGGGCGCTGGTAGCGGTACGGCGGTTATGGTTGTTGATGACCTGGGCGAACTGGTCGGCCAGCTCGCCGGCAAAGGCGATTTCATCGGATTGCCAGGCGCGGGTGTTGCCCACTTGTTCCAGGCACAGCACGCCGACCACCTGACCGTCGATGCGGATGCTGGCGTCGAGCATGGCGTTGATATTTCGCGGGCGCAGGCTTTCGGCCATTTCCCGGGTGCGCGGATCGCGCATGGCATTGTGCGCATCGATGGCCCGGCTGGTGTGCAGGGCTTCGAGGTAGTCGGGGAAATCGCTGGCGTCGATCGCCTCCGGCAGGATGTATTGCTGCAGGTCGCGGTGATAGGCGCAGATCGGTACCAGCAACTGGCCTTCCAGGTTCCAGATGCTGGCACAGTCGATTTCGTAGATGTCGCAGGCGCTGCGGGTAATCAGCTCGGCGGCTTCCAGCAGGGGGTTGTTGGTGCTGTAGCGCTGGCGGGCCAGGAGCAGGATCAGGTCCTGCTGGGCGCGCACCCGTTCGAGGTGCTGGAGTTGTTCCTGCTGGGCCCGCTGGTTGAGTTCCAGGGCGATTTGCAGGCGGCTGTTCTGGGTTTCCAGGTCGGGCGCGGGGAGCGGCTGATCGTCGTTGAGCAGGCCGTCGACCACCAGGAAATAACCCCGCAGCAGGTGTCGATTGTGCTGTTTGTAGGCTTCGCCGAGTTCCAGCAGGCTGAGTGAGCCCTTGGCGGTGTGCAGGGTGTAGCGAATCAGGTAATGCGGGCTGTGGGTCAGTTGCTGCTGGATCGCGTCGTGCAACTGATAGCGGGCTTCCGGTTCCATCAGGCTGGCATAGGGCGAGCCGACCAGGGCACAGAGCTCGACGGCGGGCAGGCCGAATTGGCGTTCACAGTTCGGGTCGAGAAACAGCAGGGCCCAGCTCGCTTCATTCAGCCGTTCGAAACGCAGCATGCCGAGCCGCGAGGGCACGGGCAACTGCGTCACTACCTCGGCCACCATACGGCTGGCGGCATCGGGTTGGCTTTTCATGGGGAAACTCGCTTGGTAAATGCTGATCGCGCCGGGCTCGCGCCCTCTTTACTGTTGCCTGCGGCAAGGTTGCATCATGCGGCACTGACTGACAAGTGAGATGAAGGCTAAGTGCTATAAGAATCTATCGGCAGCGCGGAAGATTTCTGAAAGCTAATATTTTCTGGTGTTTTACCGGGCTTTGGCCGCTGGTTGCAGCGATTTTTCGGCAAAAAAAGCCCCGCCAAATTGGCGGGGTTGAGGTACGAGCGTGGCGCTCGAAAAGGGTGCAACGGCCGGCTTCCCCATGACAGGGAAGCCGGCCGGGTCTTACAGCAAGATGGTGCGGATATCCGCCAGCAGATCGCTCAGACGCTTGGTGAAGCGTGCAGCAGCGGCGCCGTTGATCACACGGTGGTCGTAGGACAGCGACAGCGGCAGCATCAGCTTCGGCTGGAAGGCTTTGCCGTCCCAGACAGGCTGGATGGTTGCCTTGGAAACGCCGAGGATCGCCACTTCCGGTGCGTTGACGATCGGCGTGAAGCCGGTGCCGCCAATGTGACCGAGGCTGGAGATGGTGAAGCAGGCGCCCTGCATGTCGTCCGCCGAGAGTTTCTTGGTCCGGGCTTTTTCAGCCAGGGAAGCGGCTTCGGCAGCCAGTTGCAGCAGGCTCTTCTGATCGACGTTCTTGATCACCGGTACCAGCAGGCCATCCGGGGTGTCGACCGCGAAGCCGATGTTCACGTACTTCTTGCGGATGATCGCTTTGCCGCTAGGCGCCAGCGAGCTGTTGAAGTCCGGCAATTCCTTGAGCAGGTGCGCACAGGATTTCAGCAGCAGCGGCAGGATGGTCAGCTTGACGCCGGCCTTCTCTGCGACGGCTTTCTGGGCGATCCGGAAGGCTTCCAGCTCGGTGATGTCGGCCGAGTCGAACTGGGTGACGTGAGGCACGTTCAGCCAGCTGCGATGCAGGTTCGATGCGCCAGCCTGCATCAGGCGGGTCATCGGCACTTCTTCGATCTCGCCGAAGCGGCTGAAGTCCACCACTGGAATCGGCGGGATGCCGGCGCCACCGGTTGCGCCGGCAGCTGCCGGAGCTTCCTTGGCCTTCTGCATCATGGCCTTGACGTAAACCTGCACGTCTTCCTTGAGGATGCGACCGTGCGGGCCGCTCGGGCTCACCGCGTTCAGCTCGACGCCGAACTCGCGCGCCAGCTGGCGCACGGCAGGGCCGGCATGAACTTTCGCGCCCGGTTGGGCCGGGGCGGCAGCTGGCGCTGCAGCAGGTGCCGCTGCTGCGGCCGCAGGGGCGGCTTCAGGCTTGGCGGCAGCCGGGGCTGCGGCAGGCGCCGGGGCGGCCGCTGGGGCAGCGCCTTTGACCTTCAGCTTGAGGATCAGGTCGCCGGTGCCGACTTCGTCGTCCAGCTTGATCGCAACGCTTTCCACGATGCCGGCGGCTGGCGATGGAATTTCCATGCTGGCCTTGTCGGACTCGAGGGTGATCAGCGACTGGTCGGCTTCAACGCTGTCGCCAGCCTTGACCAGGACTTCGATGATCTTGGCCTTGCCGGCCGAGCCGATGTCCGGAACGTGGATGTCCTGGACGCTGTCGGCTACCGGGGCGGCAGGTGCGGCAGCAGCCGGTGCCGGAGCAGCAGCGGCCGGAGCGGCGGCCTGGGCAGGCGCAGCGGCGGCAGGGGCGGCGCCGGCCACTTTCAGGGCCAGGATCAGGTCGCCGGTGCCAACTTCATCGTTGAGCTTGACGCTGATGCTCTCGACCACGCCCGCGGCTGGCGATGGGATTTCCATGCTGGCCTTGTCGGATTCGAGGGTGATCAGCGACTGGTCGGCCTCGACGGTGTCGCCGACCTTGACCTGGATCTCGATGATCTGGGCCTTGCCCGACGAACCGATATCCGGCACGTGGACCTGCTGGGTCGAAGCGGCGGCAGGTGCAGCGGCAGGGGCGGCAGGAGCCGGCGCTGCAGCTGGTTTTTTCTCGGCCTTGGCAGCCGGAGCGGCGGCCGCTGGCGCCGCGGCAGCGGCACCCTCGACTTCCAGTTCCAGCAGCTCGTCGCCTTCTTTCAGGCGATCGCCCAGCTTCACTTTCAGGCTCTTGATGACGCCGGCTTTGGGCGCCGGAACTTCCATGCTCGCCTTGTCCGATTCCAGTGTCAGGATGCTCTGGTCGGCTTCGATACGGTCGCCGACCTTCACAAACAGTTCGATTACTTCACCTTCACCGCTGCCGATGTCAGGTACGCGAATGAGTTCGCTCACAAAAAATCTCCTCAGCAGTCCAGTGGGTTGCGTTTTTCCGGGTTGATGCCGAACTTGGTGATGGCCTCGGCCACGACCTTAGGTTCGATGTCACCACGGTCAGCCAAGGCTTCCAGGGCTGCCAACACCACGAAATGACGGTCGACTTCGAAGAAGTGACGCAGCTTCTTGCGGCTGTCACTGCGGCCGAAACCGTCGGTGCCCAGGACTTTGAATTCCTTGGACGGGACCCACTGACGAATCTGTTCAGCGAACAGCTTCATGTAGTCGGTAGAGGCGATGACCGGACCTTTACGGCCGCTCAGGCACTCTTCGACATAGCTCAGCTTAGGCTTCTGGCCCGGGTGCAGACGGTTGCTGCGCTCGACTGCCAGGCCATCGCGACGCAGTTCGTTGAAGCTGGTAACGCTCCACACGTCCGCGCCCACGTTGAATTCTTCACGCAGGATCTTCGCCGCTTCACGGACTTCGCGCAGGATGGTGCCGGAGCCCATCAGCTGTACGTGGTGCGCTGCTTCGCGGGTGTCTTCCTCGAGCAGGTACATGCCCTTGATGATGCCTTGCTCGACACCGGCCGGCATGGCTGGCTGCTGGTAGGACTCGTTCATCACGGTGATGTAGTAGAAGACGTCCTGTTGCTCTTCGGTCATCTTCTTCATGCCGTCCTGGATGATCACCGCCAGCTCGTAGCCATAGGTCGGATCGAAGGTGCGGCAGTTCGGGATGGTGCCCGCCAGCATGTGGCTGTGACCGTCTTCGTGCTGCAGGCCTTCACCGTTGAGGGTGGTACGGCCGGCGGTACCGCCGATCAGGAAGCCGCGGGTACGGCTGTCGCCAGCGGCCCAGGCCAGGTCGCCGATACGCTGGAAGCCGAACATCGAATAGAAGATGTAGAACGGCAGCATCGGCTGGTTGTGGCTGGAGTACGAAGTACCGGCCGCGATGAAGGAGCTCATGGCGCCCGCTTCGTTGATGCCTTCCTCGAGGATCTGGCCCTTCTTGTCTTCGCGGTAGAACATCACCTGGTCTTTATCGACTGGCTCGTAGAGCTGGCCGACGGACGAGTAAATGCCCAGTTGACGGAACATGCCTTCCATACCGAAGGTACGGGCTTCGTCCGGGATGATCGGGACGATGCGCTGGCCGATTTCCTTGTCCTTGACCAGCTGCGCGAGGATCCGCACGAAGGCCATGGTGGTGGAGATTTCGCGGTCGCCCGAACCGTCGAGGATAGCCTTGAGGGTTTCCAGTGGCGGGGTCGGAATGTTGAAGCTCTTGGCACGGCGCTGAGGCACGAAACCGCCCAGTGCGGCACGACGCTCGCTCAGGTAACGGGCTTCGGCACTGCCTTCTTCCGGTCGGAAGAACGGCAGGTTTTCGATTTCTTCGTCCTTGACCGGAATGTCGAAGCGGTCGCGGAACAACTTCAGGCTGTCGACATCGACTTTCTTGGTGTTGTGCGCGGTGTTCTTCGCTTCGCCGGCGCCGGTGCCATAACCTTTGATGGTCTTGGCCAGGATGACGGTCGGTTGCTCTTTGTGGTTGACCGCTTCGTGGTAGGCCGCATAGACCTTGTACGGGTCGTGGCCGCCACGGTTGAGTTTCCAGATTTCCTCGTCGGACAGGTCTTCGACCATTGCCTTGAGTTCAGGCGTGTTGAAGAAGTGCTCACGCACGAAGGCGCCGTCTTTGGCCTTGTAGTTCTGGTACTCGCCGTCGATGACTTCGTCCATGCGGCGTTGCAGGATGCCGTGGGTGTCCTTGGCCAGCAGTGGGTCCCAGAAACGGCCCCAGATGACTTTGTTCACATTCCACTGGGCGCCACGGAACACGCCTTCGAGTTCCTGGATGATCTTGCCGTTGCCGCGAACCGGGCCGTCGAGGCGCTGCAGGTTGCAGTTGATGACGAAGATCAGGTTGTCCAGCTTCTCGCGGCCGGCCAGGGAGATTGCGCCCAGGGATTCCGGCTCGTCGCACTCGCCGTCGCCCATGAAGCACCAGACTTTCTGCTTGCCTGGCTGGATGAAGCCGCGGGCTTCCAGGTACTTCATGAAGCGCGCCTGGTAGATCGCCTGGATCGGACCCAGACCCATGGATACGGTCGGGAACTGCCAGAAGTCAGGCATCAGCCATGGGTGCGGGTAGGAGGACAGGCCGTTGCCGTCCACTTCCTGGCGGAAGTTGTTCATCTGGTCTTCGCTGATGCGGCCTTCCATGAAAGCGCGAGCGTAGACGCCAGGGGAGGCGTGGCCCTGGAAGTAGATCAGGTCGCCGCCATGTTCTTCGGTTGGCGCCTGGAAGAAGTAGTTGAAGCCGATGTCATACAGAGTCGCACTGGAGGCGAAGCTGGAGATGTGACCGCCCAGATCAGAATCTTTCAGGTTCGTACGCATGACCATGGCCAACGCGTTCCAACGTACCAGCGAGCGAATGCGGCGTTCCATGAACAGGTCGCCAGGCATGCGTGCTTCGTGGGTGACGGGAATCGTGTTGCGGTACGGCGTGGTGATGGCGTAGGGCAGTTGCGAGCCGCTGCGGGTCGCGAGTTCGCCCATGCGGGTCATCAGATAGTGAGCACGGTCTTCGCCTTCTTTGTCGAGAACCGATTCCAGGGCGTCCAGCCATTCCTGGGTTTCGACGGGATCGAGGTCTTGCATGGCTTGCTCCAGGGCGGAAAGGCTTCCAGAATCGGTTGCCTGAGTTTGCGACTGGCCTTGTGGGCAGACGATAAAATTCTTGGATTGCCGGAGGTTGATACGGCGGCGTGTAGTTTTACTACAAATCGTCGGCCATTTCAGCCTTTCGAATGTATAGACGAGTAGTAAAACTACAGAAGATTGGCTTGTGGCCTCCTGCTGTGTTGTGAGAATAATCGTTACTGTTGGTCGATTTCCAACACCAATGGGTAAGAATTTGATGCTGGCTGCCAAAATAATAAAAATTTCAGCTATTTCTAACTTTTGTTCGACAGTCCTTCAAGGGCCGCGCCCGCAGAATTTGCCCCGACCGCCCCTTTCTACGCCGATCAAGGATAGCCCATGAGCCTGCCCGCGCTTGCCGAACTCCCAGCGATTCTCCTGCCTTTTGTCAGCCGTGCGGAGCAGTCGTTCCGTAGCGCCGTGGCGACCCTGGACGACGATCATGGGCTCGCCGCCTGGCCCCCCGAACGCTGGGTCGAGTTCGCCCGGGTGAGCGCTGCCAGCGACTTCTTCATTGAACAGAGCCTTCGTGACCCTTTGATGTTGCTGGAGCTGGTGCACGGCGGCGAACTCGACCGCGGCTTCGGCCCGGGCGAGCTGTGCGCGCAGATCGCCGCAGCGGTGCAGCAGGCCACCAGTGAAGACGAACTGGGGCGGGTGCTGCGGCGTCAGCGCAATCGTCATCAGGTGCGGATCATCTGGCGCGACCTGACGCGCCAGGCGGATCTGGTGCAGACCTGCCGCGACCTGTCGGACATGGCCGACGCCTGCATCGACCAGGCCTATCAATGGTTGTACCAGCGCCACTGCGAGCAGTTCGGTGTTCCCACCGGCCGACGCAGCGGCGAGCCGCAGCAGATGGTCATCCTCGGCATGGGCAAGCTGGGCGCCGTCGAGCTGAACCTGTCGTCCGACATCGACCTGATCTTCGCCTACCCCGAAGGCGGGGAAACCGTGGGCGTGAAGCGTGCGCTGGATAACCAGGAATTTTTCATCCGCCTGGGGCAGCGCCTGATCAAGGCGCTGGACCCGATGACCGTCGACGGTTTCGTGTTCCGCGTCGACATGCGCCTGCGGCCCTACGGTTCGGCGGGCGCCCTGGTGCTGAGTTTCAATGCGCTGGAGCAGTACTACCAGGATCAGGGCCGCGACTGGGAACGCTACGCGATGATCAAGGCGCGGGTGGTGGCGGGCGACCAGGTTGCCGGCGCGCAGTTGCTCGATATGCTGCGGCCTTTTGTCTATCGGCGTTACCTGGATTTCTCGGCGATCGAAGCGCTGCGCACCATGAAGCAGCTGATCCAGCAGGAAGTGCGGCGCAAGGGCATGGCCGACAATATCAAGCTGGGTTCCGGCGGGATCCGCGAAGTCGAGTTCATCGCCCAGGCTTTCCAGCTGATTCACGGCGGGCGCGACCTGAGCCTGCAACAGCGTCCTCTATTAAAGGTGCTGACCACCCTGGAGGGGCAGGGTTACCTGCCGCCCGCGGTGATCGCCGAACTGCGTGAAGGTTACGAATTCCTGCGTTACACCGAGCACGCGATCCAGGCGATCGCCGACCGGCAGACGCAGATGCTGCCGGACAATCCGCAGGATCAGGCGCGCATTGCCTTCATGCTGGGGTTTGCCGACTGGGCGGCGTTCCATGAGCGCCTGATGTACTGGCGCGGTCGGGTGGAGTGGCATTTCCGCCAGGTGATCGCCGACCCGGATGAAGACGAAGGCAACGAGTGCGAAGTGGTGGTTGGCGGCGAATGGCTGCCGCTGTGGGAAGAAGCCCAGGACGAAGAAGCCGCCTGCCGGCAACTGCAGGAAGGCGGTTTCAATGACGCACCCAAGGCGCTCAGGGCGCTGGCCGGCCTGCGTGGCAGCCCGCAATTGCGAGCCATGCAGCGTTTGGGGCGCGAGCGCCTCGATGCCTTTATTCCGCGCCTTTTGGCCCAGGCGGTGGAACATGCTGATCCGGACCTGGTGCTGGAGCGCGTGCTGCCGCTGGTCGAGGCGGTGGCGCGACGTTCCGCCTACCTGGTGCTGCTCACCGAGAACCCCGGGGCCTTGCGCCGCTTGTTGACCCTGTGTGCCGCCAGCCCGTGGATCGCCGAGCAGATCACCCGCTTCCCGCTGCTGCTCGATGAGTTGCTTAACGAGGGCCGTCTGTTCAAGCCGCCATTGGCGCCGGAACTGGCCGCCGAGTTGCGCGAGCGCCTGACGCGCATCCCCGAGGACGATCTGGAACAGCAGATGGAGGCGCTGCGTCACTTCAAGCTGGCCCACCGTCTGCGAGTGGCGGCTTCGGAAATCGCCGGCAGCCTGCCGTTGATGAAAGTCAGCGATTACCTGACCTGGCTGGCCGAGGCGATCCTCGAGCAGGTGCTGGCCCTGGCCTGGCGCCAGACGGTGGCCAAATACGGCGCTCCGCAGCGCACCGATGGCACCTTGTGCGATCCCGGCTTCATTATTGTCGGTTATGGGAAAGTCGGCGGCCTGGAACTCGGGCATGGTTCCGACCTGGACCTGGTGTTCATCCATGACGGCGATCCGCAGGCGGAAACCGATGGCCCGAAACCGATCGACGGCGCGCAGTTCTTCACCCGCCTGGGCCAGCGGATCATTCACCTGCTGACCACCCAGACCAACTCCGGCCAGCTGTACGAAGTGGACATGCGCCTGCGGCCGTCCGGGGCGTCGGGCTTGCTGGTGAGTTCGCTGGGGGCGTTCGCCCGTTATCAGGAGAACGAAGCCTGGACCTGGGAGCATCAGGCGCTGGTGCGCGCCCGGGTATTGGTAGGTAGCCAGGATGTCGGCCAGGCCTTCGAGAAAGTGCGGGCTGCGGTGCTGGGGCGTGCCCGTGACCTACCCAAGTTGCAGCAGGAGGTCAGCGAGATGCGGGCCAAGATGCGCGACAACCTGGGGACCAAGGCGACGGCCGCCGGAACCGCGGCAAATGCCTTCGAGGCCACGGCGCCGTTCGACCTCAAGCAGGACGCCGGAGGTATCGTCGACATCGAATTTATGGTGCAATACGCGGCCCTGGCGTGGTCGCAAGAGCACCCGTCATTGCTGCGCTACACCGACAATATCCGCATTCTGGAAGGTCTGGAGGAAGTCGGGCTGATGCCCGCGACCGACGCCAGTCTGCTGCGCGAGGTCTACAAGGCCTACCGTTCCGCGGCTCACCGCCAGGCCTTGCAGAACGAGGCCGGGGTCATCGCCGGCGACCAGTTCGCCAGCGAGCGACGGGAGGTATTGCGGATTTGGCGCGAGCTGGGGCTAAGCTAGGCAGCGTGCGCTGCGTTGCCACAAATGTATCCGGCGAGCCCTGTTTTGGCTCGTCCACAATGAGCTGGCGGTGAATGCCGCAGGGCTGGATTCTCGAGGCGGGGAGGCGTAAGCCTCCCCGGTTCGTTTTTGGAAACCACATGAATATTCTGATCGTTGGGCCCAGTTGGGTCGGTGACATGGTGATGGCGCAGACACTCTTCCAGTGCCTGAAACAACGCCATCCTCAGTGCGAGATCGACGTGCTGGCCCCCGAGTGGAGCCGGCCGATCCTGGAGCGCATGCCGCAAGTGCGGCGGGCCTTGAGCTTCCCGCTCGGCCACGGCGTGCTGGAACTGGCGACCCGCCGGCGCATCGGCAAATCCCTGGCCGGCCAGTACGACCAGGCCATCCTGCTGCCCAACTCGTTGAAGTCGGCGCTGGTGCCGTTCTTTGCCGGCATCGCGCAACGTACCGGCTGGCGCGGCGAGTTCCGCTACGGCCTGCTCAACGACGTGCGCACGCTGGACAAAGAACGTTATCCGCTGATGATCGAGCGCTTCATGGCGCTGGCTTACGAGCCGGGCGCCGAGCTGCCCAAGCCGTATCCGCGTCCCGACCTGCAGATCGACCCGGCCAGCCGCGAAGCGGCGCTGGCCAAGTTCGGCCTGACCCTGGACCGCCCGGTGCTGGCGCTGTGTCCGGGGGCCGAGTTCGGCGAGGCCAAGCGCTGGCCGTCCGAGCATTACGCCAAGGTCGCCGAGCTGAAGATCCGCGAGGGCTGGCAGGTCTGGCTGTTCGGTTCGAAGAACGATCACGTGGTTGGCGAAGATATTCGCGCCCGGCTGATTCCGGGGCTGCGCGAAGAATCGGTCAACCTCTGCGGCGGCACCTCCCTGGCCGAGGCCATCGACCTGCTGTCCTGCGCCGATTCCGTGGTGTCCAACGACTCCGGGCTGATGCACGTGGCGGCGGCGCTGAATCGCCCGCTGGTGGCGGTGTACGGCTCGACATCGCCGGGTTTCACCCCGCCGCTGGCCGACCAGGTCGAAGTCGTGCGCCTGGGCATCGAGTGCAGTCCGTGCTTCGATCGCACCTGCCGCTTTGGCCATTACAACTGCCTGCGCCAGCTGCTGCCAGACTCGGTGGACCAGGCCTTGCAGCGGTTGCAGGGCACCGCGGTCGAGGTTCGGTAAGTGCGGGTACTGTTGATCAAGACCTCCTCCCTGGGTGACGTGATCCATGCGCTGCCGGCGTTGACCGATGCGGCGCGGGCGATTCCGGGGATCAAGTTCGATTGGGTGGTGGAAGAGGGTTTCGCGGAAATCCCGACCTGGCACCCGGCTGTGGATAAAGTGATCCCGGTGGCGATTCGCCGCTGGCGCAAGAACATCTGGCAGACCATCAAGAGTGGCGAGTGGCGGCGCTTCAAGCAGAGCGTGCGTGCGACTCAATACGACTTGGTGATCGACGCCCAGGGCTTGCTGAAAAGCGCCTGGCTGACGCGCTACGTCAAGGCGCCGGTGGCCGGCCTGGACAAACAGTCCGCGCGCGAGCCCTTGGCGGCGCGTTTCTACTCGCGGCGCCTGGCCGTTGCCCGCGGCCAGCATGCCGTGGAGCGTGTGCGCCAGCTGTTCGCCGTGGCCTTGGGGTATGACTTGCCCCAGGGGCTGGGCGATTACGGCCTGAACGTCGAGAAGCTGGTGGAACTGCCGCGGCCCAAGCCGTTCGTGGTGTTCCTGCACGGCACCACCTGGGACACCAAGCACTGGCCGGAAGCCTACTGGCGCGAGCTGGCCGAACGCATGGGCCAGCTGGGCGTCGAGGTCAAGCTGCCGTGGGGCAACCCGGCGGAAAAGGCCCGGGCCGAGCGTATTGCCAAGGGCTTGGGCAACGCCACGGTACTGCCGAAGCTGAACCTGGCGGGTGTCGCCAAGGTGCTGGCGCAAGCCCGGGCCTGCGTCGCGGTGGATACCGGGCTTGGCCATCTCGCAGCGGCGCTGGATGTGCCGACCATTTCCCTGTTCGGCCCGACCAACCCGGGCCTGACCGGCGCCTATGGCAAGGCGCAGATCCATATGGCCAGCGACTTCCCTTGCGCGCCGTGCCTGCAGAAAAAATGCACCTATCAACCGACGGCTGAAGATCAGCGGCGGTTCGACCTGAAACGCGAGTGGCCGTTGTGCTTCACGCGTCTGAATCCTGAGCGTGTCGCCAGCCGGCTGAGCAGGTTGTTACTGGCTGAGGAGCTGCGCTGATGCAATTGGCTTTTGTCCTTTATAAATACTTCCCGTTCGGCGGCCTGCAGCGGGATTTCATGCGCATCGCCCTGGAGTGCCAGAAGCGCGGGCACCAGATCCGTGTCTACACGCTGATCTGGGAAGGTGATGTACCGCCAGGTTTCGAAGTGCTGGTGGCGCCGGTCAAGGCGTTCTTCAACCATCGGCGTAACGAGAAACTCAGCGCCTGGATGGAGGCCGACCTGGCCAAGCGTCCGGTGGACCGCCTGATCGGCTTCAACAAGATGCCCGGGCTGGATGTGTATTACGCCGCCGACGGCTGCTTCGAAGACAAGGCGCAGAACCTGCGTCATTCGCTGTACCGCCGTTGGGGTCGCTACCGGCACTTCGCCGAATACGAGCGGGCGGTGTTCGCCCGGGACGCGAAGACTGAAGTGCTGATGATTTCCGAGGTCCAGCAGCCGCTGTTCATCAAGCATTACGACACCCCGGTGGAACGTTTCCACCTGCTGCCGCCCGGCATCGCCCAGGACCGTCGCGCGCCGGCCAACGCGGCCGAGATCCGCGCCGAATTCCGTCGCGAGTTCGCCCTGAAAGACGATGACTTGCTGCTGGTGCAGATCGGCTCCGGGTTCAAGACCAAGGGCGTGGATCGCAGCCTCAAGGCTGTGGCCGCCTTGCCGCCGGAGCTGAAGAAACGCACCCGGCTATTTGTAATTGGCCAGGACGACCCCAAAGTATTCCAATTGCAGAGCGCCGCATTGGGCCTGGGCGAGCATGTGCAGTTCCTCAAGGGGCGCAGTGATATCCCGCGTTTCCTGTTGGGCGCCGACCTGTTGATCCATCCGGCGTACAACGAAAACACCGGTACTGTGCTGCTGGAAGCGCTGGTGGCCGGCTTGCCGGTGCTGGTCAGCGCGGTCTGCGGTTATGCCCATTACATCGCCGAGGCCGACAGCGGCCTGGTGCTGGACGAGCCATTGGAGCAAGGACAGCTCAATCAATACCTGAACACCATGTTGACCGACGACGCTGCACGCGCGACCTGGAGCCGTAACGGCCTGGCGTTCGCCGAGACGGCCGACCTCTATAGCATGCCGCAGCACGCTGCGGATGTGATTCTGGCGGAGCAACACTGATGAAGTTGATTCTTGCCGAACCGTTCAAGACCCTTTGGGCCGGACGCGATGCGTTCGCCGAAGTCGAGCGTCTGGACGGCCAGGTCTACCGTGAACTCGAAGCCCGCCGTACCTTGCGTACCGAGGTGGCCGGCGAAGGGTTCTTCGTAAAGATTCACCGCGGTATCGGTTGGGGCGAGATCTTCAAGAACCTCCTCACCGCCAAGTTGCCGGTGCTCGGCGCGGGCCAGGAATGGCAGGCCATCCAGCGCCTGCAGGAAGCCGGCGTGCCGACCATGACCGCCGTGGCCTATGGCGAGCGCGGCAGCAACCCGGCCAACCAGCATTCGTTCATCGTGACCGAAGAGCTGGCGCCGACCATCAGCCTCGAAGACTTCAGCATCGACTGGGTCAAGCAGCCGCCGCAGCCCAGGCTCAAGCGCGCGCTGATCGCCGAAGTGGCGCGCATGACCGGCATGATGCACCGCGCCGGGGTCAACCATCGCGACTGCTACATCTGCCACTTCCTGCTGCACACCGACAAGCCGGTGACGCCCGATGACTTCAAGCTCTCGGTGATCGACTTGCACCGCGCCCAGACCCGTCCGGCAATCACCCGGCGCTGGCGCGACAAGGACCTGGCGGCGCTGTATTTCTCGGCCCTGGATATTGGCCTGACCCGGCGCGACAAGCTGCGTTTCCTCAAGGGCTATTTCCAGCAGCCGCTGCGGCAGATCCTGAGCGACGAGGCGGCGCTGCTGACCTGGCTGGAGGGCAAGGCCAACAAGCTGTACGCACGCAAGCAGCGGTACGGAGATGCGCTCTGATGGCGGGTTGGAACCTTGAACCTGGGTATCGGGAGCTGGCGCAGGACTTCGGCAGTCTGGATGCGGTATTTGCCCTCAAGGGTGAACATCTGACCCGCGACCCGTTGTCGGAGGTCATCCGTGTCGAGCGCAACGGCATCAACTATTACGTCAAGCGCTACACCGGCGCCGGCAAGAACCTGCGGCGCTATCTGGGCAAGCCGCGGGTCAAGTCCGAGTGGCAGAACCTCAAGCGTTTCGCCAAGTGGGGCATTCCCACGGCGGAGGTGGTGGCCTGGGGCCTGGAACGTCGTGGCCTGGCCTACGACCGGGGGGCGATGATCACCCGCGAGCTGCCACGCACCGAAGACCTGTCGGTCCTGGCCGAGCGCAACGACCCGCTACTGGCCGATCGGGCCTGGGTGGACCGGGTCAGCCAGCAGCTGGCACGCTACACGCGGATCATGCATGAGCACCGCTTCACCCATAACGACTTGAAGTGGCGCAACCTGCTGATCGACGACGATGCCCGGCTGTACCTGATCGATTGCCCCAATGGCGATTTCTGGCGCGGTTTCTGGCTCAAGTACCGGATCACCAAGGACCTGGCGTGCCTGGACAAGGTGGCCAAGTATCATTTGTCCGCCACCCAGCGCCTGCGCTTCTATTTGCAGTACCGCCAGCGCACCCGGCTGAATGCCGCGGACAAGTGCCGTATCCGGCATGTGCTGAGATTTTTCGAGGGACGCGAATGACCGATTTCCTGGCGGCTCAGGACCGTGCGTTGCTGGAGCGCCACGGCCTCGACAGCTTCGACGCGTTGTGGGCCAAGCAGCTTGAGGCGGTGGACGAACCCAATACCGATGGTGGGGGCTGGAGCAGCGTGTATCGCCTCGACCTGGAAGGCCACGGCTACTACCTCAAGCGCCAGAGCAACTACCTGACGCGGACCCTGCACCGGCCGTTCGGCGAGCCGAGTTTTGCCCGCGAGTTTCGCAATATCAGCCGCTATCAGCAGTTGGGTATTCCGGCGCTGCAGGCGGCCTTCTTTGGTGAGCGCAAGGTGGCTGGCGAAACCCGGGCGATCCTGCTGACCCGGGCGCTGGATGGCTGGAACGACCTGGACTCGCTGTTGCAGCAGTGGGCGCAGCTCAGCCCGGACCAGCATGCGGCGATCCTGCGGGCCTGCGGCCTGCTGGCGCGCCAGCTGCATGCGGTGCGCCAGGTACACGGCTGTTTCTATCCCAAGCATATTTTTCTGCGGGCCACCGGCGACGGTTACCAGGCGCAATTGATCGACCTGGAAAAGACCCGTCCGCTGTTGTTCGGCCAGCGTGATCGGGTCAAGGACCTGGAGCCGCTGTTGCGTCGCGCCCCGGTCTGGAGTGAGGGCGATGTGCGCGCCTTGCTCGCGACCTATCTGGATCAGCCGCAGGACAGTTCGCTGGTCGATGCCTGGCTGAACCGCCTGAGTGCACGCCGCAGCCATAAGGAGACTCGTTGATGCGCCTGTCCGAACTCAAGCAGGCCGGCCGCGCGCCAAGCCTGCCGTTGAGCCTGGAGCTGGCCGACGCTGCTGGACCTGCGACGCTGCAGTTGCTCAGCCTGCTGCGGGTGCTGCCAGGGCAGCGTTATGTCGGCGCCGGTGTCTGGCGCGGGCGTCCGGTGCTGGCCAAGTTGCTGGTGGGCGCCAAGGCGGCGCGGCATTTCCAGCGTGAGCTGCAGGGTGTGCGCCTGCTTGAAGAACAAGGCATGACCACGCCGCTGTTGTTGGCCGACGGCCTGAAGGAAGGCGAGGGTGGCTGGCTGTTGTTCGAGTTCCTGGAAGGTTCCGAGAGCCTGGGCGATGCCTGGAAACAGGTGGAGTCGTTGCCGGCGCTGGCCGATGAGCAGCAGGCGGTACTCGCCGAAGCCCTGGCCGCCATCGCCGAATTGCACAGCAAGGGCCTGTGGCAGGAAGACCTGCATCTGGACAACCTGCTGCGTCATCAGGGCAAGCTGTACCTGATCGATGGTGCCGGGATCTGCGTGGAGCAGGCAGGCAAACCGCTGTCCCGGCAGAAGGTCCTGGAAAACCTTGGGGTGTTTTTCGCCCAGTTGCCCAAGAGCCTGGAGCCCTTCACCGAAGAGTTGCTGGTGCATTACCTGCTGAACAATGCCGAGCATGCCTTGCCGCTGGAAGCCTTGCAGAAGCAGGTGGACAAGGTGCGCAGCTGGCGCTTGAAGGATTTTCTCAACAAGATCGGTCGCGAGTGCACCCTGTTCAGCGTGCTGCGCGGTCCCTTCGCCTTGCGGGCGATTCGGCGCGAGGAAGAGGCGGCGATGCTGCCGGTGCTGGAACAGGCCGATGCGCTGCTGGATCGGGGGCACCTGTACAAGACCGGTGGCGCCGCCAGCGTCGGCCGGGTCGAAGTGGCGGGCCGCACCCTGGTGGTCAAGCGCTACAACATCAAGGGTTTTGCCCATTGGCTCAAACGCTTCTGGCGCCCCAGCCGGGCCTGGCATTCGTGGCAGGAAGGCAATCGCCTGGCATTCCTCGGCATTGCCACGCCCAAGCCGCTGGCCTTGCTGGAAAAGCGTTTCCTCTGGCTGCGCAGCCGGGCCTATCTGGTGACCGAATACCTGGCCGGGCCGGACATCATCGAGCGCTTCGCGCCCTATATCGATAGCGGCGCAGCTCCAGAGGCCGAGTTGCAGGCGCTGGACCGGCTGTTTGCCGAGTTGATTCGCGAACGCATCAGCCATGGCGACTTCAAGGGGCACAACCTGTTCTGGCAAGAGGATCGCTGGGCGCTGATCGACCTGGACTCCATGTGCCAGCATCACAGTCTCGGCAGCTTCGCCCCGGCCTACGCCCGCGACCGGGCGCGCTTCATGCGCAACTGGCCGCAGAGCAGCGCGCTGTATCAGGTCATCGACCAGCGCCTGCCTAAAACCGCCGAATCGTCCGTAGGCTAAGGCCTGTAGCCGCTGCCGCAGGCTGCGATCGAGCGCGAAGCGGTCGCGCTCTGGAGATCGCAGAAAGGCTCTTCGAGCCTTATCGCAGCCTGCGGCAGCGGCTACAGATCCCTCGCAAGCCATATTTGGCGCCAGCGCCCGGCGCTGAAACGTCAGGGATCATCCCGCGGCAGGTTTACGCTATAATCCCGCCCTTTAGCTGTTTCTCGCCCCTGGCGGGGAGCACATTAATTCCAGGCGCACGTCGCCTGCATGCAGACTTAAGAGGCTAGACCCCTGTGGCATTGACGATTCTTGGCCTGTCCGGCGCCCTTAGCCATGATCCTTCCGCAGCGCTGTACATCGACGGCAAGCTGGTGGCGGCTGCCGAAGAAGAGCGCTTCGTACGCGATAAACATGCAAAGAACCGCATGCCCTACGAATCGGCGAAGTTCTGTCTGGAACAGGCCGGCATCAAGCCTTCCGACGTTGACGTGGTGGCGATTCCGTTCGCGCCGATCAGCCTGTTCGGCAAGGCCCGCTGGCACTACGCCAAGCGTTACTGGTACGCCCCGGACCGCGCCCTCGACGCGATCCTGATGGGCAACCGTCGCTACAAGCGCTATCGCAACAAGATCGTCTGGTGCCTCGAGCAACTGGGCTTCGATCCGAAGAAGATCAAGATCGAGCCGGTCGAGCACCACCTGGCCCATGCTTCCAGCGCCTACCACTGCTCCGGCTTCAAGGAGAAAACCGCGATCCTCGGGATCGACGGCAAGGGCGAGTACGCCACGACCTTCTTCGGCTACGGCGAAAACGGCAAGATCCACAAGATCAAGGAATTCTACGATCCGGACTCCCTGGGCGGCCTGTATGGCGCGATCACCGAGTTCCTCGGCTTCGAGATGCTCGACGGCGAGTTCAAGGTCATGGGCATGGCGCCGTACGGCGATGCCAGCAAGTACGACTTCTCCCGCCTGGCCAGCTTTGAAAACGGCGAACTGGTGATCAACACCGATTACGCCAACGTCATCGGCCTGCGCCGCTATAAAGAGAAGGGCAAGGGTTTCTACTTCTCGCCGAAGCTGATCGAGTGGCTGGGTCCGAAGCGCGAAGGCGACATCGCCGACGAGCCGTACATCCACTACGCGGCCAGCATGCAGGCGCTGTTCGAGAAGCTGGCGCTGCAGATGATCGACCACTACCTGGGCGACATCCTCAAGGAAACCGGCAAGCTGGCCTTCGCCGGCGGCTGTGCGCTGAACGTCAAGCTGAACCAGAAGATCATCGCCCGTCCGGAAGTCAAAGAGCTGTTCGTGCAACCGGCGTCCGGCGATGCCGGTACCGCGGTCGGTGCCGCGGCCTATGTTTCCCACGCGCGCGGCGTGCCGGTGGAGAAGATGGAACACGTCTATCTCGGCCCGTCCTACAGCAACGAAGACGTGATCGCCGCCTGTGCCCGTCACCCGAACAAGCCGGCCTGGCGCCAGATCGACAACACCCCCGAGCGTATCGCCAAGATCATGGTCGACGGCAACCCGGTGGCCTGGTTCCAGGGTCGCATGGAGTTCGGTCCGCGTGCCCTGGGCGGTCGTTCGATCATCGGTTGCCCGAGCGCTACCGGCGTGGCCGACCGGATCAACGAGCAGATCAAGTTCCGCGAGCGCTGGAGGCCTTTCTGCCCGTCGATGCTCGACACCGTCGGTCCGCAGATGATCAAGGTCGATCACCCCGCACCGTTCATGACCTTTACCTTCGAAGTGGCGGAAGAGTGGAAGACCCGCGTACCGGAAGTGGTCCACGAAGACGGCACTTCCCGGGCCCAGGTGCTCAAGCGCGAATACAACCCGCGCTACTACGACATGATGAAGGCCCTGGAAGTCCTGACCGGCAACGGCGTGTCGCTGAACACCTCGCTCAACCGCCGTGGCGAGCCGATGATCTGCTCGCCGACCGACGCCCTGAACATGTTCTTCGGCTCCGATCTGCAGTACCTGATCATGGAAGACATCCTGGTGGTCAAAGACGGCGTGGACCCTTATGACACGCTCGGCTGAGCGCCACGTCCTGCAGTTCTGCCACGGCTATGACGGGCCGTTCCTGGACTGTGCCCGGCAATATGCCAGCCTGTTCGCGGGCAGCGGCTATCGCGTGACCACGGTGTTCCTCACCGGGGTCGCCGATGCCGAGGTGGCCGATGGCTGCGCCAGCGACGAAGTGCTGTTCATGGAGTACAGCTCCAAGGCCATCCGTGGCCTGAAGCTGGGGGCTATACGCGACCTGCGCAAGATCGCCGCGTCGCGCAACTTCAGCTTCTGCATCGCCCACCGTTTCAAGCCGATCTACATCGCATTGCTGGGCACCGCGTTGCCGGTGATCGGTGTGCATCATGCGTTTGGCGATTACCAGCGCGGCAGTCGCCGCCTGTTTGCCAACCTGTTCCGCAAGCGCCTGAGCCTGCTCGGTGTGTCCGATGCGGTGCGCGACGACATGCGCAGTTGCCTGCCGCAGTGGCCGGCGGCGCGGATCCAGACGCTGTACAACCGGATCGACGTCGAAGCCTTGCAGGCGACCCAGCTACCGAAGGCCGAAGCGCGCCGGGAGCTGGGGCTGTCGTCTTCCGCCTGGATCGTCGGCAATGTCGGACGCCTGCACCCGGACAAGGATCAGGCCACCCTGCTGCGCGGATTTGCCGCGGCCTTGCCGGGGCTGCCTTGGGAAAGCCAGCTGGCGATTCTCGGCAGCGGGCGCCTGGAGCAGAACCTCAAGGACCTTTCCCGTGAGCTGGGCATCGCCGACCGTGTGCTGTTCCTCGGCCAGGTCACAGAAGCCCGGCGTTTCTTCCGCGCTTTCGATGCCTTCGCCCTGAGCTCCGACCACGAGCCCTTCGGCATGGTGCTGCTGGAGGCCATGGCCGCCGGCGTGCCGCTGCTGGCGACGGCCTGTGGCGGGGCCAAGGAAGTGGTCGAAGGCGTCGGCATCCTGTTTCCGCTGGGCGATGCCGAGCATATGGCCCAGGGCCTGCAACACCTGGCCGGAATGGATGAGAACCAGCGCCTGCTGTGCGCCGAACTGATGTTCGAGCGCCTGCGCGAGCGATTCTCCGACCGCGCTGTTCGCGACGCCTTCTGGCGTCTGCCGCAAGTTACCGATCTGACCGCGAGGCCCTGATGCTCAATCGATTCCAAGGCTGGCGCGAGCGTGGCTGGTCGGTCGTCGACGCCTCGACTTATGCCGCTGCCTGGCAGCGTTTTGGCGGCAGTGTCGCCACCCATCCTTTGGTGGTGGAGCGCCTGGCGAACCTGGCGGGCATTCCGGTCCGCTACCTGGCCTGGGAACAAGCCGGCGAACTGCGGGCGGCGATCCCGACCTGGGGGCGCGACCTGGCGCTGTCCAAGGACGTGCTCAAGCGTCGCGGCAAGAAAGGCCTGTTCGACCTGGGCAACGCCGAGCTGATCCTGCCGGCCGCACCTGACACCCTGGCCCCGCTGCGTCATCGCGGCCGTTACCTGTCGGCCTTGAACCAGGGCCGCTTCAGCACCCTCAAGCCCCAGGCCGAACAACTGGCCATGGCTCGCACGCCTGAAGAGCTGTCGAAGAAGTTTCGCTACAACCAGCGCCGCGAGCTGCGCCTGCTGGAAGAGGCGGGCGGCGTGGTGCGTCCGGTCGGCGAGTTCTCCAGCCAGGAGCTGGCGGCCATCTACTGCGATCTGTTCCAGCGGCGCTGGGGGTTCCCGGCCACCGGTGCCGAGCGCATGGCCGAAGTCATCGAGTTGCTGCGCGAGCTGCTGATCGGCTCGGTGATTTTCCTCAACGATGCGCCGATCGCCATTCAACTGGTGTATCGGGTCGAAGCGCCGGAGTGGATCAGCGTCGAATACATCAACGGTGGCGTCGATCCTGAAACCCGCGAGTTCAGCCCTGGCAGCGTGTTGAGTTTCCTCAATACGCAAAGTGCCTGGGAACAGGCGCGGGCCATCGACAAGCCGCTGCGTTTTTCCTTCGGTCGCGCCGATCGCGAGTACAAGGATCGCTGGTGCAACCCCGTTCCGGTGTTCACGGTATGAATCAGCCACCGAGTCGCAAGCAACGGTTGCTCAAACGCCATCGCCGGCAGAAGCGCCTCGCTCTGCTGATTGGCCTGCTGGTGCTGGTGGCCGTCGGTGTGCTGGTGGCCTGGTGGTTGCCGCTGCTGCTCGCGGTGCTGGCCTGGGTGGCCCATGAGGCCTGGTTCGCCGACCACCTGTTTTATTCGCCCCGGGACGATTATCAGTACAGCTTTCCGTTCGGCACCGAGCAGCCCAAGGTCCACCTGGACAAGGAGCGCCTGGTGCTGGACCAGGCGATCGACCTCGCGGGGGATGAAACCCTGATCCTTGCGGTAAAGGTCAGCAGCACCTGGCTGGGGCGCTTTTTCGACCCTTGCGTCTCTTTGGCGGGGCAGGATCGGCAGACATTCGAGCGCGGCGTGAACGGCTTGCGTTATCTCAACCTCAGCGGGCTGGCACGGCCTCTGGCCAGCGGCAAGCTGCAACTGCGCGGGCGTTTCTGCCGGGTGCACGGCGAGCCGCTGTTGTCGGTGTTCCGCGAGCCGGACTATCGCCACCAGCGGGTGATGGTCATCGCCCCCCATGCCGACGATGCCGAACTGGCCGCCTTCGGTCTGTACAGCCAGGCCGACGAAACCTGGATCGTCACGCTGACCGCGGGCGAGATCGAGGCCGAGCATTACCGGCAGATGGGCATGAACGGTGCCGATGCGGCGCGGATCAAGGGCCGGCTGCGGGCCTGGGACAGTATCGCGGTGCCGCGTTGGGCCGGGGTTGCCGAGGCGCGCTGTGTGCAGCTGGGGTACTTCTGCCTGCAACTGCCGGCCATGCAGGCAGCGCCGAATCGCCCTGTGGCGTCCCGCGAGGCCGAGCTGTCGGATATCCGCCTGTTCCGCCAGTTCAATCCGTTCCCGCTGCCAGCGGATGCCGATGGCGCGCCGACCTGGAACAACCTCTTGGCCGACCTGCGGGCGCTGTTGCTCAAGGCGCGCCCCGAGGTGATCGTGCTGCCGCATCCGACACTCGACCCGCACCCGGACCACCTCTGCGCCCAGCAGGCGGTATTGGAAGCGTTGCAGGGGCTGGAGTGGCAGCCGACCACCTTGCTCGGTTACGCCAATCACTTGCATGACAACGACCGTTGGCCGATGGGCGATTCGGGGGCGGGCATTGCCCTGCCACCGGTGTTCGACCCGACCCAGGAGCTCAGGCCCTGCTGCTTGCCGCTATCGGTCGAGCAGCAACGCGACAAGGCGATGGCCCTGGGCATGATGCATGACCTGCAGCCGCGGGCGCCGTTCAAGCGCCGCCTGCGCCGGGTCCTGCAGCGTGTGTTGGCCGGCCGCGCCGCTTCGCCTTATGGCGAGAACGAGTTTTTCCGCAAGGCGGTACGCCGGCATGAGCTGTTCTGGCGTTTGTAAATTGATATTGCATGACACCCTTTTGCCTGTCGGCCAGGGTAGTTTCGCTCTTTTGTCCGGTTGCTCACGGCTGCAAGGAAGATGATGAAGGTTCTATTTCTGGTGCAGAAAGAACAGCGGGCCATTCTGGACCGCCTGTACGAAGGCGTTGCCGCTCATTGCGAATGCGACCTGCGGTGGTTGAGCAGCGACGAGCAGCGCAACCTGCGTGGCTATTTCCGCCGTGAGGTGGAGGTATCGCGCTACGACCGTATCGTGTTCTTCCTGCGTTTCAAGCAGGAAATCCGCCAGGCGAGTTTCATCCGTAGCATTCCCAATCTGGTGATCCTCGAGCACGACGCCTACCAGAACTACATCCCTTGCAAGTACACCGGCAAGTTCAGCGCGCACTACCGCCGCCTGCCGTGGGCACGGGTGATCAGCTCGGGGTTCATGGTCAGCGAGCGCTTGCGCCAGGAAGGTTTCGACGCGGTATTCGTGCCCAAGGGCTACGACCAGACCCTGCTGCAGGATCAGGGCCGCGAGCGGGATATCGAACTGGCATTCGTCGGCAGCACCAACAGCGTGGCCTACAGCGGGCGCAAGGCGCTGCTCGACGAACTTGGCCAGGTCGAGCCCCTGGTGGTGACGCGGACCAAGTCGGGCGAAGAGTATTGCGACACCCTCAACCGTATCCGCTTTTTCGTCAGTGCCGACGTCGGCATGGGCGAATACATGATCAAGAATTTCGAGGCCATGGCCTGTGGCTGTGTGTTGCTGGCATTCGACCAGGGTGAGGCGGAAAACCGCGCGCTGGGCTTGCAGGACCTGCACAACGTGGTCTTTTATCAGAACATCCCGCAATTGCAGGAAAAACTCGCCATGCTGCGCGCCGATCCGGCCCTGGCGCAGAGTATCGCGCGAAACGGCCGCGATCTGGCGGTCTCTCAGTTCAGCTTCGCCCGTATCGGGCAGCGTATTGTCGAGGAACTCCAGCCCGCATTGCGGCCTCGTGCACCCTTGAGCCTTATCGAGCGCGTACGCTCGAAGCTGGGTGTTTGACAGCGATCACTGAGCCCTTAATAGTGATCGCACTTTGTCGTAGGTGAGAATCAAGTGCAGTTTAGTCAAGAGAGTGACATCACCCTGGTGGTCACCAGTTGCGGTCGTCTGGACCTGCTCAAGCTCACGCTGGAGAGTTTCGATCGCTTCAACAGCGCGCCGATCCGCGAAGTCTTCATCACTGAAGATGCTGGCGACGAGCGGGTGCGCACGGCGGTGCCCGCCCATTGGAAAGATCACTGTACCTTCTTCGTCAACCGGCCGAAGCTCGGGCAATTGGCGTCGATCGACCTGGCCTACGAGCAGGTCAAGACCCCCTATATCTTCCATTGCGAAGACGATTGGGAGTTCTATCGCCCGGGTTTTGTCGAGGATTCGAAAGCGATTCTCGAGCAGCGCCCGGACATCCTGCAGGTCTGGTTGCGCAGTTATGCCCACGACCTGCGAGTCCATAGTCCCTACATCCACTTGGGTGCCCGCGAGTTGATCGGTGGTGTGCCTTGTTATCCGCTGATCTCCGATAAACCCGAGTGGCAGAGCTTCTCCCTGAACCCGGGCTTGCGCCGGATGGCAGAGTATCGACTGTGCGCGCCTTTCGCCGGGCACGGAGGCGAGAAAGCGCTGTCCAAGCGCTATGCTGAGCTGAACCTGACGGCTGTCAGCCTGGAAGGCGACGCGGTGCTGCATACAGGCTTCGGTCTGCATGTGGAGACTGCCGCCGAGCGGCAGCGTAAGGCTCGGCGCAGTCGTCGCGAGCAAATCAAGCTTGTTTTAGTCCTGTTGGTTGGAGTCGGTATTGGCTGGTTTATCAATTAGTTCTACCGGTTTCACTTTTCCGAATACCGCGAAAGGGCTATGTGCCCAATGAGCATTCTCAACGTCATGTGGGCAGGCGGCAGTGCATTTGCCTCCGTTCACAAGGTTCACCAGCAGATCCTCTCTCAGGCCGAGCCAGGCACTGTGGTCAAGACCTGGCTGCTGCAAGGCTCGTCCACCGGATGCGTTGCCGAAGTGGGGGAATGCCGGGAGTGGAACCTGTCGTCGGTGCGCCTGAAGGGCAAGCATTTCTGGCGCTTGCTCAAACCCTGGCTGCGGGCCCGCTTTCGCAAGGCTCTGCAGGAGACTGATGCCCAGGTGCTGTTGCTCGATGGCCTGGGGGTGGCGCGTACCTTGTTGCCGGTCCTCAAGTCATTGCCGCACATGCGTGCGGTGGTGGTGATCCACGGCTCCACGCGCTTGCACCGCAAGGATCAGCAGCTGTTCCGGCAGTTCCCCGCCTCGCAGCTGACGCTCGCGGCCGTTTCGCAGACCCTGGCGTCTTCCCTCGAATACGATTTGCAGATGCCAGTGACGGCCTTGCGCAGCGCGTTCGACCCGCAGGAGTTCAATGCAAGGCTGCTGCCGCGTGCCGAGGCCCGGGCCACCCTCGGCCTGCCCGTGGACGATGTTCCGGTATTCGGCGCGGTCGGCCGTCTGGTGGACGATAAAGGTTTTGCTTGCCTGCTGGAGGCTTTCGCCAAGGCCTTGGCGAGCCGGCCGGAGATGCGTCTGGTGATTATCGGCGAGGGCTCGAATCGCACAGCGCTCGAGGCCCGCATCAACCAGCTGGGCCTGCAGGACAGGGTTTCGCTGCCTGGACATCTGAAGCATGCGGCAATGCTTTACAAGGCATTCGACTGGGTGGCCATCCCGTCGCTGGACGAGGGCCTGGGGTTGATCCTGCAGGAAGCCGTGATGTCCGGTGTGCCGGTATTGACCAGCGATTTGCCAGTGTTCCGTGAGCAGTTGGCTGAAACCGGGCGTTATGCGCCGGTGAATGATATCGACGCCTGGCAGGAGGCCATTTTTCAGGCCCTCGGCCTGCCCGTCCAGAGCATCGCGGCGGATCAGTACGCTGCTCTGGCCCCCGACCTGGCCTGGCAGCGCTTCAGCCAGGCCGCTACCTCCCTGTTGTCATGCCGAAAGTAGGGCCTGTTCCAGCGCTTGTATCGGAAAGCTCCCGTTCAGCTTCTCCCGGGCAATATAACGGGCGAAGTGTTGCAGGTTGCGTTTGACCAGATGGCGCGGCAATGGTCCGCGGAAAAAACGCATGTCGGCCACATCGATCAGGCCGAAGCGGTTATCCGGGGTGATGACGATGTTGCCCAGGTGCAGCGAGCGAAAGTAGATCCCCGAGTTGTGCAGGCTGCGAATCAGCTCGACCAGGGCCGGCAAGGTCTGTTGCCAGTCGAAGCCTTCCTTGCTGGCGACCTGGCGCAGGGTTTCGCCTGGCAGCGGTCGGTAGAGCACCGCGGTCATGCCGGGTTGTTCCAGGCGGTAGAAGTCCAGAACCTGCAGCGTGGGAACGCCGAGTTGTTCCAGGCGCGCGGCGTTGTCGATGAAGCGCCTCGAATAGGGCCGAAACAGGGCGGATGAAAAAAGACGCTTGCGCCGAAACAGTTTCAGAATATTCCCATCCTGCAACAGGTAGACTTTCGGGCCGTAACTGTCGGCCTCCAGAATTCTGGCGCCTTCAATCATCTGATTCAAAGTGGCTTGGGGAAGCCGGGAGCATTGCATCGTAGGAAGCCTTGTCGAAGTGGCGGGCACAGTGGCGGGCAATGATGCCGAAAAGTTGTTGTTTTAACCATGCCGGGTTGGCTGGTGAATCATTTAGGAGCGAGTAGATGCAGGCCACACGTTGGGCGCAAGTATGGATGACAATCGGGTTGCTATGGTTTTTGCTGGCCATCGCACTGGCGCCCACCAACAAGCTCTACCAACAGGGGCTGGTGGCCTTTTTGTGGTTGCCGGCGATGATTCTGGCCTGGCCCGCGCGTCAACGCCTGGTTGAATGGTGGCATGCCCAACGCTGGCTTGGCCTGGCGTTGCTGGGGTTGGCGATATGGGGGCTGGTCAGCCTGCTATGGACGCAGGCGGCGGACCCATCGCGTGAGGCCAAGCGCCTGCTGTACATCGTAGTGTTCCTGCTGTTCTTCCCGGTTTTCGCCAATGCCCGGACTGAGCGGGTGATTCGCGTCATGCAGTGGGGCGGACTGGGGCTGGCGGTGACGGCGCTGATGGCCATCATCCAGTTCTACTGGATCAACGGAAATGTCTGGTGGGCACGCCTTGTGGGATTGGGTGAGCTGGCGCATCCGATCCTGGGTGGTTATGTCATCGGCCTGGCCGCCATCTGGCTGCTGCACTGGGTGCCGCGTACTCGCGCCCTTCAAACGGTGTGGCTGGTGGCGTTGGCGGTGCTCGGTGGGTTTGTCGTGCTCTGCCAGAGCCGCGGTGCTGCCCTGGCCCTGTTCCTGACCGTGCTGGCGATGCCGATCTGGTGCCGTGACCGACTCAGCCGAATTTTCGCGGCGGCAGCATTGTTGCTGGCAATGTCGGCGTTCTGGTTTCTCGAGCCTTTGGTCCTGGCGCGTGGCGTTTCCTTTCGCCCGCAGATCCTGATGGCCAGCCTGCAGATGATCGCCGAACATCCATGGACAGGCCTCGGCCTGGGTTCAGGCTATAGCGTGCATGCCGAAGGGCAGGCTTTCGATCATGCCCATAACCTGTTCAGCCACATTGCCATCGAACTGGGGATCCCCGGGCTCTTGCTCTGGGTCGTGGCCTGGTTTGCAGCGCTGCGCGAAGCCTGGCGCGCCCGTGAAACGCTCTATGGCCGGGGCGTCATCGGCATTTGGCTGTTCTCCTTCCTGGCCATGCAGTTCGATGCCGCCAGCCTGACCGGAACCCCTCGCGCCGAATGGTTCATCAGTTGGCTGCCGATCGGTCTGGCTACTGTTTTGGTCTGGGCGCGGGGCAGTCACACAGGCTGTGATAAAATCCCGCGTTCCTCCTAAACAGTGAGCTCGACGATGAGTGACGCACCGCGTAAAGCGGAACAGGACTCCAGCCTGAAAATCTATTTTCGGCTGTTGGGGTATGTAAAACCCTACATTGGCATTTTCCTGCTGAGTATCGTGGGCTTCGTGATATTTGCCTCCACCCAGCCGATGCTGGCGGGCATTCTCAAATATTTCGTCGACGGCTTGAGCAATCCCGAAGCGGTGCTCTTCCCCAGCGTTCCCTATCTGCGCGACTTGCAGCTATTGATGGCGGTGCCGCTGCTGATCATCTTGATCGCGGCCTGGCAGGGGCTCGGCTCCTTCCTCGGCAACTACTACCTGGCGAAGGTTTCCCTGGGGCTGGTGCATGACCTGCGGGTCGAACTGTTCAACAAGCTGCTGGTGCTGCCGAACCGCTACTTCGACACCCACAACTCCGGGCATCTGATTTCCCGCATCACCTTCAACGTCACCATGGTCACCGGTGCCGCCACCGACGCCATCAAGGTAGTGATTCGTGAAGGCCTGACGGTGGTGTTCCTGTTCGTCTACCTGTTGTGGATGAACTGGAAGCTGACCCTGGTGATGCTGGCGATCCTGCCGTTGATTGCGGTCATGGTCGGCAGCACCAGCAAGAAATTCCGCAAGCAGAGCAAGAAGATCCAGGTGGCGATGGGCGATGTGACCCACGTGGCCTCCGAGACCATTCAAGGCTATCGCGTGGTTCGCAGCTTCGGTGGCGAAAGCTACGAGCAGCAGCGTTTCGTCGACGCCAGCCAGAGCAACACCGACAAGCAGCTGCGCATGACCAAGACCGGTGCGGTCTACACGCCGATGCTGCAGTTGGTGATCTACTCCGCCATGGCGGTGCTGATGTTCCTGGTGCTGTTCCTGCGTGGCGATGCCACCGCGGGCGACCTGGTGGCCTACATCACCGCGGCGGGCCTGCTGCCCAAGCCGATTCGCCAGCTCTCGGAAGTCAGTTCGACCATCCAGAAAGGCGTGGCGGGCGCGGAAAGCATCTTCGAACAGCTGGACGTCGAGCCTGAGGTCGATCGGGGCCAGGTCGAGCGTGAGCGCATCGAGGGTCGCCTGGACGTGCGCAACCTGAGCTTCACCTATCCGGGCACCGACCGTGAAGTGCTGAAGGACATCAGTTTCTCCGCGGCTCCCGGGCAGATGATCGCGCTGGTCGGCCGCTCCGGCAGCGGCAAGTCGACCCTGGCCAGCCTGATTCCACGCTTCTATCACCATGAGACGGGGCAGATTCTCCTCGATGACGTGGAGATCGAGGATTACCGTCTGCGCAACCTGCGCCGGCATGTGGCCCAGGTGACCCAGCATGTGACCCTGTTCAACGACAGCGTGGCCGCCAACATTGCTTATGGCGATCTGGCCGGGGCGCCGCGGGAAGATATCGAGAAGGCGGCGGCGGATGCCTATGCCATGGATTTCATTTCGCAGCTGCCCGAAGGCCTGGACACCCAGGTCGGCGAGAACGGCGTGCTGCTCTCCGGCGGTCAGCGCCAGCGTCTGGCAATTGCCCGGGCCCTGTTGAAAAATGCGCCGTTGCTGATTCTCGACGAAGCCACCTCGGCCCTGGATACCGAGTCCGAGCGGCATATCCAGGCGGCCCTGGACAAGGTGATGAAGGGGCGCACCACCCTGGTGATCGCACACCGCCTGTCGACCATCGAGAAGGCCGACCTGATTCTGGTCATGGACCAGGGGCGGATCGTCGAGCGCGGCACCCATGTCGACCTGCTGGCGCAGAACGGCTACTACTCGCGCCTGCATGCCATGGGCCTGGACGAGCCTGCGTCCGAAGGCATTGCCTGACCGAGCTTCAGGGTGGGCACTGCCCATCCTGGAACGACCCCGGCGTGCAATGCGCCGGCCGGTCTTTGTATCCCGCCCCTTACAGTCTTGACCAAGCCTAAATAATTCCGCGTCTCGTGCTTGTTATGGTTCCAGCCTCAATCGTCGACTGAATCGAGGGGGCCAACCCCGTCGCGCGGGTACTGGAATGCTGCAACGTTATCTGTGGAAGTTATTGCCCAAGTCGCAACGGGCCTTCTTGCTTGGGCGCCTGTCTGTGGTGGACCGGCAGGTGGTGAACAAGGTCATGTCCGCCAACGTCCGTTTTCCGGAGCCGTTCCGTCAGCACGGTTGTGTGTTCATCCATGTGCCCAAGTGCGCGGGCAGCAGCCTGTGTTCGGCATTGTTCGATGGCTGGACGCCAGGCCACCTGCCTCTGTACTGGTACGAGCAACAGTTTCCCCAGCAGTTCGCCGGCAGCTTCAAGTTCGCCGTGGTCCGCGATCCCCTGGAACGAGCCTATTCGGCCTATGCCTTCCTGCGTGGCAACGAACTCAGTCGCCGCGACCAGGCCGCCCAGCGGCTGGTCAGCCACTATCGCGATTTCGACGATTTTGTCGGACGCTGGCTGCACCCGGAAAATATCCACAAGCAACTGCACTTCGCCCCGCAGACCGACTTCCTGGTGGATTCCATGGGGCGCCTGAACATGGACTTCATCGGCTATCAGGAGCACCTGCAGCGCGACTATCAGTTGCTCAGCGAGCACCTGGGCGTGAGCAGGTCCCTGCCGCACCTCAACGAATCGCGGCAGCGGCACCAGGCGCCTGCCCGGGAGTTCTGCTCGGTACGCACCCGGCGGCTGGTGCGTCGAGCCTACCAGCGCGACTACGAGATGCTCGGCTATGAATGAACCCCTGCCGGCGCATTGCCCGCGACCGGATATCCGCCCCTGCAGCCTGTCCCTGACCGCTGCCGAGCGGGCGGCGCTCAAGCAGCAGCGTCCGTGTTGCATCTGGCTGACCGGTTTGTCCGGCGCCGGCAAGTCGACCCTGGCCAACCTGCTGGAACTGCGCCTGAACGGGCAGGGCCTGCACACCTTTGTCCTTGATGGCGATAACGTGCGTGGCGGCCTGTGTCGTGACCTGGGCATGGGCGCCGAGGCACGCAAGGAAAACATCCGGCGCCTGGCCGAGGTGGCGAGGTTGATGGTGGAGGCGGGGCTGATCGTGATCGTCTCGGCAATTTCACCGTTTCGCGCGGAGCGCGCCGCTGCCCGGGCCTTGTTCGCGGCAGACGAATTTCTCGAGGTGTACGTGAGTACATCCTTCGCTGTCTGTGCCCAACGCGACCCCAAGGGCCTGTATCAGGCGGCGAGTGAAGGGCGTATCCAGGACTTCACCGGGCTCGACAGCCCCTACGAAGCGCCGCTTTATCCCGACTGCGAGATCGATACCGAAACGGTCGGGCTGGCCTGTGCGACAGACCGGCTCATGGCGCTTTTGCTCAATAAATGAACAGTTTGCGGCGATCGCGAATACTCGTGCAGCGGTAGAACTAGGCAGCGTTCACCCTGTGTTAATATCGCGCCCCTGTTCATTTTGTATGTGGGTTGCTCCATGAAGTTGTCCATGCCGCGATTCGATCAAGCCCCTGTCTTGGTGGTCGGCGATGTCATGCTCGACCGTTACTGGCATGGTGGTACCTCACGGATTTCCCCTGAGGCGCCGGTACCGGTAGTCAAGGTCGAGCAAATCGAGGACCGCCCGGGCGGTGCCGCGAACGTTGCCTTGAACATTGCCGCGCTCGGCGCACCGGCCTCGCTGGTCGGCGTCACCGGTGACGACGAGGCTGCCGACAGTCTCTCCAACAGTCTTGAAGGGGCGGGCGTCCGCGCCTTGTTCCAGCGCATTGCCCATCAGCCGACCATCGTCAAGCTGCGGGTCATGAGTCGGCACCAGCAATTGCTGCGTATCGATTTCGAAGAACCTTTCGCCACCGACGCCCTGGCGTTGGGCGCTGAAGTCGACCAGTTGCTGGACGGCATCAAGGTGCTGGTGTTGTCCGACTATGGCAAGGGTGCCCTGAAGAACCATCAGGCGCTGATCCAGGCCGCGCGTGCCCGTGGCATCCCGGTATTGGCGGACCCGAAAGGCAAGGACTTTTCGATTTACCGCGGCGCCAGCCTGATCACCCCGAACCTCAGCGAGTTCGAAACCATAGTCGGCGGTTGCGTCGACGAGCACGACCTGGTCAGCAAAGGCGCGAAGCTGATGCACGACCTGGAGCTGGGTGCCTTGCTGGTGACTCGTGGCGAGCACGGCATGACCCTGCTGCGTCCCGATCACCCGGCGCTGCACCTGCCAGCCCGGGCCCGTGAAGTGTTCGATGTGACCGGTGCCGGCGATACGGTGATTTCCACCCTGGCGGCGGCAATCGCGGCGGGCGAAGAGCTGCCGCACGCGGTGGCCCTGGCCAACCTGGCTGCCGGCATCGTGGTCGGCAAGCTGGGTACCGCGGCCATCAGCGCACCGGAACTGCGTCGCGCGATCCAGCGTGAAGAAGGTTCCGAGCGTGGTGTGCTGAGCCTCGACCAGCTGCTGCTGGCGATCGACGATGCGCGTGCGCACAAAGAGAAGATCGTCTTCACCAACGGCTGCTTCGATATCCTCCATGCCGGGCATGTGACCTACCTCGAACAGGCGCGGGCCCAAGGCGATCGCCTGATCGTGGCGATCAACGACGATGCCTCGGTCAGCCGCCTGAAAGGCCCTGGCCGTCCGATCAACAGCGTCGACCGGCGCATGGCGGTACTGGCCGGCCTGGGCGCGGTGGATTGGGTCATCAGCTTTCCCGAGGGCACGCCGGAAAACCTGCTGGCCCAGGTCAAGCCGGATGTGCTGGTCAAAGGCGGGGATTACTCGGTCGACCAGGTGGTCGGCGCCGATATCGTCAAGGCTTATGGCGGCACAGTGAAGGTGCTGGGGCTGGTGGAGAACAGTTCCACCACGGCCATAGTCGAGAAGATCCGCAAGACCGAATAAGGCTTGCTACCAAGCCGCCGACTCCTGCGAAAGCTGGAGTGGGCGGATTGGCAATCAACGTTGCCGGCTGGCCTTGGCCGGGACGATCTTGCGCAATATCTGCCGTGCCTTGCCGGTAAGACGCTGGAGCTTGGAGTCCTTCTCCGGCGCGCTCAATCCCTGCTGCTTCAGCCAGTCTTTCCAGCGAATCCGCTCGTCACGCACCAGCCAGCCCTGCTGCTGGGCGAAGCTTTCGGCCAGGTACAGGCCGCGGGTACTCGCCGGGTGCAACTGATCCTTCTTCAACGTATAGAGCTCGGCGCACGGCTGCCCGTCCTTGAGCGGCATCAGGTACAGGTCCGGGCGCTTGCGATCCAGGCGCGCCACCAGCTGATCGCCCTCCAGGCGTTCGTCGACATGGAACAGGCTCAGGGACTTGGCTTCTTTCGGCACGTCCAGGCGCAGGTCATAAATCAGCTGCAGCGACGCGGTGGGCAGATGCACATAAGCTCGCGGCCGTTCCAGCAGATGCAGGTTGGCGCAACGTACCGGGCGTGCCGCGCCCGACAGCGGCGTCAGGCGAAAGGGCAGGGCTTCGCGATAATGCAGGGCCGCCGAGTAGGGCGCTGGTAGCCAGGTATCGTTGAAGCGTCCGCTGAGCCAGCCTTCCGGGGTTTCCAGCAGGCATTCCTCGGCGATTTCCTGGATGGCGGTATGCAGCGGCAGATTCAGTTCATGGGCCGGGACGTAGCCGGAAATCAGCTTGAGCACCACATCGCCGCGGTCCTGTCGGCGCTGGCGGACCAGCACCCAATAGTCGCGATTCTGCCAATGCAGGGTCAGGCGGACCGAGACGCCGAGGTTGGCCAGCTCCAGGGCGAAGCGTTCGGCGTCGGCCACCGTGACCGGACGCCGCCGCTGCAGGGTCTGCGCAAAGTTCAGCGGCATGCCGACGCTCTGGTAGCTGAGGCCTTCGGGCGTCGCTTCGACGAACAGCGGCAGGGTCTTGAAGTTGCTGGGATTCTTTCTTATGAGCGTACGCGGCATGTCGGCTCCTTCTTGCGTCGGGGTCGGCCGCGTGGGCGGCATCAGTTTTTGCGCAACACCTGCGCGACAGTGGCGACATTATGGGCCAGGTGCAGCGGATTGATGGTCCCGACAATAGCACTGGCGACGCCCGGTTGATCGAACAGCAGTTCGAAGCTGGCGCGAACCGGGTCGACCCCCGGGCTCAGGCACACATGGCCACTGGCCAGGGCTTTTTTCACCAGAATGCCCTTGCCGTGGGCCGCGGCGTAATCGATGACGGCTCTCTCGTTCTGTTCGTTCAGATTGTAGGTGACCATGGCGCAGTCGCCTTGTTCCAAGGCCTTGAGGCCCCCTTCGACGGTTTTCCCGGAGAAGCCGAAGCCACGGATCTTGCCTTCCTGCTTGAGCTCGGCCAGCGTCTGGTACACCTCGCACTGCTCGAGGATGTGCAGATCATTGCCGTCGGAATGCACCAGCACCAGGTCGATGAAGTCGGTTTCCAGGCGCTGCAGGCTGCGCTCCACCGACAGGCGGGTATGCGCGGCGCTGAAGTCGTGGCGCGACAGGCCGTTTTCGAACTCTTCGCCGACCTTGCTGACAATCACCCAGTCCTGGCGTTGCCCGCGCAACAGCGGGCCCAGGCGCTCCTCGCTGCGACCATAGGCCGGCGCGGTGTCGATCAGGTTGATGCCCAGGTCGCGGGTCAGCTTGAGCAGCATGCGGGCTTCGGTGTCATCCGGAATCTGGAAGCCGCTGGGGTATTTCACCCCTTGGTCGCGCCCGAGTTTCACGGTGCCCAAGCCCAGTGGGGAGACCAGCAGCCCGGTGCTGCCGAAGGGGCGATGCAGGTCGTGCAGGGTCGCTTGGCTCATGGCAGCAGTTGCTCCCAGGCCGGTTGGGCGATGGCGGGTTTCGGCAGCTCCGGCAACGGGGTTGCGGGGCCTGGCTTGATGCCGTCGCGCTCGAGGGCGGCGAACACCCGGTCGGCGAAATCCGGGGCCAGGGCCAGCTTGGTCGGCCAGCCGACCAGCAGGCGGTCCTGCTCGGCGAGGAAGGCGTTGTCCGGGCGAGTCAGGCCCGATTGTGCGGGTTCGGCCCGATCCACTCGCAGGGTGGCCCATTGCGCCTGGCTGAGGTCGACCCATGGCAACAGGTTGCTGAGTTCTTTCTGGGCAGCGGCAATCTGCGCCGCCGGTTCGCGCGCCACGCCTTCGGCTTCGGCGATATCGCCGCCGAGGTACCAGACCCATTGGCCGTCGGCCGCCGGGTGGGTGGTCACGGTGATGCGCGGTTTTGGCCCGCCGCCCAGGCAGTGGGCGTACAGCGGTTTCAGGCTCGGGCCTTTGACGATCACCATGTGCAGCGGCCGGCGTTGCATGGCCGGCTGGCTCAGGCCGAGGCTGTTCAGCAGCTCGGCATTGCCGGCGCCGGCACTGAGCACTATGCGTTGCGCGCGGATTTCCCGGTCGTCGACCCGCAGGCCCAGCAATTGCCCGTTTTCCAGTACGGGCTCGATCTTCTGCCCGGCCAGCAGGCTATCGCCGCCCAGTTCGGCCAGGCGCCCGATCAGGCTCGGCACGTCCACCACCAGCTCGGCCAGGCGATAGACCTTGCCCTTGAAGCGACGGTCCTGCAGGGCTGGCGGCAACTGGTCGCCCTTGACCTGGTCGACGCGGCCACGCACCGCCTTGCTGGCGAAAAAGCTGGTGAGGTTGCCGGCCAGGGTGCCGGGGGACCACAGATAGTGGGCTTCGGACAGCAGGCGCACGCCGGACAGGTCCAGCTCGCCGTTGCCGGCCAGGGCCTCGCGCCAGCGGCGCGGCATATCGGCGATGGCTTCCGAGGCGCCGGTCAGGGCGCCATGCAGCGCATATTTGGCGCCGCCGTGAATGATTCCCTGAGACTTGACGCTTTGTCCGCCGCCGAGGCTGGCGCTCTCCACCAGCACAGTGGAAAAGCCCTGGCGACGCAGGCGAGCGTTCAGCCAGAGGCCGGCGACTCCGGCGCCGACAATCAGCACGTCGGTGGAAATAACGGATGGCATGCAGCGACCTCGGAGAACAAATCGAAGGCGCAAGTTTCAAGCCTCAAGCTTCAAGCTGCAAGCATGACGCTCTCTTGCCGCTTGAAGCTTGCCGCTTGCCGCTGCTTTTTTTAATGCCCGGCAGTCTTCGAAAACAGCTGGATCACCACCACGCCCAGGACGATCAGGGCCATGCCGAGCATCGCCGGGATATCCAGCTTCTGCCCGTAGAGAAACAGCGCGGCCACGCTGACCATGACAATGCCCATGCCGGCCCAGACCGCGTAAGCCACGCCCACCGGCACGGTGCGCACCACCAGGGTCAGCATCCAGAAGGCCACGCCGTAACCGACGATGATCAGCAGCAGTGGCAGGGGAGTGCTCAGGCCTTTGACCGCTTTCATCGAAACAGTGGCGATCACTTCGGCGCAGATGGCGATGGCCAGGTAGGTGTAAGCGTTCATGGGAGAGTCCTCGTGTTTGGGCTTGCTTGATGAGGTCGGCATTCTAGAGATTGTGCAGATGGGGTAAAGTCATTACCTATCTGTTTTGAAGATGGGTTGGCTCATGAATGTGCAGTGGAATCTGGAGCAGATGCGGCTGTTCGTCAGCGTCGCCGAGCAGCGTTCGTTTTCCGCGGTGGCCCGTGACCAACACAAGGCGCAATCGGCGGTCAGCAGCGCGATTGCGCTGCTCGAGGCCGATCTCGGCGTGCTCTTGTTCGAGCGCAGCAGCGGTCGCCAGCCCAGACTCACCGAGGCGGGGCGTGCCTTGCTCGCGGAGGCGCGGGAAGTGCTGCGCCAGTGCGAGCGCTTGAACGGGCGGGCGCTGGCGTTGATGCGGGGTGAGGAGGCGCGCTTGCGGCTGGCGCTGGACGAGGCGATGCCTTTCCAGCCGGTGCTCGATAGCCTTGAGGCGTTGTCCGAGCGCTTCCCCAGTCTTGAGGTCCAGCTGGCCAGCAGCGCCCAGGGTGACGTGGCGCGCAAACTGCTGGAGCGTCGGGCCGACCTCGGTTTGCTGTTCCACCATGAACAGATGTCCGAGGCCCTCGAACGGCGGGCCCTGGGCAGCGTCGAGATGGTCACGGTGTGCGCGGTCGGGCATCCGCTGGCCGGCGAGAAACAGGTGGATCGTCAGCAACTGGGGCGTCATCGGCAGTTGCTGATTTCACCGCAGTTGAGCACTTACCCCAGTGGCGAGCAGCTCAGCCCGCAAGTCTGGCGCGCCGACAGCTTCTACGCGATGGCCGAGCTGTTGATGCGCGGCCTGGGCTGGGCCTGGTTGCCAAGGCATGTGGTGCAGTACCCGGCCTACCAGAACCAGATGGTCGAGTTGGCCAGCGAGTGGACCCCGCCGGCGCTGGTGGTGGAACTGGTCTGGCGCCGCGATGAGCCCCTGGGGCCGGCGGCGCATTGGTTGGCGGAGCGTTTTGCCGTGCACTTGCGGGCGATTGGCTGAAAAAGCCGATAAACTCCGCCGCCATGAATAGAACTCTCTACACCGCGCTGTTTTACCTGGGGCTGCCATTGGTGGCGATTCGTCTGTGGCTGCGGGCGCGCAAGGCGCCGGCTTATGCCAGGCGGGTTGGCGAACGTTTTTCCTGGGGGCTGCCGGCGATGCAGCCGGGCGGGATCTGGGTGCACGCGGTGTCGGTGGGCGAAAGCATTGCTGCAGCGCCGATGATCCGTGCCTTGCTGGCGCGTTATCCACAGCTGCCGATCACGGTCACCTGCATGACCCCCACCGGTTCGGAGCGTATCCAGGCGCTGTTCGCCAACGAGCCACGCATCCAGCACTGCTACCTGCCTTACGACCTGCCTTGCGCCGCCGCGCGTTTTCTCGATCGGGTCCGGCCGAAGCTGGCGGTGATCATGGAAACCGAGCTGTGGCCCAATCACATTCACCAGTGCGCCAAGCGCAGGATTCCCGTGGCGCTGGCCAACGGGCGGTTGTCGGAGCGTTCGGCCCGAGGTTATGGCCGATTCAACAAACTGACCGCGCCGATGCTCGCGGAAATGAGCCTGTTCGCGGTGCAGACCGAAGCCGAGGCCGAGCGTTTTCGCCAGCTGGGGGCGCGGCCGGAAACAGTCGAGGTGACGGGTTCGATCAAATTCGACCTGAGCATCGACCCGCAACTGCTGGAGCGCGCCAGCGAGCTGCGCCAGCAATGGCAAGCCAGCGAACGCCCGGTGTGGATCGCCGCCAGTACCCATGAGGGCGAAGACGCCGTGGTGCTGGACGCCCATCGCCAACTGCTGGCCAGCCACCCGGATGCCTTGCTGATCCTGGTGCCGCGTCATCCGGAGCGGTTCAATCCGGTGTTCGAGCTGTGCCGGCAGCAAGGTTTCGCGACTATTCGCCGCTCCAGCGCCGAGCCGGTCACCGCCAGCACCTCGGTGCTGCTGGGCGACACCATGGGTGAGCTGCTGTTTCTCTATGCCCTGGCGGACAGCGCTTTTGTCGGCGGCAGCCTGGTGCCCAATGGCGGCCACAACCTGCTGGAGCCGGCGGCCCTGGCCAAGCCGGTGCTGAGCGGGCCGCACCTGTTCAACTTCCTGGAGATCGCGACAATGCTGCGCGAGGCGGGCGCCCTGCAGGAAGTGGACGATGCCCATGGCCTGGCGGTGGCGGTGCAGCGCCTGTTCGAGTTGCCCCGGGATGCGCAGAAGATGGCCGATGCCGGGCTGCGGGTGATGCGCAGCAATCAGGGCGCCCTGCAGCGCCTGCTCGACGGCCTGGGCCGTTTGCTGTAGCCGCTGCCGCAGGCTGCGATCCTGTCCGAAGGACAGGCAAAAAGGCCACCGCGATTCAGTTGAATGGCGGTGGCCTTTTTTACGACCGTTCCGGTCGATCGCAGCCTGCGGCAGTGGCTACAAATTACTGGCTCGGCCGGGCCTTGAGCTGTTCCGCCGCGGCCTTGGCCAGGTCCGGCGGCAGGAAGTCGCGGTCCGGGTTGTAGTCGGCTTTCAGGTAGCGCGACAGGTCCTGCAGGTCGCCCGGGTTGAGGGTGCCGGCGGCTTGCTTGAGGCGCAGGTTGTCGAGGATGTAGTCGTAGCGGCTGTTGTTGTAGTTGCGCACCGAGGTGTACAGCTGGCGCTGGGCATCGAGCACGTCGACGATATTGCGCGTACCGACCTGATAACCGATTTCCGTGGCTTCCACCGCGCTCTGGTTGGAGATGATCGACTGGCGCCGGGCCTGGACCTGCTCGACATCGGTGTTCACCGCGCGGTGCAGGTTGCGGGTGTTCTCCACCACCTGGCGGCGCAGGGCCTCACGGCGCTGTTCGCTCTGGTTCAGGCGCGAGTAGGACTCGCGGACCTGGGAGCTGGTCAGGCCGCCGCTGTAGATCGGAATGCTCAGTTGCAGGCCGATGCTGCGTTGTTCCACGTCACTGCCGTAACGCTGGCCCAGTGGGGCCGGGTTGCTGAAGCCGAGGGCGTCGTTGTCGCCTTTCTTGTACTGCGCCACTGCGTCGAGGGTCGGGGCGTGGCCAGCCTTGCGCTGCTTGAGGGTTTCCTCGGCGGCGCTGACCGCGTAGTTGCTGGCCAGCAGGTTGAGGTTCTGCTTGGCCGCGGTATCGACCCAGGCCTTGGCGTCATTCGGGGTCGGCGCCAGCACCGGTAGGCTGTGGACGATGCCCTGGATCGAGTTGTACTGACGGTTGGTCAGGGTGATCAGGGCTTCGAACGCGTCATCCACCTGGCGCTGGGCGAGGATCCGGTTGGCCCGCGCGGTGTCGTAGCTGGCCTGGGATTGCAGGACGTCGGTCTTGTCCGACAGGCCGACGTCGAAACGCTCGTTGGACTGGTCCAGCTGACGCTTGAAGGCGGCTTCCTCGGCCTTGGTCGAGGCCAGGTTGTCCTGGGCGCGCAGCACCGAGAAATAACTCTCAGCGCTTTGCAGGATCAGGTTCTGTTCGGTGGCCGAGAGCTCCAGCGCGGCTTGCTCGTTGACGTCCTTGGCCGCTTGCAGCTGGAACCAGCGGTCGGCGCGGAAAATCGGCTGGGCCAGGGTCGCCTGGTACACGGTGCCGCTGCGGGTGGCGGTCATCGAGGGTTCGTCGAACTTGGTCCGGGTGTTGTTCAGGTCGGCACCGGCCGAGAGGTTGGGCAGCAAACCGGCGCGAGCCTGTGGCACCACTTCTTTGCGTGCGTCGTAATCGGCGCGGGCGGCGGCGAGGTCGGCGTTGTTGTCCACGGCTTCCTGGTAGACGCTGACCAGGTCGGTTTTAGTGGTCAAGGGCGCTTCTGCTGCCCAGGCCATTCCATTGGACGCACAAGACACGGCGATGGCCAGTGAGAGTTTGCGCAGCATTCGGCGATCCCTAGAGTTGATATTACGAGGATAATTCTGGCGCCAAGGCTAAGTCTCGGCCTGTGCAGCGTCAAGGTTCGACGCAACCCACCGAGTGTAGATGCGCCTGCGCAGGGCAACAATCCTGCATTTACGCCATTCATCACGCTGCTTGCCGTGGTGTTGGCGTTCTGTGCCGGCTTTGTCTAGACTGGCCGAGTTCTTGTCGGGGTGCCTTGCTATGAGGCTGAGATCGGATAATCCGGATCCCGTTGAACCTGATCAGGTTAGCGCCTGCGTAGGGAACAAGATTTCTCGTCACCCGGCGAGTCCTCTTGTGCTTCGTCCGGGATGTTGTTCGACAATCGAACACCCCTCGAGCACCAAGCACTGCACCAGCTGGTTTTCGCCCCTGGCTCCAGCTATGGCTGCGTCCGTTCGTTACAGGTTCGCTCCGACAAAAATCCACTGCCTGGATGCTGTCTGGAGAGCCTGTGATGACTACAAAATTAAAAAACGCTACGCACCTGAGTGAATCGGCCAAGGTCGATGAGCAGTCGGTTCAGCCCTTTACCCGCTCGCAAAAAATCTATGTCCAGGGTTCGCGCCCGGACATCCGCGTGCCGATGCGCGAAATCAGCCTCGACGTGACCCCCACCGACTTCGGCGGCGAGATCAACGCGCCCGTCACCGTCTATGACACCTCCGGCCCCTACACCGACCCCAACGTGGTGATCGACGTGCGCAAAGGCCTGGGCGATGTGCGCTCGGCCTGGATCGACGACCGTGGCGACACCGAGCGCCTGCCCGGCCTGAGCTCCAACTTCGGCCAGCAGCGCCTCGCCGATCCCGAGCTGACCAAGCTGCGCTTCGCCCACGTCAACAACCCGCGTCGGGCCAAGGCCGGGGCCAACGTCAGCCAGATGCACTATGCGCGCAAGGGCATCATTACCGCCGAGATGGAATACGTCGCCATCCGCGAAAACATGAAGCTGCAAGAGGCCCGTGCCGCGGGTCTGCTCGATCAGCAGCACGCCGGCCACAGCTTCGGCGCCAGCATCCCGAAAGAAATCACCCCCGAGTTCGTCCGTGAGGAAATCGCCCGCGGTCGCGCGATCATTCCGGCCAACATCAACCACGTCGAACTGGAACCGATGATCATCGGCCGCAACTTCCTGGTGAAGATCAACGGCAACATCGGCAACAGCGCCCTGGGTTCGTCCATCGAAGAAGAAGTGGCGAAGCTGACCTGGGGCATCCGCTGGGGTTCGGACACGGTCATGGACCTGTCCACGGGCAAGCACATCCACGAAACCCGCGAGTGGATCATCCGCAATTCGCCGGTGCCGATCGGTACCGTGCCGATCTACCAGGCGCTGGAGAAGGTCAACGGCGTGGCCGAAGACCTGACCTGGGAGCTGTTCCGCGACACCCTGATCGAGCAGGCGGAGCAGGGCGTCGACTACTTCACCATCCACGCCGGTGTGCTGCTGCGTTATGTGCCGCTGACCGCCAAGCGCGTGACCGGCATCGTCTCCCGCGGCGGTTCGATCATGGCCAAATGGTGTCTGGCGCATCACAAGGAAAACTTCCTCTACACCCACTTCGACGAAATTTGCGAAATCATGAAGGCCTACGACGTCAGCTTCTCGCTGGGCGACGGCCTGCGTCCGGGCTCGATCGCCGACGCCAACGACGAAGCGCAGTTCGGCGAACTGGAGACCCTCGGCGAGCTGACCAAGATCGCCTGGAAGCATGACGTGCAGTGCATGATCGAAGGCCCGGGCCACGTGCCGATGCAGCTGATCAAGGAGAACATGGACAAGCAGCTGGAATGCTGCGACGAGGCGCCGTTCTACACCCTCGGCCCGCTGACCACCGACATCGCGCCGGGCTACGACCACATCACCTCCGGTATCGGTGCGGCGATGATCGGCTGGTTCGGCTGCGCCATGCTCTGCTACGTGACGCCGAAGGAGCACCTGGGCCTGCCGAACAAGGATGACGTGAAGACCGGGATCATCACCTACAAGATCGCCGCGCATGCCGCCGACCTTGCCAAGGGTCACCCGGGCGCGCAGATCCGTGACAACGCACTGTCCAAGGCGCGCTTCGAGTTCCGCTGGGAAGACCAGTTCAACCTCGGCCTCGACCCGGACACCGCACGCGCCTACCACGACGAGACCCTGCCCAAGGATTCGGCCAAGGTCGCGCACTTCTGCTCCATGTGCGGGCCGAAGTTCTGCTCGATGAAGATCACCCAGGAGGTCCGCGAGTACGCGGCCAACCAGCGCATCGAAGCGGTGGACGTGGAGGTTGCCAAGGGACTGGCGGAGCAGGCCGAGCGCTTCAAGCAGGAAGGTAGCCAGTTGTACAAGAAGGTTTAAGCGACAAGTTGCAAGCTTCAAGCTGTAAGTTAAAGGCACAGCGGTCCTGCTTTTTCTTGCAGCTTGAGGCTTGCAGCTAGCGCCCCTTTCCCTCCCCCCGAGATAACCGTCTTGAACACTTATTCACCAGACACTGCGGTCCCCGCCGACAGGCGTGTATTCGGCGCGCGCGATCTGTTTTCCCTGTGGTTTTCCCTCGGCATCGGCCTGATGGTGTTGCAGACCGGCGCGCTGCTCGCGCCTGGCCTGGGCCTGTCCGGTGCCTTGCTGGCGATTTTTCTCGGCACGGCGGTCGGCGTCTTGCTGCTCGCGGCGGTCGGGGTGATCGGCAGCGATACCGGCCTGTCGTCCATGGCGGCGCTCAAGCTCAGCCTCGGTACTCGCGGCGCGAGCCTGCCGGCGTTGCTCAACCTGCTGCAACTGGTGGGCTGGGGTTCGTTCGAGATCATCGTCATGCGCGATGCCGCCAGCTTGTTGGGTACTCGTGCGTTCAGCGAAGGCAGCCTGCTGGCCAGCCCTTTGCTCTGGACTCTGTTTTTCGGCGCGCTGGCGACCTTGCTCGCGGTCAGAGGGCCGCTGACTTTCGTGCGCAAGGTCCTGCGCAAATGGGGCATCTGGCTGCTGTTGGCGGCCTGCCTGTGGCTGACCTGGAACCTGTTCGCCAAGGCCGATCTGGCCGCGCTCTGGGCCCAGGCCGGCGACGGCTCCATGCCGCTCGGCGTGGGTTTCGATATCGCGATCGCCATGCCGTTGTCGTGGCTGCCGCTGATCGCCGACTACTCAAGGTTCGGCAAGCGTGCGCGCAATGTGTTTGGCGGTACGGCGCTGGGGTTCTTTATCGGCAACCTGTGGCTGATGAGCCTGGGCGTGGCCTACACCCTGGCCTTTGCGCCGAGCGGCGAAGTCAATGCGCTGCTGCTGGCTTTGGCCGGCGCTGGCCTGGGGATTCCGCTGTTGCTGATCCTGCTGGACGAGTCGGAAAATGCCTTTGCCGATATCCATTCGGCCGCGGTCTCCAGCGGCATTCTGCTGCGCCTGAAAGTCGAGCACCTGGCCCTGGCCATTGGTGTGCTCTGCACCCTGATCGCCTGCCTGGCGCCGTTGGCCCAGTATCAGAACTTCCTGCTGCTGATCGGCTCGGTGTTCGCGCCGCTGTTCGGCGTGGTGCTGGTGGATCACTTCATCCTGCGCAAGCGCAGTGCCCAGGTGTCGTCGGTAGGTTTGCGCTGGCCGGCGTTGCTGGCCTGGCTGGGTGGGGTCAGCACCTACCACCTGCTGGCCAACCTCTATCCGGACGTTGGCGCAACCCTGCCGTCACTGGTGCTGGCAGGGCTGCTGCAAGGGCTGCTGGGGCGGGCCTTCAGCTACGGCCAGGAAACAGCTCGGGCTTGAGAATGCCGTTCAGGCGGTTGTAAGGGATCTTCAGTTCGATGTGGCCCAGCGCGTAAGGCGCGATCACCGACACGTTGTACTTGAGGATCACGCCGCCGTAGGTCAGTGCCACGTTCGGGGTTTTCTGGAACGGCCAGCTCTTGATGAACTCTGGCTCCTGATCCAGCTTGGTGCTGATCAGCCAGCTGTTGTGGGCCACCTGGGCGGCCTTCCAGAACGCGGCTTCCTGGCCCGGGCGCAGCATGTCGGACAGGGTCAGTTCCTTGTGCAGCTCGCGCGAGTAGTTGATGAAGCCGCGGCCGGGCGTGCCGTGGGCGCCGCCGGTGTCCAGGTAGCTGGCCAGTTCGATGATCACCAGGCCGTCATGCTGTTCGCGTACCTTGGCTTGCAGGTACATGCTGTTGCGGCTGTCGGCCTCGCGCAGGAACTTCTCCCGATAGGCGCTCAGTGTCGCTGGCACGGCCTGGTCCGCAGTGGTGCGGGTCATCTGCAGCAGGCGCTTTTCAATCAGCGCATCCAGCTGCGGCTCGTCGGCGAAGTGCACGGTGTCGATGTTCACCAGCGGGCAATCCTGATTGCTGCAGCCGGGCTTGATCTGTTCCGACTTGTCGCTGGTGCTTTGCAGGGGCTTTTGATAGCTGGGTTGAAACAGGCTTTGGCAGGCGCCCAGGGTCAGGGCCAGGCAAGCCACGGAGGCGATTTTAAGAAGCGACATGTGCGTCCTTGATAAACCAGAGGTAGGCAAAAGTTACCGGCTTCGACTGCCTGCGGGGCAATCAGTTCGCCACTAAGCTCAATAGAGGCAATTAGATTAGGTTTGCCCCCTTGCCGTCTATCCCGCTGATGGCAAAGGGGCTGCATCATCGGTCACCGGCGCGTTAGGATGGCGCGATGTCGAGGGGGAGCCTCGGATCTGACCGCAGGAAACGAGGATTGCTATGACGGACTTTGCCAACACCACGCCGACCACTGTCGATATCGTTCGGCGCGAGAAATGCTTCCAGGGTTTTTATCAGCTCGACCGTGTGCACCTGCGCCACGAGCTGTTTGCCGGTGGCATGGGGCGCGAAATCAGTCGTGAAATCTTTGTGCGTCACGATGCTGTCTGCGTCCTGCCGTACGATCCGCAACGCGATGAAGTGGTCTTGGTCGAGCAGTTTCGCGTCGGCGCCATGGGGAAAACCGCGACCCCTTGGTTGATCGAACTGGTCGCCGGTCTGATCGACAAGGACGAGCAGCCGGAAGAAGTTGCTCACCGCGAAGCGCAGGAGGAAGCTGGACTGACATTCTCCGCGCTGTGGCCGATGACCCAGTATTTCCCGTCACCGGGGGGCAGTACCGAGTTCGTGCATCTGTACCTGGGGCGTTGCGACAGCAGCGGTGCCGGTGGCCTGCACGGGCTGGTGGAAGAGGCGGAGGATATTCGCGTGTCGGTCTGGGCTTTCGAAGACGCACTGCAGGCGGTAAGGGATGGGCGGATTTCCAACGCGGCGAGCATTATTGCCTTGCAATGGCTGGCTTTGAACCGCGTTGAAGTGAGGGGGTTATGGTCGTAAACAAAGTGCGCGATCGCTACCGGGTCGATCTCGTGGGGCTGCAAGCGTCCTGCGAGGCCAACTATGCCCGGCTGATGCGCCTGTTGCCCGACATGCGCAACCAGCCGGTGGCGCGGCGGATCGCGGTGACCCAGGGCGACCAGATGCTCGGCGTGCTGGCGCTGGAGGTGCTGCTGGCCTGTCCTTACACCACCACCTTGCAGGTGCGCCAGGAACACAGCCTGCCCTGGCTGCCGGTGCCGCAGCTGGAAGTGCAGGTCTACCACGACGCGCGCATGGCCGAGGTCATCAGTGCCGAGCACGCCCGGCGCTTTCGTGGCATCTATCCGTATCCGAACGCCTTCATGCACCAGCCGGACGAGAAGGCCCAGCTCAATGTGTTTCTCGGCGAATGGCTGAGCCACTGCCTGGCTTGCGGTCATGAGTTCGAGGCCGTGCGGTAGATGTGAACTGCGTCCGGTTCGCCGGTTTCCTCTTTTGAATTTCCCCCAGCATAATTGCCCCCATTCCTCACTTCCCGTGACACGCCCTGGGAGGCCGCCTTGCCGAGCGTATCCACTCTGACCACCGACGATCCCGTGTTGCTGGTGCAGTTGTCCGACAGCCATCTGTTCGCCGAAGCGGACGGCACGCTGCTGGGCATGAATACCCGCGACAGCCTGCAGCGGGTGATCGAACTGGTGCTGGAGCAGCAACCGCGGATCGACCTGATGCTGGCCACGGGCGACCTGTCCCAGGACGGTACGCTGGAGTCCTATCAGCTGTTTCGTGACATGACCCGGCAGATTCCGGCGCCGGCGCGCTGGATTCCCGGCAACCACGACGAGCCGCAACTCATGGCGCAGGCGGCGACCCAGAGTTCGTTGCTGGCGCCGGTGGTGGACATCGGCAACTGGCGGATCACCCTGCTCGACTCGGCCGTACCGGGTTCGGTACCGGGTTACCTGCAGGACGAACAGTTGCAGTTGCTCGCCAGCGCCCTGAGCGAAGCCCCCGAGCGTCATCACCTGGTGTGCCTGCACCATCACCCGGTCTCCATCGGTTGTGCCTGGATGGAGCCCATCGGGCTGCGCAATCCGCACGCGCTGTTCGCCGTGCTGGAGCGTTTTCCGCAGGCGCGCGCGGTGCTCTGGGGCCATGTGCATCAGGAAATCGACCGTCAGCAGGGATCGCTACGCCTGCTGGCATCGCCCTCGACCTGCATTCAGTTCGAGCCGGGCAGCGAGGATTTCAAGGTCGGCGAAACCGCGCCGGGCTATCGCTGGCTGCGCCTGCTGCCCGATGGGCGCCTGGAAACCGGTGTCGAGCGGGTCACCGGCTTCGATTTCCAGGTCGATTACGGTAGCGACGGCTACTGATTCCGCCCCGGAGCCGCCGTCTGCGGCGGCAGGACAAAGGGATACACCTGAACACAAGTCAAGCGGCGATACACCCTGTAAACTGCGCCTTTTTGCACGATGCAAAGGGAGTGCGCATGTCCGGTTCGATCCTGTATATCCACGGCTTCAACAGCGCGCCGGCGTCGAAGAAAGCCAGCCAGCTGATCGCTGTCATGGAGGCGATCGGCCGCGGCGAACAGCTGCGCGTGCCAGCCTTGCATCATCATCCGCGCGAGGCCATTGGCCAGTTGGAGCAGGCGATTGCCGAACTCGGACGGCCGCTGCTGGTCGGCAGCTCTCTCGGCGGCTACTATGCGACTCACCTTGCCGAGCGCCACGGCCTGAAAGCCCTGCTGATCAACCCCGCGGTCAGTCCGCACCGGATGTTCGACGGCTTTCTGGGCACGCAGACCAACCTCTATACCGGGGAAACCTGGGAACTGACCCACGACCACGTGACGGCCCTGGCCGAGCTGGAAGTGCCGGCGCCCCAGGACCCGCAGCGGTTCCAGGTCTGGCTGCAGACAGGTGACGAGACACTGGACTATCGCAGCGCCCAGCTGTATTACCGAGCCTGTGCCTTGCGCATCCAGGCCGGCGGCGACCATAGTTTCCAGGGTTTTGCCGGACAATTGCCGGCGTTGTTGAATTTTGCCGGCATCGGCCCGGATCAGTACCAGGCGATCGATTTCACCTCGCTGTGAAACCTCGCTTCTATTTCATTGAACGACTAACGACGAGACCCCATGGCCACTCCCAGCGCTAGCTCTTATAACGCAGACGCCATCGAAGTCCTCTCGGGCCTCGACCCGGTGCGCAAACGCCCGGGCATGTACACCGATACCACCCGGCCGAACCACCTCGCCCAGGAAGTCATCGACAACAGCGTCGACGAAGCCCTGGCGGGGCACGCGAAGTCGATCCAGGTCATCCTGCATGCCGACCACTCCCTGGAAGTGTCCGATGACGGACGCGGCATGCCGGTGGACATTCACCCGGAAGAGGGTGTGTCCGGCGTCGAGCTGATCCTCACCAAGCTCCATGCGGGCGGCAAGTTTTCCAACAAGAACTACCAGTTCTCCGGCGGTCTGCACGGGGTGGGTATTTCCGTGGTCAACGCCCTGTCGACCCAGGTGCGGGTGCGGGTCAAGCGTGACGGTAACGAATACCAGATGACCTTCGCCGACGGCTTCAAGGCCACCGAGCTGGAAGTGGTCGGCAGCGTCGGCAAGCGCAATACCGGGACCAGCGTGTACTTCGCTCCGGATCCGAAATACTTCGATTCGCCGAAATTCTCCGTCAGCCGCCTCAAGCATGTGCTCAAGGCCAAGGCCGTGTTGTGCCCGGGGCTGCTGGTCAGCTTCGAAGACAAAGGCACCGGCGAGAAGGTCGAGTGGCATTACGAAGACGGCCTGCGCTCCTACCTGGTGGACGCGGTCAGCGAATTCGAGCGCCTGCCGACCGAACCTTTCTGCGGCAGCCTGGCGGGTAACAAGGAAGCGGTGGACTGGGCCCTGCTGTGGTTGCCGGAAGGCGGCGACAGTGTGCAGGAAAGCTATGTCAACCTGATCCCGACCGCCCAGGGCGGTACTCACGTCAACGGTTTGCGCCAGGGCCTGCTGGACGCCATGCGCGAGTTCTGCGAATTCCGCAACCTGCTGCCGCGCGGCCTGAAGCTGGCGCCGGAAGATGTCTGGGAACGCATCGCCTTCGTGCTGTCGATGAAGATGCAGGACGCGCAGTTCTCCGGCCAGACCAAGGAGCGCCTGTCATCCCGCGAGGCGGCCGCCTTCGTTTCGGGTGTGGTCAAGGACGCATTCAGCCTGTGGCTCAATGCCAACCCTGAGCTGGGCATGCAACTGGCGGAGCTGGCCATCAGCAACGCCGGCCGTCGCCTCAAGGCCAGCAAGAAGGTCGAGCGCAAGCGCATCACCCAGGGCCCGGCGCTGCCTGGCAAGCTGGCGGACTGCGCCGGCCAGGACCCGATGCGTTCCGAGCTGTTCCTGGTGGAAGGTGATTCCGCCGGTGGTTCGGCCAAGCAGGCGCGGGACAAGGAGTTCCAGGCGATCCTGCCGCTGCGCGGCAAGATTCTCAACACCTGGGAAGTCGATGGCAGCGAAGTCCTGGCCAGCCAGGAAGTGCACAACATCGCGGTGGCCATCGGGGTCGACCCGGGCGCCGAGGACATGAGCCAGCTGCGCTACGGCAAGATCTGCATCCTCGCCGACGCCGACTCCGACGGCTTGCACATCGCGACACTGCTCTGCGCGCTGTTCGTCCAGCATTTCCGTCCGCTGGTGGATGCCGGCCACGTCTACGTGGCGATGCCGCCGCTGTACCGCATCGACCTGGGCAAGGAAATCTACTACGCCCTCGACGAAGCCGAGCGCGATGGCATCCTCGATCGCCTGGTGGCCGAGAAGAAGCGTGGCAAGCCGCAAGTCACCCGATTCAAGGGCCTGGGTGAAATGAACCCACCGCAACTGCGCGAAACCACCATGGACCCGAACACCCGGCGCCTGGTGCAATTGACCCTCGGTGAGGACTTCGCCGCGACTTCGGAAATGATGGACATGCTGCTGGCGAAGAAACGCGCCGGCGATCGCAAGAGCTGGCTGGAGTCCAAGGGCAACCTGGCCGAGGTTCTGGCCTGATGCGCAGAGGCTTTGCCCTGGCGTTACTGCTATTGGCAACCTCGGCAATGGCCGACCCCTTGCCCGAGTTGAGGCTGCTGGCCGAGCATCCGGTGGACGGTATGCGTGGCGGCAACCTGTCGGGGCTGGCGTTGTGCGGCAAGGAGCTGTGGACGGTCTCCGACCGCGACGATGACCAGATCTATCGGCTCGATACCAGCGATCGAGTCTGGCAGGCCGAGACCGTGCGCATCGACGTACCGCCGGTGCCGGACAGCGGTTTGCCCTGGGGCTTGAGTTCGCGCACCTGGGTCGCTTCGTTCGTGCGCGGCGGCGACCTGGATTTCGAGGGCATCACCTGCGACAGCGCCGGCAACAAGTATGTGGTCAGCGAATCCCACGCGGCAGTGTTGCAACTGGCGCCGACGGGGTCGGCCGCCTGGCTGAAGATTTCGCCGATCATGGTGCGCGAGGCGCGGGCCAGCGGTATGTTGCTGCACTTCAATGCCTTGTTCGAAGGCCTCGCGGTCAACCCGGCCGGCGACCGGATCTGGCTGGCCGCCGAGCGCGAGCGCCGCGGGCTGTTGTTGATCAAGCGCCAGCAGAGTGTCTGGGATTGCGATGGCGGCTGTGTGCTGCTCAGCGAGGCCGGGCTGGAAATGCAGCCGCCGCAGATGCCCAAGGCCAAGGCGGTGTCCCGGGATTTCGCCGACCTGTCGCTGTTCGAGGGCAAGTTGTTCACCCTCGAGCGCAATGCGTTTCAGGTCTGTCGTCGTGATGCGTCGACGGCCAAGGTCGAGCGTTGCTGGTCGTTTGCCGCCGAGGCGTTGCAGGAAAACCGGCGTTATCCACAGGACTATGGCCTGACCGAGGCGCTGGTGGTGAATGCCGATGGCGCCTGGGTCGGTGTGGATAACAACACCGGTGCCCGTGCCGATGGTGAAAAACGCCCGATCATCTGGCGCTTCGCCGCACCCGAGGGCGGTTGGAGTGCCAAGCCGTGAGCCAGCAGCCACCGGGTAAACGTGCCGGGCGCGTGCTGCTGGTGCTGGCCTGGGGCGCCGGGCTGTTCCTGGCGACACGGTTTTTCGGCGAGTGGGAACAGCATCAGGAGAACCCCAATGCTGTCGTCACTTCGCAACAACATGAGGGTTACATCGAAGTGAAACTGGTCGGCAACGGCCAGGGGCATTTCGTCGCCAGCGGCCAGATCAACGGCCAGCCGGTGAATTTCATGCTCGATACCGGAGCGACCGATGTGTCGATCCCGTCCGAGCTGGCCGAGCGTCTTGGCCTGGAGAAGGGCGCACCGGTGACCCTGAGTACCGCCAACGGTCGTAGCGAGGGTTATCGAACCCGCCTCGACCGCCTGCAACTGGGCGATATCGTCCTGCGGGATGTCCGTGCGCTGGTCGCGCCGGGCCTGGGCGGCGAGCAGGTGTTGCTGGGCATGAGCGCTTTGAAAAAACTTGAATTTACCCAGCGCGGCGGCACCTTGCTGCTGCGCCAGACAACGAACTGATGAGGCCCGCATGAGCGACTCCCTGGATCTCAGCCTGGATGGCGTAGAACGCCGATCGCTGGCTGACTTCACCGAAAATGCCTACCTCAACTACTCCATGTACGTGATCATGGACCGTGCTTTGCCGCATATCGGCGACGGCCTGAAACCGGTACAGCGGCGTATTGTCTACGCCATGAGTGAGCTGGGGCTGGATGCCGATTCCAAGCACAAGAAGTCCGCCCGTACGGTCGGTGACGTGCTGGGTAAGTTCCACCCCCACGGCGACTCGGCCTGCTACGAAGCCATGGTGCTGATGGCGCAGCCTTTCAGCTACCGCTACACGCTGGTGGACGGCCAGGGTAACTGGGGGGCGCCGGACGATCCCAAGTCCTTCGCCGCCATGCGTTACACCGAGGCGCGTCTGTCGCGTTACTCCGAAGTCCTGCTCAGCGAGCTGGGCCAGGGCACCGCGGACTGGGGGCCGAACTTCGACGGCACCCTGCAGGAACCCCTGGTATTGCCGGCACGTTTGCCGAATATCCTGCTCAATGGCACCACCGGTATCGCCGTGGGCATGGCCACTGACGTGCCGCCGCACAACCTGCGCGAAGTCGCTACGGCCTGCGTGCGCCTGCTGGACGAGCCCAAGGCCACGGTCGAACAGCTCTGCGAGCATATTCAGGGCCCGGACTACCCGACCGAAGCGGAAATCATCACGCCGCGCGCGGACCTGCTGAAAATCTACGAGACCGGTCGCGGTTCGGTGCGCATGCGTGCCGTCTATCGCATCGAGGATGGCGACATCATCGTCACCGCGCTGCCGCACCAGGTGTCCGGCGCCAAGGTGCTGGAACAGATCGCCGCACAGATGCAGGCCAAGAAGCTGCCGATGGTCGCCGACCTGCGTGACGAGTCGGACCACGAGCACCCGTGCCGGATCGTGATCATTCCGCGCTCCAACCGGGTCGACCCCGACGAACTGATGCAGCATCTGTTTGCGACCACCGAGCTGGAATCCAGCTACCGGGTCAACGTCAACATCATCGGCCTGGACGGCAAGCCGCAGCTGAAGAACCTGCGCGCCCTGCTGGTGGAATGGCTGGAGTTCCGCGTACTGACGGTGCGCCGCCGCCTGCAGTTCCGCCTGGACAAGGTCGAGCGTCGCCTGCACCTGTTGGACGGCTTGCTGATCGCCTACCTCAACCTGGATGAAGTGATCCACATCATTCGTACCGAGGATCAGCCGCGGGCCAAGCTGATCGAGCGTTTCGCCCTGAGCGAAGTGCAGGCCGACTACATCCTCGATACCCGCCTGCGTCAGTTGGCGCGTCTGGAAGAGATGAAGTTGCGCGCCGAGCAGGACGAACTGCTCAAGGAGCAGGCCAAGCTGCAAGCCTTGCTCAACAGTGAAGCCAAGCTGAAGAAGCTGGTGCGCACCGAATTGCTGCAGGACGCTGAAACCTACGGCGACGACCGTCGTTCGCCGATCGTTGAGCGTGCCGAGGCCAAGGCCTTGTCGGAAAACGAGCTGATGCCGACCGAGCCGGTCACCATCGTTCTGTCGGAAAAAGGTTGGGTACGTTGCGCCAAAGGGCATGATATCGACGCCACGGGCCTGTCCTACAAGGCCGGTGACGGCTTCAAGACCTCGGCCATCGGGCGCTCCAACCAGTTCGCGGTGTTTATCGACTCCACCGGGCGCAGTTATTCGGTGGCGGCACATACGCTGCCATCGGCCCGTGGCCAGGGTGAGCCGCTGACCGGACGCCTGACGCCGCCGCCTGGTGCCAGTTTCGAATGCGTGCTGCTGCCGGACGACGAGGCGCTGTACGTGATCGCATCCGACGCGGGTTACGGCTTCGTGGTCAAGGGCGAGGATCTGCAAGCCAAGAACAAGGCCGGCAAGGCGCTGTTGAGCCTGCCGAACAACGCCAAGGTGCTGTTGCCTCGGCCGGTGAGCGATCGTGAACAGAACTGGCTGGCTTCGGTGACCACCGAAGGGCGTTTGCTGGTGTTCAAGATCAGCGACTTGCCGCAGCTGGGCAAAGGCAAGGGCAACAAGATCATCGGGATTCCGGGTGAGCGGGTGGCCAGCCGCGAGGAGTACGTGACCGATATCGCGGTGCTGCCGGAAGGCGCGACACTGGTGCTGCAGGCCGGAAAACGTACCCTGTCGCTCAAGGCCGATGACCTCGAGCACTACAAGGGCGAACGCGGTCGCCGGGGTAACAAGCTGCCACGAGGCTTCCAGCGAGTGGATGCGTTGTTGGTAGAAACTCTCAATTGATGCGGCTTAGAGCGTCCGATCTGCGATTTAACCGGTAGAACGGCGCTACAACACTGGAGTCATGGCGCATATTCACGGATGATATGCGCTTTCAAGCGCCGGCGTGGCTGAGCGTTATTCAGGGTTATTTTGAGTATTTACACTGTGGCTAGCCTTGTGGCCGCCACCTGGATGGGATGATGACTGCTCTGCGCCTTCCTCTTGTTTTCTTGCTCGCTGGCGTTCTTGGCCTGGCGGGTTGCAGCGTACACCAGCCGGTGTCGCTGTATCAGCTGGACAGCGGAAGTCCGGCTCAGCCGGCACAAAGTGCTGGCATGGCTGTATTGCTGGGGCCGGTACTGGTTGCCGACTACCTGCAACGTGAAACCTTGCTGCAACGCCAGAACGACGGCAGCCTGCAGGCTTCGACCGACGGTCGCTGGGCGGGCAGCCTGTCTTCCGATATCGATCAGTTGCTGTTGCGTCAGGTCGCCGGCCAGCTGGACAGCCAGCGCGTCGTACTGGCGCCGGCGAGTACCGGTTTCACTCCGGATGTGCAGGTATTGTTGTCGATCACTCGCCTGGATTCGGGCGCGTCGCAACCGGCGGTTCTCGATGCGCAATGGCGCCTGATCGATCGTCGTGGGCAGGTGCGCGACAACCGTATCGTTCATCTGCAGGAACAGCATGCCGGTACCACCGCGTCCCAGGTCCAGGCCCAGGGTGTACTGCTGCAACGCTTGGCCGAGCAACTGTCGGGTGCCCTCAAGCCGCTGGCCAACCAGCCGACGGTAGCCGAGGTGCCACGCAAGGCGGCGCCTGCGCCGGCGGCAAAACCGGCCGAGCAGGAGAAGCAGCCGAAGATTCCGATGGCCACACCAATCCGTACGGATATGGAAGTGTTCCGCTTCTGAGTGTTGCGCTTCCAGAACAAAGCCCGCTGATCAGCGGGCTTTGTCGTTTCTGGAGAGTTGTCCGGTGGCTCGGGCGCTCTGCGGTGTTCTGCAGATTGCTATCGCGGCCAAGCCTCGCTCCTACCGAAGCAGATAGGTGCGAGGCTTGCCCGCGATGGCGTCAGCCCGATCAACACCCAACAAAAAGCCCGCATCGCTGCGGGCTTTTTTGTTGAGCGGCTGGCTTACAGCTTGGCCCGGCTCTCGTGCATCCGCGCCAGTTGCCGCTCCAGCATCGATGGGTAGGGCTCCATCAGGCGCTCGACGCAGCAGGCGCCTTCCGGGCTGGCGATCGGACGAATGCGCGCACGCTGACGAATCAGCGCGTCATCGTTGATCTTGCGCTCGACCAGCAGCAGGTTGCGGCTGTGCTGGGACAGCGCCAGGGCATCCTGGGCGGTCTCGGTCAGCAGCAGGTCGATCTGGCTCAGGCCGAACAGCTCGTCGCCCAGGGTCAGGCCCAGTTGCAGTTGCAGGGTGATACCGCTGTCGGCCACTTCGATTTGCAGGGCGTGGCCCAGGGCGCGCAGCAGTTCGCCGCAGCAGATGGCGTTGGTCAGGTAGTCGTCGCCGCTGTCTTCGCTGTGGAACAGCATCAGCGTGCTGCCGTCGTTCAGGGTGTGCAGTTCGCTCTGGTACAGCGAGGCGGCCTGGTCGAGGCAGTCGCGATAACGTTCCAGCAATTCCGTCAGGCGGGCGCGGGGCAGGCGGCGCAGTTGCTCCTGGGCGCCCAGTTGCACGGCCAGTACCGCGCTGTGCTGCGGTTGTGCCGGTACCGCGGGTTTTACGATCGGCTTGGCAGCGGTCGCGGTGGACGAGCTGTCGCGAAGATCGGCGAACGGGTCTTCGTCGTCGGCCAGATCTTCTTCGGCGCTGACCACGTGCCGTGGTGCGGGCTTGAGGCCGGCCACCGGAGCGCTTTCGTCGAAGCTCGGGTCACGCAGGTTGCGCACCTCGAAGGTCGGTTCCGCGTCTTCGCTGTCGTCGTAGTCGGTATCGTCGATCTCGGCTTCCGGTTCGGGCTCCGGCTCGACCTTCTCCGGCGCGAAGCTGGCATGCAGCTGGCGCGCCAGGTCGCCGATCTCGTCCTGGCGCTGGGTGGCCGGGGTGTGCGCGTCGATATCCCGCAGCCAGACCCGCAGTTGCATCAGCGGCGTGGAGATGTGCCGCCCCAGGCGCAAGCTCAAGGCCAGGGCCAAAGCCAGCAGGATGGCGCTGAGAATGCCCATGCTCTGCAGGCTGATGGTCATCGGCTGCTGGAATTGTTCCATGTCCAGGCTGATGCGCAGGTTGCCCGCGGTCACGTCCTGGAAGGTGATTTTGGTCTGGTAGACGCCTTCGGTTTCACCCAGCAGGCTGCTTTTCGGGCGCTGACCGGCTTCGGCGAGGATGCGGTTGTCCACGCTGTAGATCGCCGCGTGGGCCACCAGCGGGTTCTTGGTCAGGTTGTTCAGCAGCACGTTGAGGCTGAGGATGTCGTTGGACACCAACAGCTCGGTGGCCGAGGTCGCGGTCTGGGTGGTCAGGCTCTGACCCAGGGCGTCGGCTTGTTCGTGCATGGCCTGCTTGAATTGCAGCCCCATCACGCAGGCATAGATCACCAGGGCCAGGGCGACCAGGATCACGTTATGGCTGGCAATGCGCAATGCAATCGGTACACGGCGATGACGCAGTGCACGGAAGATCAGCAGGAAGAAGTTATCGGTTTTAACTGGCGTGGGCCGGTTCACTGAGCTCGGCTCTTTTGTCCGTGAAGTTGAGGCGCAGTATAGCGACAGGCCCTAGACCGGCAAAGCGCTGGCTGTGCCCGATGGTCACTGAAAGTGGGTAGAATGCGGTTTTTTTCCACCTGCGGGGGTGCGCCTTGCGCGAAATCGTCCTGATAAACATCACTGGTGAGGACCGTCCGGGCCTCACTGCGGCCATTACCGGCGTTCTGGCCCAGGGTGGTGTGAACATTCTCGACATCGGTCAGGCGGTGATCCACGACACTCTGTCGTTCGGCATCCTGGTTGAAATTCCGGACAACGAGCAGAGCTCGTCGGTGCTCAAGGACATTCTGTTCACCGCCTATGAGCTGGACCAGCAGGTCCGTTTCACGCCGGTTTCCGAAGAGGATTACCAGCAGTGGGTCGGCGGCCAGGGCAAGAAGCGCCATATCGTTACCTTGCTGACCCGCAAGGTCACCGCCGAGCAGTTGCAGCGCGTCAGTTCGATCACCGCCAAGTACGGCTTGAATATCGACCATATCGATCGCCTCTCCGGGCGCATGCCGCTGGACACCCCGGCCGACAAGGGCAAGGGTTGCATCGAGTTCTCCGTGCGTGGCGAAGCAGCCGATCCGCAAGCGTTGCGCGCCGAGTTCCTGAGCGTCGCACAGGAACTGAACGTCGATATCGCCTTCCAGGAAGACTCGTTGTTCCGTCGTAACCGCCGCCTGGCGGTGTTCGACATGGACTCGACGCTGATCGAGGCGGAAGTCATCGACGAGCTGGCCAAGGCGGCCGGCGTGGGTGACCGGGTGGCGGAAATCACTGAGCGGGCCATGGCCGGCGAGCTGGATTTCCGGGCCAGCTTCAAGGAACGCCTGGCCTTGCTCCAGGGCCTGGACATCAAGGTGCTGGACTCCATCGGCGCATCGCTGCGCCTGACCGAAGGCGCCGAGACCCTGTTCGCCGAACTCAAGCGCCTGGGCTACAAGACCGCGATTCTCTCGGGTGGCTTCACTTACTTCGCCAAGCAATTGCAGGCCAAGCTGGGGATCGACTACGTATTCGCCAACGAACTGGAAGTGATCGACGGCAAGGTGACCGGTGTCGCGGTCGAGCCGATTGTCGATGCCCAGCGCAAGGCCGATCTGCTGCGTGAGCTGGCCGCCAAGGAAGGGTTGCGCCTGGAGCAGACCATCGCGGTCGGCGACGGCGCCAACGACCTGCCGATGCTGGCGATTGCCGGCCTGGGCGTGGCTTTTCGCGCCAAGCCGCTGGTCAAGCAGTCGGCCAAGCAGGCGATTTCTACCCTGGGCCTGGATGGCGTGCTTTATCTGCTGGGCTTTCGCGATCGCGACGGCCAGCTCTGAGCCGAATCCAAGGCAAAAAAAACGCCGCGATCTGCGGCGTTTTTTATGTCCAGCTTTTTATGCCCAAAGCTCAGGCCTTGGGTAGGCCCATGCCTTGGCCCACCTGTACTGGCGAGCCGGCCGCCAGTTCTTCGGCCCACTGCACTTGCTCCGGCCCGAACAGCACGATCGCGGTGGAGCCCAGCTTGAAGCGGCCCAATTCGGCGCCTTTTTCCAGGTGGATCGGTGCGCGGGCGGCTTCGTCGTAGCGTACGGTCTTCAGTTCGCGCTTCGGCGGAGTCACCAGGCCGGCCCAGACGGTTTCGATCGAGGCTACGATCATCGCGCCCACCAATACCACGGCCATCGGGCCGCGCTCGGTATCGAAAACGCACACCACGCGCTCGTTGCGGGCGAACAGCTCTGGCACGTTTTCCGCGGTGGTCTGGTTGACCGAGAAGATCCGCCCTGGCACGTAGACCATTTCCCGCAGGGTGCCGGCCAGCGGCATGTGCACGCGATGGTAGTCCTTCGGCGACAGGTAGATGGTGGCGAAGTCGCCGCCCATGAACGGAGCCGCCAGGGCCGAATCGCCACCCAGCAGTTCCAGCACGCTGAAGCTGTGGCCCTTGGCCTGGAATACCCGGCCGTGTTCGATCGGGCCGAGTTGGCTGACCGCGCCGTCAGCCGGGCTGAGGATCGCGCCCGGAGTCTGGTCCAGCGGGCGGGCGCCGTCTTTCAGGGCGCGGGTGAAGAAGGCGTTGAAGTGCTCGTAGGCGGTCAGGTCTTCCACCAGTGCTTGCGACATGTCCACCTGATAACGCTTGGCGAACCAGGCGGTGAAGGCATTCTTGAACCAGCGCACGCGGCACTCGGCGATGCAGCCGGCCAGGCGCGACAGCAGGTGGTGAGGCAGCAGGTACTGGCTGAGGATAAACAAACGCTTTTTCATTAACTGTCCTTAAACCTTAAATCTCTACGGGCGTGTCAGGGTGGTTGCCCCATTCGCCCCAGGAACCGGCATAGCCTTTGACCCGCGGATAACCGAGCGCCTTGGCCACCAGGTAGGTGAAGCCAGAGCGGTGGTGAGTCTGGCAGTGGGTAATCACTTCTTTGTCTTTGCTGATGCCGAGCTGTTCGAGGATCTGCGGCATGTCGCTGCGGATCCGCAGGTTGCGCGCCTGGTCCATGCCCGCCGTCCACTCGAAGTTGATCGCGCCGGGAATGTGCCCACCCTTGGCGGCGAGGACTTTCTCCCCCGAGTACTCCAGCGGGCCGCGAGCATCCCAGATCGCCAGGTCGGCCGCGCCAAGCCGGCTTTGCAGGTATTCACGGGTGGCGGTCGGCTCGTCGTGCAGGGTCAGGGCGACAGGGCCGCCAACGGCTGCCGGGACTTCGCTCGAGACCGGCAGGCCGTCCGCCAGCCAGGCCAATAGCCCGCCGTCCAGGTAGTGGTAACGGGAGTGGCCGATGACATCCAGCAACCAGATGAAGCGCCCGGCCCAGCCGCCGCCTTCGTCGTCGTAGACCACGTAGACAGCATCCGGGTTATGCCCCAGTTCGCCGAACAGGGCTTCCAGGGCCGCCTGTGGTGGCATCAGCCCGGGCGCCGGTGCCTGACCGAGCTGGGTGCGTTTAGGGTCGACGAAGCGCGCGCCGGGGATGTGGCCCGCGGCATAGCGGGCGGCGCTGGTCAGGTCCACCAGGATCAGTTCGCGGGCGTCCAGGCGAGGGAGCAGGTCGCTCGGCTCGATCACCAGCGGCAAGCCAGAGAAGTCAGGCATGTGAGGTCTCCAGGGCACAAAGGGGAGGATTGTAGCGCAAGCGTCAGCGGCTGCGGTTGGTAAAGCTGTGCAGGGCCTTTTCGATGCATTGGGCGGTCTTGCCGAACGCCTGTACGGAGATTTCCGAGAAGGGCTGGCCGCCCTGGTCGGCGACGATCAGCATGATCACCCGGCCATTGCTGGGCACCGAGCGCATCAGCAGATGCTCGCCACGAAACAGCGTGCGCAGGCTGGCGGGCAGGCGGGCGGAGAACTGGGCGTTGTTGGTCGGCGTCAGGCGCACTTGCGCCGGGGCGTCCAGCAGCCGCTGCAATACGCTGCTCTGGCTGATCGTCAGCATCAGGCTCGAGGCTTGCGCGGGCAGCCCGGCGATCTGATGCACCCGCAACTGGGTCCGGGTGCGGTCGACCATCAGCAGCATCACCCGGCGCATACCGCATGCCACCAGGGCATCGCGGGCAAAGGTGGTCAGGTGCATGGCATTGCTGAAACGGCTGGGTTCCACCAGCAATTCGCTGCACTGCTTGCGCCACTTGGCCAGGTCTTCGGCGGTTGGTGCGGGCACTGGAAGCTCGCCGCGATGCACGCGCCGGGCCTCCCAAGGCCAGAGCAGCGCCTCGGCTGGATGCCACAGGTCGGGCATGCGGTGATGCCGGGCACTCTGCGCGGCTTGCTGGTGCAGCTGTTGTTGCAGCTCGTCCATCGGCATCTGCAGATACAGGCTGGTCAGGTATTGCCAGCGCATGCAGTGCGGGCTGGTCCAGGACTCTTGCGCCGAGAGGGCCAGGGCGTTGGCCAGCAACACACTGTTGGCCGGTTGGTTCAGCCAGCGCTGCAGGGCCGGATCGGCATCCAGGCATTGTTGCTGGTGCAGCGGGTGGGCGTTGTCCCGGGCGATATGCAGGGCCTTGACCAATTGCTCCTGCTCGTCGATCAACAGGCGGTAGCCTTGCTGTACCCAGATCGGCAAGTGCCAGATCTCCACCAGGGCCTGGCCCAGCTGAAGCAGGCCGACACCGAACAGTTGCTGCTCGACCTCCTGGGCCGGTTCGGCCTTGTGGACGACCCGCAACTCCCACTCTTCGAGCAGTTTTGGATAGGTCAGCGCCAAGGGCCACAGCGGCGAGAGAAACAGCAGGCTGCCCCAGTGAATGTCCTGCCAGAGCCTGGCCAGGCGCCCGGCGAAAAAACCGTTGGCCTGTTGGGTCGCGTGCTGGCTGATCAGTTGCAACTGGCGCAGTCCGACCGGGATCTCCTGTTCGGGCTGGGCAGGCAGGCGGGCGAGCAATTCTTCGGTACGCGCGAGGCCCAGGCGGTTGAGGGCAACCTCGAGGTTCTCGGCCGGCTCGCCCATGCTGCCGTGGGTGTGGCGATTGGCTTCGCGAATCACGCTCAAGGCCAGCGCGGGGCTGTCCTGCATCAGGTCGGCAATGTCGCGCAACGAGCTGCGATTGTCCCTGATGGCTTTGCAGACCCGGTCGTGGCTGGCTTGCGGCACCGGCAAACGGACCGCGTCAAGCAGCTTTATCCAGGATTCGAGGGAGTGGGGGGCGGTAGTTGGGACTGTCGTTTCATTAGACATGGCTGGGCGCAATCATCGTCTGCTGTAAACACGCCCAGAGCGGGCCAAACTGGCTTTTCGCCTTAACGGCCTATAGTCTGGCGCAGTTTTGCCGATAAGTAGAAGAAGAGTTTTAAGAACTTCCGAATATGACCTTGAACCCGACTCAGTAAGTACCTTCCTACCTATGGCTAAAATTATCGGCATCATCGTCGTGTTCGCGAGCGTGCTCGGCGGATACGTGCTTTCTCACGGCAAGATTGCCGCCCTGATCCAGCCTTTCGAGGTGCTGATTATCGGTGGCGCCGCGCTGGGGGCGTTCCTGCAGGCGAACCCCGGCTACATGACCATGCACGTGCTCAAGAAGTCCTTGGGGATGTTTGGTTCGCGCTTTTCCCAGACCTTCTACCTGGAAGTGCTGGGGCTGATCTACGAGATCCTCAACAAGAGCCGCCGCGAAGGCATGATGGCGATCGAGGGCGATATCGAAGATGCCGCCGCCAGCCCGATTTTCGCCAAGTACCCATCCGTGCTCAAAGACGAGCGCATGACCGCGTTCATCTGTGACTACCTGCGCATCATGTCCTCCGGCAACATGGCTCCCCACGAGCTGGAAGGCCTGTTCGACATGGAGCTGTTCAGCCTCAAGGAAGACCTCGAGCATCCGTCCCATGCGGTCAACGGCATCGCCGACGGCATGCCGGGTTTCGGTATCGTCGCGGCGGTACTGGGTATCGTGGTGACCATGGCGTCCCTGGGTGATGGCGACCAGAAGTCCATCGGCCTGCACGTAGGTGCGGCGCTGGTCGGTACCTTCTTCGGTATTCTCGCGGCCTACGGCTTCTTCGGCCCGCTGGCTCATTCCCTGGCGCACGACGCCAAGGAAGAGCTGAACGTCTACGAAGCCATCAAGGCCTCCCTGGTGGCCTCGGCTTCCGGCATGCCGCCATCGCTGGCCGTGGAGTTCGGGCGCAAGGTGCTGTACCCGGCGCACCGTCCGAGCTTCGCCGAGCTGGAACAAGCGGTTCGCGGTCGCTAAGCCATGGAAAACAATCAGCCGATTATCATCAAGCGCGTCAAGCGCTTTGCCGGCGGACATCACGGCGGGGCGTGGAAGATCGCCTTCGCCGACTTCGCCACGGCGATGATGGCGTTCTTCCTGGTGCTGTGGCTGTTATCCACCGCCACCCCGGAACAGAAGATCGCCATCGCCGGTTACTTCAAGGACCCGATCGGCTTCTCGGAAAGCGGCACGCCCTACATCATCGACCTGGGCGGTTCTCCCGAGCTGGCGCCGGAAAACACGCTCAACCCCGAGATCAAGTCGCAGCCGCAGCCGGACAAGGTTACGGTCGATACCGATCAGGTCGAGAGCATGGCCGAGCAGGTGGAAAGAGAGCGTCTGGAGCTGTTGCTGCAGGAGTTGCAGAACAAGGTCGAAGAAAACCCGCAATTGCAGAAGTTCAAGGACCAGATCCTGTTCGAGATCACTCCGGACGGCCTGCGTATCCAGATCATCGATTCGGAAAACCGGCCGATGTTCGACTCCGGCAGTGCACGCCTGAAGCCGTACTTCGAGGACATCCTGCTGGCCATGGCCGACACCATCAAGGCGGTGCCGAACAAGATCAGCATCAGCGGTCACACCGATGCCAAGCCTTACGCGGGCACCGGAGATTTCGGTAACTGGGAGCTTTCGGCCAACCGTGCCAACGCCGCGCGTCGGGCGCTGGTGGCGGGCAGCTATCCGGACGGTCAGGTGGCTCGCGTGGTGGGTTATGCCTCGTCGTCGCTGTTCGATCGCAAGGACCCGTTCAACCCGATCAATCGGCGTATCGACATCGTGGTGCTGACCAAGAAGGCCCAGCGCGCGATCGAAGGTGAAGTCGCTCCCGAGGCTCCGGCTCCAACCCAGGGCCAGGGCGCCCCGGGCGAAGTGCCGGTCGACCCGAACGCCTTGCCGCCGGAGCAGGAGCCTTTGCCGGCTCATGAGCTGCGCGAGCGCCTGAATATCTTCGACGACGCTGCACCGAAGACCGAGGGCGCGGCTGCGCCCGCAGCTACGCCTCCAGCTGCGCGGTGATGGGTAAAAGCAGGCTCTGTTAAAGAGTGCTCGATAAAAAAGGCCGCGATCATCGCGGCCTTTTTTGTTTCTGCGTGGGGCTACTTATTAATAGCTGCTATCCGGCAGGCTGGCGATGATCGAGCGGTAGCTGTTCATCCGTTGCTGCTGGATCCGCCCGTCTTCCAGGGCCTTGAGCAGGGCGCAGCCCGGTTCGCGGTCATGCTTGCAGTCACGGAAGCGGCAGGTGCCCAGCAGGTCGTTGAACTCGATGAAACCCGCTTCGACATCGGCGCGGCTGACGTGGCCCAGGCCGAATTCGCGAATCCCCGGGGAGTCGATCAGTTCGCCGCCGCCCGGGAAGTGGAACAGGCGCGCGGTGGTGGTGGTGTGGGTGCCCTGGCCGGACAGCTCCGACAAAGGCCCGACACGGGTTTCGACATCCGGTAGCAGGCTGTTCACCAGCGACGACTTGCCCACGCCAGACTGGCCGACGAACACGCTGATCCGCCCGTCCAGCTGCGCTTGCAGCTGTTCCATGCCATTGCCGTGGTGGGCCGAGACTTCCAGCACTGGATAGCCCAGTTGCCGATAGACCGCCAGCAGGGCGTTCAGGGCAGGGGCGTTCTGCTCGTCGATCAGGTCGAACTTGTTGAGCAGCAGCAGCGGGCGGATGCCGGCATGTTCGGCCGCTACCAGGTAACGGTCGATCAGGTTGGCATGGGGCTCGGGCAGCGGGGCAAAGACGATCACGATCATGTCGACGTTGGCGGCGACCGGCTTGAGCTGGCCGCGGCTATCCGGACGGCAGAGTTCGGTGTGGCGCGGCAGTTGCGCGACGATTACGCCGATGCCCTGGTTGCCCGGGCGCCAGACCACCTGATCGCCGGTCACCAACGCCGGCAGGTTGGCGCGCAAGTGGCAGCGGAACACCTGGCCGGCCAGTTCGCCCTCGCGCGCCTCGACCTCGACCTGCACACCGAAGTGGGCGATCACCAGGCCGGTCTGTTCGGGGCCGAGGTCGCCGCCTTCCAGTGCTTCCACGGCAGAGGATTCACGTTTGGCGGCGCGGGCGGCGCGTTCGCCTTGAATCTTTTCGATGCGCCAGTTTTGGCGACGATTGAGCTGGCGTTTGGCCATTGGTGTTCCGTGTCGAGAATGCGGCGGTTAGATAAAACGGCCGCGAGTTTAGCACGCCAGCAGGTCCCTCTAGGCTAAACTGCGCAGCTACGCCGAGGAGCCCACACATGCAAAACCCGCAGAATCTGATCTGGATCGACCTGGAAATGACCGGTCTGAACCCTGATACCGACGTCATCATCGAGATGGCGACCATCGTCACCGATAGCAATCTCAATACCTTGGCTGAAGGTCCGGTCATCGCCATCCACCATAGCGATGAAATTCTCGCCGGCATGGATGAGTGGAACACCCGCCAGCACGGCGGCTCTGGGCTGACCCAGCGCGTGCGTGAAAGCCGCATCAGCATGGCTGAAGCGGAAGCGCAGACCATCGCCTTCCTGGAGCAGTGGGTGCCCAAGGGCAAGTCGCCGATCTGTGGCAATAGCATCTGCCAGGACCGGCGTTTTCTGTATCGCCATATGAAGGCGCTGGAAAGCTACTTCCACTACCGCAACCTTGACGTTTCCACCCTCAAGGAGCTGGCGGCCCGCTGGGCGCCGGATGTGCGCGACAGCTTCAAGAAAGGCAGCACCCACCTGGCGCTGGATGACATCCGCGAGTCGATCGCCGAGCTGCAGCATTACCGCAAGCACTTCATCAAGCTCTGATGATTCGGTGGCGCTGGTTCTGATGTCATCGCGGGCAAGCCTCGCTCCTACAGGTTTGCATAAGGCTTGCCCGCGATAGCTCGCGCCGGGGTCTCCAGCAATTCCAGCCGGCGCCCCCTTTTGGTGCCAGCAGCAACTGAGTAGACTGCGCGCCTTCCTGTAAGGACCGCCATCATGCTGCTGATGCTTTACCTGATTGCCATTACCGCCGAAGCCATGACTGGCGCCTTGTCTGCCGGCCGTCGCGGCATGGACTGGTTCGGGGTGGTGTTGATCGCTTGCGTCACGGCCCTGGGCGGCGGTTCGGTGCGTGACGTGCTGCTGGGGCATTACCCGCTGACCTGGGTCAAACATCCGGAATACCTGGTGCTGACCTCGGTCGCGGCCCTGGTGACCATCTTTATCGCGCCCTTGATGCGCCACCTGCGCTCGCTGTTTCTGGTGCTCGACGCCGTGGGGCTGGTGGCGTTCACCCTGATCGGTTGCATGACCGCGCTGGAAATGGGCCACGGCATGGTGGTGGCATCGGTCAGCGGGGTGATTACCGGGGTATTCGGCGGCATCCTGCGGGATATCTTCTGCAACGATATTCCGCTGATCTTCCGTCGCGAGCTGTATGCCAGCGTCTCGTTCGCCGCGGCCTGGTGCTACATGCTCTGCATCTACCTGCAATTGCCCGGCGAGCAGTCGATCCTCATCACCCTGTTCGGCGGTTTCCTACTGCGCCTGCTGGCGATCCGTTTTCACTGGGAAATGCCCAAGTTCGTCTACAACGATGAGCAGTGACGGCTGGCGTGTTGCTTCAGCGCCCATTCCACGTGTTCGCGCACCAGCTCTGACGGGTAGTCCCGACGGGCCTTGAGGGCTTCCAGCACCGGAATGCTCGACGGCGCGTTGCCCAGCCCTACCGCCAGGTTGCGCAGCCAGCGTTCGTAGCCGGCGCGGCGTAGCGGCGAGCCTTCGGTGCTGCTGAGGAACTTGTCCTCGTCCCACATGAACAGCTCGGCCAGCTCGGCATTGTCGAGGTTGTGGCGTGGCTTGAAGTCGCCTTCGCCGGAAGGGCGGGCGAAGCGGTTCCACGGGCAGACGATCTGGCAGTCGTCGCAGCCGAACACCCGATTGCCGATCAGCGGGCGCAGGTCTTCGGGAATGGCGTTTTTAAGTTCGATGGTCAGGTACGAAATGCAGCGCCGGGCGTCCAGTATATAAGGGCCGACGAAGGCCTTGGTCGGGCAGATGTCCAGGCACGCGGTGCAGCGGCCGCAGTGCTCGGTGGCGTGGGGCTCGTCCACCGGCAATGGCAGGTCGACGAACAGTTCGCTGAGGAAGAAGTAGCTGCCGGCCTTGCGGTTGAGTACCAGGGTGTTCTTGCCGATCCAGCCGAGCCCGGCCTGTTCGGCGATGGCTTTTTCCAGCACCGGGGCGCTGTCGACGAAGGCGCGATAGCCGAACGGGCCGATTTCCTTCTGGATGCGCTCGGCCAGTTGCTGCACGCGCTTGCGGATCAGCTTGTGATAGTCGCGGCCCAGGGCGTAGCGCGAGACGTAGGCTTTTTCCGGTTGGGCCAGGCGCTGCGCCATCTGGGTGTCGCCGGGCAGGTAATCCATGCGCAGGGACACCACGCGCAGGGTGCCGGGCACCAGTTCGTCCGGGTGGGAGCGTTTGCTGCCGTGGGCGCCCATGTAGTCCATTTCGCCGTGGTAGCCCGCCTCGAGCCAGCGCTCCAGGTGCTGTTCATGCTCGGCCAGGTCCAGGCCGCTGATGCCGACTTGCTGAAAGCCCAGCTCGCGGCCCCAATCCTTGATCGATTGGGCGAGGGCGGGCAGATCGGTGGTAATGGCAGGCATGAGGCGAGAGAAACCGGGGCTGAGGTGCGTATAATTCTGCCAGACATCGGAGCCCGAAGACGCATGCCGCAGACAAAACACCCTTTACCCGACATTCAGCTGCTGACGCCCGGCACATTGCCGCGGCTGGCTGCCCGTGCGCCAAGCGCCCATAAAGGCCAGTTCGGGCACCTGTTGCTGATCGGTGGCGATCGCGGTTTTGGCGGTGCGGCGCTGCTCTGCGCCGAGAGCGCCTTGCGCGGCGGTGCCGGGATGGTGTCTCTGGCGACGCGCAGCGAGCACGTTGCGGCCGCTCTGGCGCGGGTTCCGGAGGTCATGGCCCTGGGCACAGACTCGGCCAACCAGTTGATGGGCTTGCTGGAGCAGGCCTCGATCATCGTGGCGGGCCCTGGTCTGGGGCAGGCGGCCTGGGGGTGCAGCCTTTTATCTGCCGCCGCCAATGCGCCACGGCCCCAGGTCTGGGACGCCGATGCGCTCAATCTGCTGGCCAAAGGCGGTTTGACCTTGCCGTCGGGCAGCGTGATCACCCCGCATCCGGGGGAAGCCGCGCGGCTGCTGGGGATTTCCACTGCGCAGGTGCAGGCGGATCGTCTGGCCGCCGCTCAAGCGCTGAGCAAAAAATACACAGCTGTGGCCATCCTGAAGGGCGCCGGAAGTCTGGTCGCCAGCCCTGATGGCCGCTTGGGTCGCTGCGACCGCGGGCATCCGGCCATGGCCACGGCGGGGCTGGGGGATGTGTTGGCTGGCCTGGTCGGGGCGCTGCTGGCCCAGGGGATGTCGGCGTTCGATAGCGCTTGCCTGGCGGTCTGGCTGCATGCCGTCGCGGGCGAGCATCAAGGTAAATTGGGCCGGGGGCTGGCGGCCAGCGATCTGATTCCGGTCATTCGTCAGTTGCTGGAGGAGCAATCACCGTGTCTGAAATAACCCTGTATCTGGCAGACGAAGACGCCATGATCGCCTTTGGCGCGCGCCTGGCGCAGGTCACTCAAGGGGTGGGTGTGATCTTTCTGGAAGGCGATCTGGGGGCGGGGAAAACCACGCTGTCCCGGGGCCTCATCCGTGGCCTGGGACATGCCGGTGCGGTGAAAAGCCCGACCTTTACCCTGGTTGAGCCCTACGAGATCGGCGATGTGCGGGCCTTCCACTTCGATCTTTATCGCCTGGTCGATCCTGAGGAGCTGGAGTTTCTCGGCATCCGCGATTACCTGGAGGGTGATGCACTGTGTCTGATCGAGTGGCCCCAGCGTGGTGCGGGCTTTTTGCCAAAGCCGGACCTGACCATTACCATTAGCCCGCATAACAGCGGGCGTTCCCTGCATTTGTTGTCGCAAGGCTCGCGTGGCGAGGCCTGGTGTGCCGCTTTGGCGTTGGAATTCAAATAATTGATGGGGTTAGGTATGCGCATTCGCGCGTTGGTTGCTGTCGTAGGACTGTTGCTTACGGCATTGGCCGTCGACGCTCTGGCCGCTACACAGGTCCGCAGCGTTCGCCTGTGGCGGGCACCGGATAACACTCGACTGGTATTTGACCTGTCCGGTCCGGTCCAGCACAGCGTCTTCACCCTGACGGCCCCTGATCGTCTGGTGATCGATATCAACGGTGCGACCCTCGGCGGGCCGCTGAATGTCTCCACGGCGAATACGCCGATTACCGCCATGCGTTCGGCCCAGCGCACCCCCACCGACTTGCGGGTGGTCGTCGATCTGAAAAAGGCCGTCACCCCCAAGAGTTTTACCCTGACGCCCAATGCCCAATACGGCAATCGCCTGGTGGTCGACCTGTTCGATAACCCGGCGGACGCCGCGCCGACGCCGCCACCGGCACCGAATGTCGCGACCGTGCCGGCGGTCCCGGTAACGCCGACCAAGCCTGAGATCAAGCTGCCACCGGCCCCGGCCGGCAAACGCGATATCGTCGTGGTCATCGATGCCGGTCACGGTGGCGAGGACCCGGGTGCTTCCGGCTCTCGCGGCCAGCATGAGAAAGACGTGGTACTGGCCATCGCCCGCGAGCTGCAGCGCCAGATCAATGGCCTCAAGGGCTTCCGCGCCGAGCTGACCCGTACCGGCGACTACTTCATTCCGTTGCGCGGTCGTACCGAGATCGCCCGCAAGAAAGGCGCCGACCTGTTCGTCTCGATCCACGCCGACGCGGCACCGTCCCGCGCGGCCTTCGGGGCCTCGGTGTTCGCGCTCTCCGACCGCGGCGCCACGTCCGAGACAGCCCGTTGGCTGGCGGACAGCGAAAACCGTTCCGACCTGATCGGCGGGGCCGGCAACGTCAGCCTCGATGACAAGGACCGGATGCTTGCTGGCGTATTGCTGGATCTGTCCATGACGGCCTCGCTGACTTCCAGCCTGAACGTCGGCCAGAAAGTGCTCAGCAACATCGGCCGGGTCACCCCGCTGCACAAGCAGCGCGTCGAGCAGGCCGGGTTCATGGTGCTCAAGTCTCCGGACATTCCGTCGATCCTGGTGGAAACCGGCTTTATCTCCAACGCCAACGAAGCCTCCAAGCTGGCCACCGTCAGCCACCAGCAAGCACTGGCGCGTTCCATCAGCAGCGGCGTGCGGCAGTTCTTCCAGCAGAACCCGCCGCCGGGCACCTACATCGCCTGGCTGCGTGATTCCGGGAAGATTGCCCAGGGGCCTCGCGACCACCGCGTGAGCCCGGGCGAAACCCTGGCGATGATCGCCGTGCGTTATCAGGTTTCCGCCGCCACCCTGCGCAGCGCCAACAACCTGAGCAGCGATGAGCTGAAAATCGGTCAGACCCTCACCATCCCGGGTACAGAACTGGCGGCCAAGGAATGAATGACGCAGTCATCAGCAGCGCCCGCATCGAGCTGCTCAGCCCGCGACTGGCGAACCAGATTGCCGCCGGTGAGGTGGTCGAGCGTCCGGCATCGGTGATCAAGGAGTTGCTGGAGAACAGCCTGGACTCCGGCGCCAAGCGCATCGATGTGGACGTCGAGCAGGCGGGCGTCAAACTGCTGCGGGTGCGCGACGACGGCAGCGGCATCTCCGCGGATGATCTGCCGCTGGCCCTGGCGCGCCACGCCACCAGCAAGATCCGCAACCTCGAGGATCTGGAACAGGTCATGAGCCTGGGCTTTCGGGGTGAGGCGCTGGCATCCATCAGCTCGGTCGCCCGCTTGACCCTGACTTCCCGCACCCGCGAGGCCGATCAGGCCTGGCAGGTGGAAACCGAAGGCCGCGACATGGCGCCGCGCGTGCAGCCGGCGGCCCACCCGGTCGGTACCTCGGTGGAAGTCCGCGACTTGTTCTTCAACACCCCGGCTCGGCGCAAGTTTCTCAAAGCCGAGAAAACCGAGTTCGATCACCTGCAGGAAGTGATCAAGCGCCTGGCGCTGGCGCGTTTCGATGTCGCGTTTCACCTGCGTCACAACGGTAAAAGCGTCCTCAGCCTGCATGAAGCCAACGATGACGTGGCGCGCGCGCGGCGGGTGGCAGCGGTGTGCGGTTCGGGCTTTCTCGAGCAGGCGCTGCCGATCGAGGTTGAGCGTAACGGCCTGCATCTGTGGGGCTGGGTAGGCTTGCCGACTTTTTCCCGCAGCCAGGCGGATCTGCAGTATTTCTACGTCAATGGTCGCGCGGTGCGCGACAAGCTGGTGGCCCATGCGGTGCGCCAGGCTTACCGCGATGTACTGTTCAACGGTCGGCACCCGACCTTTGTGCTGTTCTTCGAAGTCGACCCGGCGGTGGTCGACGTCAACGTGCACCCGACCAAACACGAAGTGCGCTTCCGTGACGGGCGCATGGTCCACGACTTCCTGTACGGCACCCTGCACCGCGCCCTCGGCGATGTCCGGCCGGAAGACCATCTGGCGGCGCCGGCAGCGGTCGCCGGCATCGTGCGGCCGAGCGGGATCGAGGCCGGCGAGTTCGGCCCCCAGGGCGAAATGCGCCTGGCGGCAAACATGACGCTGGAACAGCCGCAGGCCCAACCGGCCTTCAATCCGCCAGGGGCCGGTTCGGGCGCGGGTTATCAGTACCAGTACACGCCGCGTCCGCAGCCAGTGCTGCCGGCGGCCGAGGCGCAAAGCGCCTATCGCGAGTTCTTTGCGCCCTTGCCTGAGTCCGGGGCCGCGACCCTGCCGGACGCTCAGGGCGATATCCCGCCGCTGGGCTATGCGCTGGCGCAGCTCAAAGGCATCTATATCCTCGCGGAAAACGCCCAGGGCCTGGTGCTGGTGGACATGCACGCGGCCCACGAGCGGATCATGTATGAGCGCCTGAAGGTGGCGATGGCCAGCGAAGGCCTGAGCGGCCAGCCGCTGCTGGTGCCTGAGTCGATCGCGGTCAGCCAGCGCGAAGCCGACTGTGCCGAGGAGCACGTCAGCTGGTTCCAGCGCCTGGGATTCGAGTTGCAGCGCCTGGGCCCTGAGTCGCTGGCGATCCGGCAGATTCCGGCCCTGCTCAAGCAGGCGGAAGCCAACCGCCTGGTGCATGACGTCCTGGCCGACCTGATGGAGTACGGCACCAGCGACCGTATCCAGGCGCACCTCAACGAGTTGCTGGGCACCATGGCCTGCCACGGGGCGATCCGGGCCAATCGCCGCCTGGCCCTGCCGGAAATGAACGGCTTGTTGCGCGACATGGAAAACACCGAGCGCAGCGGTCAATGCAACCATGGCCGACCGACCTGGACCCAGTTGGGCCTGGACGATCTGGACAAACTCTTCTTGCGCGGTCGTTGATGAGCCAGCTTCCCCCAGCGATCTTCCTGATGGGCCCGACTGCCGCTGGCAAGACTGACCTGGCCATCGAACTCACCAAGGTTTTGCCTTGCGAGCTGATCAGCGTCGATTCGGCGCTGGTCTACCGTGGCATGGACATAGGCACCGCCAAGCCGTCCAAGGAAATCCTGGCCGAATTTCCGCACCGCCTGATCGACATTCTCGACCCTGCCGAGAGTTATTCGGCGGCGGATTTCCGTACCGATGCGCTGGCGGCCATGGCCGATATCACCGCGCGCGGCAAGATTCCGCTGCTGGTGGGCGGCACGATGCTCTATTACAAGGCTTTGCTTGAAGGCTTGGCGGACATGCCGCCGGCCGACCCACAGGTCCGCGCCGAGCTGGAAGAAGAAGCGGCACGCCTTGGCTGGCAGGCCCTGCACGACCAATTGGCGGCCATCGACCCCGAGTCGGCGGCGCGGATTCACCCCAATGATCCCCAGCGCCTGACCCGGGCGCTGGAAGTCTATCGGGTCAGTGGCCTGAGCATGACCGCCCACAGACTGCGACAATCTGCGCAAAGTACTGAAGCAGCCGCTTCGGGACGGGGACAATTGCCCTATACTGTCGCGAACTTGGCCATTGCCCCGGCAAACCGTCAGGTACTGCATGAGCGCATTGCACAAAGATTCACAATTATGTTGGAACAGGGATTCGTCGACGAGGTCGTAGCTCTGCGTTCTAGAAGTGACCTGCATGCCGGGTTGCCGTCTATACGTGCTGTAGGCTACCGACAGGTCTGGGATCATCTGGATGGCAAGCTGACATTCGCCGAGATGCAGGAACGCGGCATCATTGCCACGCGCCAATTGGCGAAGCGCCAGTTCACCTGGTTGCGTAGCTGGGCTGATTTACACTGGCTGGACAGCCTTGATTGCGACAATCTGCCACGCGCCTTGAAATACCTGGGAACGGTCTCCATATTGAGCTGAGTCCTTGCAATTGCCGTCTATCCTTGGGGGTGGGGCGGTTTTAGCCATCTGTTTTCTGATTTTTTATTATTGATCCTTAAAGGAGTGCGGCACATGTCAAAAGGGCATTCGCTACAAGACCCTTACTTGAATACTTTACGTAAAGAGAAAGTTGGGGTTTCCATCTATCTGGTCAACGGGATCAAGCTGCAAGGTACGATCGAGTCTTTCGACCAGTTCGTCATCCTGCTGAAGAACACCGTCAGCCAAATGGTTTACAAGCACGCTATCTCGACAGTGGTACCGGTTCGTCCAATTCGCCTGCCTAGCGCATCCGAATCCGAACAGGGTGACGCTGAGCCAGGTAACGCCTGATAGGAGTCTCCTTTGTTCTTTGAGCGCCACGGTGGTGGTGAGCGTGCAATTCTCGTTCACTTGGATGGTCAGGACCCTGAGGCGCGCGAAGATCCGCAGGAGTTTCAGGAGTTGGCAATATCGGCCGGCGCCGAGACCGTCGCGTTTGTTAACGTGCCGCGTCATCGGCCAACCGCCAAGTACCTGGTTGGCAGCGGCAAGGTCGAAGAATTACGCGACCTGGTCAAAGCCGAACAGGTCGACCTGGTGATTTTCAATCACATCCTCACACCCAGTCAGGAACGTAACCTCGAACGTGCTTTCGAGTGTCGCGTGATTGACCGCACGGGTCTGATTCTCGATATTTTCGCCCAACGTGCCCGCACTCACGAAGGCAAGCTCCAGGTAGAACTGGCCCAGCTTGAATATATGAGTACGCGTCTGGTTCGTGGCTGGACTCACCTTGAGCGGCAGAAAGGCGGTATCGGCCTGCGTGGTCCGGGTGAAACCCAGCTCGAGACTGACCGGCGTCTTCTGCGGGTTCGCCTGCGACAGATCAAGGCCCGGCTGGAGAAGGTCCGCAGTCAGCGCGAGCAGGCCCGTCGTGGGCGCAAGCGTGCCGATATTCCTTCGGTATCGTTGGTGGGCTACACCAACGCCGGCAAATCCACCTTGTTCAACTCCGTGACCGAGTCCGATGTATTCGCGGCCAACCAACTGTTCGCTACCCTCGACCCGACCTTGCGCCGGCTCGAGCTGGACGATCTGGGTCCGGTCGTGCTGGCCGACACTGTGGGGTTCATTCGTCACCTGCCGCACAAACTGGTCGAGGCGTTTCGGGCTACGCTCGAAGAGTCGAGCAACTCCGACCTGCTGTTGCATGTAATCGATGCCCATGAGCCCGAGCGCATGGCCCAGATCGAGCAGGTCATGGTGGTGCTCGGCGAGATCGGAGCCCAGGACTTGCCGATACTGGAGGTCTATAACAAACTCGATTTGCTCGAGGGGGTAGATCCGCAGATCCAGCGCGATGCCGACGGCAAGCCGCAGCGGGTCTGGTTGTCGGCTCGTGAGGGGCAGGGGCTGGACTTGCTCAAGCAGGCCATTGCCGAGCTGCTGGGCGAGGATTTGTTTGTAGGCACCTTGCGCTTGCCGCAGCGTTTTGCTCGACTGCGAGCGCAGTTCTTCGAGTTGGGCGCAGTGCAGAAAGAAGATCACGACGAGGAAGGTGTCAGCCTGCTGGCTGTCCGCTTGCCGCGAGTCGAGCTGAATCGACTGGTAAGCCGCGAAGGCATGCAACCGCTGGAGTTCATCGAGCAACACACTTTGCAATAAAAGCCTGAGAAAGCGGTTGTGCCGCTGTAGCAGGCATTCTGTAGCATTGGTCGGCGCGCCGTGGGTGCGTCTTTGCTTTATCAGATGGAGAGCGCTATGGCTTGGAATGAGCCGGGTGGCAACTCGAATAATCAGGATCCTTGGGGTGGTAAGCGCCGCAACAATGGCGACCGCAAGGGGCCACCGGATCTCGACGAGGCCTTCCGCAAGCTGCAGGAAAGCCTGAATGGGTTGTTCGGTGGTGGTAAGAAACGTGGTGACGACGGTGGCAGTTCCGGTAAGGGCGGCGGTCTCGGCCTGCTCGGTATCGGTCTGGTCGTGCTGGCGGCCGTGTGGCTGTACAGCGCGGTGTATGTCGTGGACGAGCAGGAGCAGGCCGTGGTGCTGCGCTTCGGCAAGTACTACGAGACCGTCGGCCCGGGCCTGAACATCTACTTCCCGCCGATCGATCGCAAGTACATGGAAAACGTCACGCGTGAGCGTGCCTATACCAAGCAGGGTCAAATGCTGACTGAAGACGAAAACATCGTCGAAGTGCCGCTGACCGTGCAGTACAAGATCAGCAACCTGCAGGACTTCGTGCTGAACGTCGATCAGCCGGAAATCAGCCTGCAGCACGCCACCGACAGTGCCCTGCGCCACGTAGTGGGTTCCACCGCGATGGACCAGGTGCTGACCGAAGGCCGTGAATTGATGGCCAGCGAGATCAAGGAGCGTCTGCAACGTTTCCTCGACACCTATCGCACCGGTATCACCGTTACCCAGGTGAACGTACAGAGCGCAGCGGCACCGCGTGAAGTGCAGGAAGCCTTCGATGACGTGATCCGTGCCCGTGAAGACGAGCAGCGTTCGCGCAACCAGGCTGAAACCTATGCCAACGGCGTCGTGCCGGAAGCCCGTGGTCAGGCCCAGCGCATCATCGAGGATGCCAACGGTTATCGCGATGAAGTGGTCTCCCGCGCCAAGGGTGAGGCCGATCGCTTCACCAAGCTGGTGGCCGAGTACCGCAAGGCGCCTGAAGTTACCCGTGAGCGTCTGTACCTGGACACCATGCAGGAAGTCTTTAGCAATACCAGCAAGGTTCTCGTGACCGGCAACAAGAACGGCCAGAGCAATCTGCTGTACCTGCCGCTGGACAAAATGGTCGAGAGTGGCCGCAGCACCAGTGCTCCGGTGACTGGCGCAGCAGCCAGCAGCAACGAAGCGAATGCGCGTGCGGCAGCTGACCTGCAGCAACAGCAAGCGCGTACCAGGGAGAGTCGCTGATGAGCAATAAATCGCTGATCGCCCTTATTGTCGGCGTCGTCGTGGCGATCGCTGCCTGGAACTGCTTCTACATCGTCGCTCAGACTGAGCGCGCGGTGTTGCTGCAGTTCGGTCGTGTGGTCCAGGCTGACGTTCAGCCGGGTCTGCATGTGAAAGTGCCCTATGTGAACCAGGTGCGTAAGTTCGACGCCCGCCTGATGACCCTGGATGCACCGACCCAGCGTTTCCTGACGCTGGAAAAGAAAGCCGTGATGGTCGATGCCTATGCCAAATGGCGCGTGAAGGATGCGGAGCGTTTCTACACCGCGACTTCCGGCCTCAAGCAGATCGCCGACGAGCGTCTTTCCCGTCGTCTGGAGTCGGGCCTGCGTGACCAGTTCGGTAAGCGCACCCTGCACGAAGTGGTGTCCGGTGAACGTGATGCGCTGATGGCGGATATCACGGCTTCGCTCAACAAGATGGCCGAGAAAGAGCTGGGCATCGAAGTGGTCGATGTCCGGGTCAAGACCATCGACTTGCCGAAGGAAGTGAACCGCAGCGTCTTCGAGCGCATGAGCACCGAGCGTGAGCGTGAAGCTCGCGAGCACCGCGCCAAGGGTAACGAGCTGGCGGAAGGTATTCGTGCCGACGCCGATCGTCAGCGCCGCGTACTGCTGGCCGAAGCCTATCGTGAGTCGGAAGAGATTCGCGGTGACGGCGACGCCAAGGCCGCAGCCATCTACTCCAAGGCCTACGGTCAGGACCAGGAGTTCTACGGTTTCTACCGTAGCCTGCGTGCCTATCGTGAAAGCTTCGCGAACAAATCCGACGTCATGGTCCTGGATCCAAGCAGCGACTTTTTCCGTTACCTGGAAAAGGCCAAGCCTTGATGCGACGTTGACCTGAATCGCCCCGCCCGGCGGCTAAAGTGTCTGGCGGGGTGATCCTTTGGGAAAACGAGTGTATGATGCGGCAGCCGGGAAATTCCCGGCTTTTTTGCGTCTGCACGTTTGATTGTGGTTGTTGGTGCAAGACGGCGAGTTGAACGACTCGACAGGTTTTTTCGAGGAAAGTGAGTGGCGAAGCCGGTTTCAGGCTTTTCGCCCCGTCGCCCATGCGCGTGGTTTGCGCATGAGCCGATCATTTTCTGCTTCACTCAAGGCCCGCCCATAGGCTGGCCGCCTGGATCACAGGGGAATGGCGTAATGGCAACGGTAGACCGCTGGCTGCTGCCAGATGGCATCGAAGAAGTACTGCCACCTGAGGCGGCGCGCATTGAAGTTGCGCGTCGTCAGGTGTTGGATCTGTTCCAGAGCTGGGGTTACGAGTTCGTCGTGACCCCTCATATCGAGTACCTGGAATCCTTGCTGACCGGCGCGGGCCAGGACCTCGACCTGCGTACCTTCAAGGTCATCGACCCGCAATCGGGTCGGCAGATGGGTTTCCGCGCCGACATTACGCCGCAGGTGGCCCGAATCGATGCGCATACCCTGCGTCGCGAAGGCCCGAGCCGCCTGTGCTATGCCGGTAGCGTGCTGCATGCGCAGCCGCGTGCCTTGTCGTCCTCGCGCAGCCCGATCCAGCTGGGCGCCGAGTTGTACGGCGATGCGAGCCCGAGCAGCGACGTGGAAGTCATCAGCCTGATGCTGGCGATGCTGCAACTGGCCGATGTGCCGGATGTGCACATGGACCTGGGGCATGTCGGTATCTACCGTGGCCTGGCCCGTGCGGCCGGCCTCTCCGGCGAAGTGGAACAGCAACTGTTCGATGCCCTGCAACGCAAGGCCATCGACGAGGTCATTACCTTGACCGAAGGCCTGCCGGCCGATCTGTCCGGCATGCTGCGAGCGCTGGTCGACCTGTGCGGCGGCCGTGAAGTGCTGGCTGCGGCCCGCGAGCGCCTGGCCAATGCACCGGCGCCGGTGCTGGCGGCCCTGGACGACCTGCTGGCGATTGCCGAGCGTCTTTCCGTGCGTTTCCCTGAATTACCGCTGTACTTCGACCTGGGCGAGCTGCGCGGTTACCACTACCACACCGGTGTGGTGTTCGCGGTGTTCGTGCCGGGCGTTGGCCAGTCCATTGCCCAGGGCGGTCGTTACGACGACATCGGCGCCGACTTCGGTCGTGCCCGCCCGGCAACCGGCTTCTCTACCGATTTGAAAACCCTGGTGACCCTGGGGCGTGCTGAGATCGAGCTACCGTCTGGCGGTATCTGGATGCCGGACAGTACGGATGCAGCCCTCTGGCAGCAGGTTTGCCAGTTGCGCAGTGAGGGTCAGCGCGTGGTTCAGGCCTTGCCTGGACAACCATTGGCCGCCGCCCGTGAAGCGGACTGCGACCGGCAATTGATTCAGCAGAACGGGCTTTGGCAAGTATTGCCGCTGGCTTCTTGAGTTTTCCCGCCGGCCGTTGCCGGCACCAAGTTTGCGCGAATGAGGACAAGTGTTATGGGTAAGAATGTCGTAGTCCTGGGCACCCAGTGGGGTGATGAGGGCAAAGGCAAGATCGTTGATCTGCTGACCGAACATGCTGCCGCCGTAGTGCGCTACCAAGGTGGCCACAACGCTGGCCACACCCTGGTGATCGATGGCGAAAAAACCGTCTTGCACCTGATCCCTTCGGGTGTGCTGCGCGAAGGCGTTCAGTGCCTGATCGGCAACGGTGTGGTAGTTGCGCCGGACGCCTTGCTGCGTGAGATCGTCAAGCTGGAAGAGAAAGGCGTACCGGTGCGCGAGCGCCTGCGTATCAGCCCATCCTGCCCGTTGATCCTGTCCTACCACGTAGCGCTGGACCAGGCGCGTGAAAAAGCCCGTGGCGAGCAGAAGATCGGTACCACCGGTCGCGGCATCGGCCCGGCTTACGAAGACAAGGTCGCTCGTCGCGGCCTGCGTATCGGCGACCTGTTCCACCGCGAGCGTTTCGCCGCGAAGCTGGGCGAGTTGCTGGACTACCACAACTTCGTACTGGTCAATTACTACAAAGAGCCGGCCATCGACTTCCAGAAGACGCTCGACGAGTGCATGGAATACGCCGAACTGCTCAAGCCGATGATGCTGGACGTGACCGCCGAGCTGCACCAGCTGCGTCGCGCGGGCAAGGACATCATGTTCGAAGGCGCCCAGGGCTCGCTGCTGGACATCGACCACGGTACCTATCCGTACGTCACCAGCTCCAACACCACTGCCGGCGGCATCGCCACTGGCTCGGGTGTGGGCCCGATGTACCTGGACTACATCCTCGGTATCACCAAGGCTTACACCACTCGCGTGGGTTCGGGTCCGTTCCCGACCGAACTGTTCGACGACGTCGGCGCTTTCCTGGCCAAGCGTGGCCATGAGTTCGGTGCAACCACCGGCCGTGCCCGCCGTTGCGGCTGGTTCGACGCCGTCATCCTGCGTCGCGCCATCGACGTCAACAGCATCTCGGGCCTGTGCCTGACCAAGCTGGACGTGCTGGACGGCCTGGAAACCATCAACATCTGCGTGGGCTACAAGAACCAGGATGGTGCAGTCATCGACGCGCCAACCGACGCCGACAGCTACATCGGCCTGGAGCCGGTGTACGAGCAGATGCCAGGCTGGAGCGAGTCGACCCTGGGTGCCAAGACCCTGGAAGAGCTGCCGGCCGCTGCCCGTGCCTACATCAAGCGTATCGAAGAGCTGGTCGGCGCGCCGATCGACATTATTTCGACAGGCCCGGACCGCAACGAGACCATCGTTCTGCGTCACCCGTTTGCTTGATAAGTCGTTGATGTAAAAAGCAAAGGCCCCTCTCCCGGGGCCTTTGTCGTTTCTGTCTGCCATGCGGCACGACCCTTGCTGTGATTTCTCCTTCCAGAGTGCCATCAATTTGATGGCGTTGAAGTAGAGGGATTTCCTGTGTCGGCCGTTCTCTCACTGTTACAAAGCCGTTTGTTGCGGCCTGTGTTCGTTACTCTTGGTATCGCCCTTTTGGTGCAGGTGCTGGTTGCCGTTGCCCTGACCCGGAGCACGGTGACGGCGCTGGAGGCTGATCTGGCCGCTCGTCTGGGCGTCGACAGCCAGAAGCTCTCCGGCGAGTTGGAGCAGGCGGCTCGCGAAGTCACCTCGAGCCTGGAAAGCCTTTCCAGCAGTACTCGGCAACGATTGACCGCCGGGCTGTCCTCGCGCCTGGAGGAAGAGCAGGCGCAATTGCGGGCGACGCTGGAGAAGGATCTCAAGGATTCGGCCAACGATATGGCCCAGTTGCTCGCTTCGGTGGCGCCGCGGGCCATGTGGGACAGCGACGTCCCGACCCTTTCCGAGTTCGCTCGGCGCGCCCAGCGCAATCCCAACGTGCTGTTCGTGGTGTACGACGACGCCAATGGCGAGCACCTGACCCGTTACCTGAACCGGGAAAACCCGATCAACAAGGCGCTGCTGGAAAAGGGCAAGGGCGACCGTGCCCTGGACAAGGTGCTGGATGCGGCCAAGAACGATCCGTCGGTCTATTACCTGGAGGCCTCCATCAGCCCTAACGGTGTGGAAATCGGCAAGGTGCTGATGGGGGTTTCCACGGCGTCGGTCGAGGCGGACGTGGTGGCGCTGGACAAGCGCTTCGCAGCCTTGATCGCCAGCAGCGATCAGTTGGTGGGCGATAGTCTCAAGGGCGCTTCGGCGGACAGTTCGGCGGCCATGGGCGCGCGCCTGCAGTCGGCGCAGACCACCGCTTCGGACATGCAGGCCAACACCGCCGGTACCGTGCAGGACGCGGCGGCCACTCTGCGTTGGCGCATCGGCATGGGCCTGGCGCTGGTCGGCTGCGGGGTCTTGCTATTGCTGGCGGTGGTGCTGGGGCGGCGGGTGGTCAGCAAGCTGCATCTGCTGATCGCTGCGCTGAACGATCTGGCGGCCGGTGAGGGCGACCTGACCAAGCGGGTCCAGCTCAGCAGCAATGACGAGATCGGCGACATGGCGTCGGCGGTCAACCGCTTTGTCGACAAGTTGCAGCCAATCGTGCGCGAGGCGGGCGATGTGGCGCAGCGCACCGGTGTCGAAATCGGTGCGATGAGCCTGCGTAATGCCGGGGCTGATGCTGCGGCCGAGGCTCAGCGCGACGAGGTGGCAGAGAGTTTGCGGGCGCTGTCGCAGATGGCTGATGAAGCCCAGGCGGAAAGCCAGGCGATGCAGGCGGCCTTGCAGCAAGTGGTGGAGATTCGCCAGGCAACCGACGAAAACACTCGGACCTCGGCCCAGGTGGGCAGCCTGATCGAGGCGCTGGCGGGGCAGGTCGACACGGGCTCCAAGGTCATCGAGCGCCTGGCGCAGCAGAGCGAGCAGATCGAGGTGGTGTTGACGGTGATTCATGGCATCGCCGAACAAACCAATCTGCTGGCCTTGAATGCGGCCATCGAGGCGGCGCGGGCCGGGGAAACCGGGCGCGGCTTTGCTGTGGTGGCCGACGAGGTCAGGGCGCTGGCGAGCAAGACGCAAAGCTCTACCGGGGATATCCAGGCGCACATTGGAGCGCTGCAGCAGGGCGCGCGCGAGGCGGTGGCGGCGATCGGCCAAGCCGGAAGGCAGGCCAGCGAAGGTTTGCTGGTGCTGCGCGACAGCGCGCGGTTGCAGCAGTCGGTGCAGTCGTCGGTGGAGCAGGTGCACGCGGCAATTGGCCTGGCGACCCAGGCGGCGGCCCATCAGGCCCAGGGTGCGCAAGCGGTGCGCAGCCGGGTCGAAACCATCCATGCCCAGGCCGAGCGTGCGGCTCAGGCGGTGGTGGAAACCACGGCCAGCGGCAAGGTGCTGGATGGCCTGGCGGCACAATTGAAGGCCAGCCTGGGGCAATTCCGGGCTTGAGTTTCCACAAGGCTTGAATGCTGGGGGTGGGGCTCCTACAGAAGGCTTTCTGTAGGAGCGGGCTCAACGGCTCAGATACATCCGTGTCGTCAGCAGATAGACCGGCAATCCCGATACCAGAATCAACAGCGCCGCATAAGGCGCTGCGGCTGCAAACTCCACATTCGCCGTGTGCGCCCAGACTTCCGTCGCCAGCGTATTCAGCCCGGTCGGGCTGAGCAGCAGGGTAGCCGTCAGTTCCTTCATGGCATCCAGGAATACCAGGGCGAAGGCGGCTCCCAACGCGGGGAAAATGATCGGCAGGGTCACACGGCAGAATGCCGTGAATGAGGAGGCGCCGAGAGTGCGGGCAGCGTCCTCGAGTTGTGGCGCCGCCTTGTTCAGGGCGGTGCGGATCGGTGCCTGCGCCAGGGGCAGGAACAGCAGGGCGTAGGCGATCAGCAGCAGGGTCGAGGTCTGATACAGCGCCGGCACGTAGTGCAGGGCAAAGAACACCAGTGTCAGGGCAATCACCAGGCCGGGCAGGGCGTGCAGCAAGTAGGGCAGGCGTTCGGCCCAGAGGGCCAGGCGACCCTTGTGACGTACCACCAGCAGCCCGACCGGTACCGCCAGCGCCAGGCACAGTGCCGCGCCACCCAGCGACAGTGCCAGGGAGGAAAGCAGGGCTTCGCCGATGGCGGCTACCGGGAAGGCGGCCGATGAGCCAACGGCCAGCCAGTACGCCAGCATGCCCAGCGGAATGCCGCTGCCGATCAGGGTCAGCAGCGCGCAGTACAGTTGCCCACCAATCGCCCACTTACCCAGGCGTACCTGCTCGGCATGTCGTGCCGCGCCCTGGCCGGTCCGCACATGGCGGCCTTTGCCGCGAACCCGCAACTCCAGCCACAGCAGGGCCAGGCACAGCGCCAGCAACACGGCAGAAAGCATCGCCGCGTTGGCGTTGCTGAACTCCAGCTCGAACTGCTGATAGATCGCGGTAGTGAAGGTTTGCAGGCCGATGATCGACAGCGCGCCGAACTCCACCAGCATGTGCAGGGCGATCAGTAATGAACCGGCCAGCAGCGACGGCCAGAGCAGGGGCAGGGTGATCCGGAAGAACACGCCCCAGCGATGCTGCCCAAGGGTGCGGGCCGACTCCTCCAGAGAGGGGTCGAGGTTGCGCAGGGTGGCCGCGACAGGCAGGAACACCAGTGGGTACTTGGACAGGCTCATGACCAGGATCGCCCCGCCCAGGCCTTCGAAGCTGGCACTGAGGGAGACCCAGGTGAAACTGCTGACAAAGGCCGGTACGGCAAAGGGCAGGCACAGGATCACGCCCCAGAGGCGCCGCCCCGGCAAGTCGCTACGCTCCAGCAGCCAGGCCAGGGAGAGGCCGACGATGGCGCAGGTGACGGTCACACCTGTGAGCAGCAGCAAGGTATTGCGCAGCAGGCCGAATACATAGGGGCGCCACAACAGATGCAGGGCTTCGGCCCAGCCGGCCTGCCAGGCCTTGAGCCCGACATAGAGCAATGGCAGCAGGCTGAGTCCGACCAGCAGCAGGACTGGTAGCAGTAGCCAGATCGATGGCCCCTTGCGCCTCGGTATGTAGGTTGTGCGCGAGGCGGGGGCGGGCAGCGATGCGCTCATCAGTTCAGGCCGACTTCGCGTTCCAGTTCCAGGGCTTCTTCGGCATTGCCAAGGTCGGCCGGGGTGACTTTTGGCGCTTGCAGCTCGCTGAACGGCTTGAGGCCGCGATCCGACTCCAGGCCTTTGCGCAGCGGGTATTCGGCGGTGGTCTGGGTGATCACGCGCTGGCCTTCTTCGTTGGCCATATAGGCGAGGAATTGCTGAGCTTCCTTGGGGTGCTTGCTGGACTTGAGTACTGCGGCACTGGATACGGTGATCAGCCCGCCGGCATCGCCGCCGGTGAAATAGTGCAGCTTCGAGTCCAGCTGGCCTTTTTCGCGTTGCAGGGCGAACCAGTAATAGTTGTTCACCAGCACGGTGGCGACTTCGCCGTTTTCCACGGCCTTCAAGGCCACCATGTTATTGCTGTAGGTCTTGCCAAAGGCGCGCAGGCCGGTCAGCCATTCCTCGGCGGCGTCCATTCCGTGCAGCTTGATGATTGCCACGGCCTGTTCCTGGAACGCGCCGCTGGTAGGAACGAAACCTACCTTGCCTTGCCATTGTGGTTGGGAGAACTCCATTACCGATGTCGGCAGGTCCTTTTCGTCGATCAGCTTCGGGTTGAACGCCACCACGCGGACGCGGGCGGTGATACCGATCCAGGTGCCGTTGCCGGCGACGTAATCCTTGGGCAGGACTTCAAGGGTCGCGGCATCGGTCTTGGCCAGCAGGCCTTGCTCGCCGAGTTTGTTCAGGGGCGGCGATTCTTCGGTGTAAATCACGTCGGCGGGAGAGCGCTCGCCTTCTTCCACGACCTGGCTGGCAAGCTGGTTGCTGCTGCCTTTGCGCACATTGACGTGAATGCCGGTCTTGGCCTCGAAGGCCTTGGCGATGGCGTCGCCGACTTCCTTGTGCTGGCCGTTGTAGAGGGTCAGGGAAACCGGGTCGGCTGCTTGAGTGAGTGGAGATGCCAGGGCCAGGCCCAGCAAAGTGATGGTCAAGCCACGCAGAAGGGATGTTGGAAGGGCGGTGTTTCTAAACATCATTCGCAGGGTTCCTCACTGTGGTGCCGCAAAAACTTGTAACAATCATAAACGATATTGTTTCTCATGTGCGGCTTGACGGGCTGGATAGCCCTGAGAGGAGGGGGGGCGCTTTGGAGGAAGAAATGATTGTTATGGGCCAGAAACGCAAAAACCCGCTTTCGCGGGTTTTTGTGAGACTTCACAGCTATGCTGTGAAGCTTGAATATGGTGCCCAGAAGAAGACTCGAACTTCCACGGCCTTGCGGCCACCAGCACCTGAAGCTGGCGTGTCTACCAATTTCACCATCTGGGCAGTATCAGCAACGTTGCCGCTGTTGATGGGGCGAACTATACGGAGCGCCTTTGAATCTGTAAAGCCCTGTTTTGACTTAGATTCAATAAATCAAACACTTAGAATGCAAAAACCCGCTTTCGCGGGTTTTTGGAGGAGCCTGAAGATTCAAATGATCTGCAGCTCTGAATTGGTGCCCAGAAGAAGACTCGAACTTCCACGGCCTTGCGGCCACCAGCACCTGAAGCTGGCGTGTCTACCAATTTCACCATCTGGGCAGTATCGGCAACGTCTCCGTCGTCGATGGCGCGCACTATACGGACCACCTTTTGAGCTGTAAACCCCTGATCTTGAAAATATTGAAAAAAATTCACCGACGGCTTTTACAGGATGCTTCTGAAGCCTTGAAAGGACTTTTCGGAGCCTGTCTTAGCCTGAAATTTCCCGTTTCAATACGCGTATGCCAAACTAACCCGCATATAGACAAGGTGAAATTTATCTAATGGCCGATTGGCAGTCCCTCGATCCCGAGGCCGCTCGTGAAGCGGAAAAATATGAAAACCCTATCCCTAGCCGCGAACTGATCCTTCAGCACCTTGCTGATCGGGGTTCGCCTGCTAACCGCGAACAGTTGGTCGAAGAGTTTGGTCTGACCACAGAAGACCAGATCGAAGCCCTGCGTCGCCGCCTGCGCGCCATGGAGCGCGATGCTCAACTGATCTACACCCGTCGCGGCACTTATGCGCCGGTGGACAAGCTCGACCTGATTCTCGGCCGCATCAGCGGTCACCGTGATGGCTTCGGCTTCCTGGTGCCCGATGACGGCAGCGACGACCTGTTCATGAGCCCGGCGCAGATGCGCCTGGTGTTCGATGGCGACCGCGCGCTGGCCCGGGTTTCCGGTCTGGATCGCCGTGGTCGCCGCGAAGGCATGATCGTTGAAGTGGTGTCCCGTGCTCACGAGAGCATCGTCGGCCGTTACTTCGAAGAGGGCGGCATTGGTTTTGTGGTGGCGGACAACCCGAAGATCCAGCAGGAAGTGCTGGTGACCCCGGGCCGCAATGCCGGCGCCAAGATTGGCCAGTTCGTCGAGGTGAAGATCACCCACTGGCCGACTCCGCGCTTCCAGCCGCAAGGCGACGTGGTCGAGGTTGTGGGCAACTACATGGCCCCGGGCATGGAAATCGATGTTGCCTTGCGCACCTACGATATTCCTCACGTCTGGCCTGAAGCGGTACTGAAGGAAGCCGGCAAGCTCAAGCCGGAAGTCGAAGATAAGGACAAAGAGAAACGCATCGACCTGCGCGATCTGCCGTTCGTCACCATCGACGGTGAAGACGCTCGCGACTTCGACGATGCGGTCTATTGCGAAGCCAAGCCTGGCAAGCTGCGCCTGTTCGGCGGTGGCTGGAAGCTGTACGTGGCGATTGCCGACGTTTCCAGTTACGTGAAGATCGGTTCGGCGCTGGATGCCGAGGCTCAGGTACGCGGCAACTCGGTGTACTTCCCCGAGCGCGTGGTGCCGATGCTACCGGAGCAGTTGTCCAACGGCCTGTGCTCGCTGAACCCGAAAGTCGATCGTCTGGCCATGGTGTGCGAGATGACCATCTCCAAGTCCGGCGAGATGACCGACTACCAGTTCTACGAAGCGGTGATCCACTCCAAGGCGCGACTGACCTACAACAAGGTCAGTACTATCCTCGAGCAGCCGAAAACCAGCGAGGCCAAGCAACTGCGCGGCGAATACGCCGATGTTGTGCCGCACCTCAAGCAGCTTTATGCGCTGTACAAGGTGCTGCTCGGTGCTCGTCATACCCGTGGCGCCATCGATTTCGAGACCCAGGAAACCCGGATCATCTTCGGTTCCGAGCGCAAGATCGCCGAAATTCGCCCGACTACCCGCAACGATGCGCACAAGCTGATCGAGGAATGCATGCTGGCGGCCAACGTGGCCACCGCCGAATTCCTCAAGAAGCACGAAATTCCTGCGCTCTATCGCGTCCACGACGGCCCGCCGCCAGAGCGCCTGGAAAAACTGCGCGCCTTCCTCGGCGAGCTCGGCCTGTCCCTGCATAAAGGCAAGGACGGCCCGACGCCGAAGGACTACCAGGCACTGCTGGAAAGCATCAAGGATCGCCCGGATTTCCACCTGATCCAGACCGTGATGCTGCGCTCGTTGAGCCAGGCGGTGTACAGCGCTGACAATCAGGGCCACTTCGGCCTGAACTACGAAGCCTATACCCACTTCACCTCGCCGATTCGCCGTTACCCGGACCTGCTGACGCACCGGGCGATTCGCAGTGTCATCCACTCCAAGCAGAACACCCCTCACGTGCGTCGTGCCGGTGCGATGACCATTCCGAAGGCGCGCATCTATCCGTATGACGAGGCGGTTCTCGAGCAGCTTGGCGAGCAGTGCTCGATGAGTGAGCGGCGTGCCGACGAAGCGACCCGCGACGTGGTGAACTGGCTCAAGTGCGAGTACATGAAGGATCGCGTGGGCGAGTCGTTCCCTGGTGTGATCACCGCGGTGACCGGTTTTGGCCTGTTCGTCGAGCTGACCGATATCTATGTCGAAGGTCTGGTGCATGTCACGGCGCTGCCGGGCGATTACTACCACTTCGATCCTGTGCATCACCGCCTGGCCGGCGAGCGTACCGGCCGCAGCTTCCGCCTGGGTGACAGCGTGGAAGTGCGGGTCATGCGCGTCGACCTGGATGAGCGCAAGATCGACTTCGAGATGGCGGAGAAAACCATCGGCGCGCCGATCGGTCGCAAAAAACGCGGCGCCGTCGATGTGCCTCCGGCCAAGACTGCTGCCGAGCCTGCTCCAGCCAAGACTGGCCGTCGTGGCCCGGCCAAGGAAAAGTCGGTCGAGGCCTACCGCTCCAGCGATGCCGCGGCGAAAAACGCCGAAGTGCGCAAGAGCCGGGAAATGAAGCAGGCGTTGCTGGCCGAAGCCAAAAGCGGTGGTAAAGCGGCGTCTGGGGGAAAGTCCGGAAAGCCGGCGTCCAGCAAACCGAGCAAACATCGTAAAGGTCCGCCGAAAGCGGGCGCAGGTCCTGCGGCGAAAAGCGGCGGGGCACGTAAACCCAAGGCCAAGTCATGAGTCAGTTGGAAAAGATCTACGGCGTGCACGCTGTGGAAGCATTGCTGCGTCACCACCCCAAGCGCGTCAAGCAGATCTGGCTGGCCGAAGGCCGTAGCGATCCGCGCGTGCAGGTGCTGGTGGACCTGGCCGGGCAGAATCGCGTGGCGGTCGGCCAGGCCGAGCGTCGTGAAATGGATGCTTGGGTCGAGGGCGTTCACCAGGGTGTCGTGGCTGAAGTAAGTCCAAGCCAGGTCTGGGGCGAGGCGATGCTCGATGAGCTGCTCGACCGTACCGAAGGCGCGCCGCTGCTGCTCGTGCTGGACGGTGTGACCGATCCGCACAACCTCGGCGCCTGCCTGCGTACCGCCGATGCGGCTGGCGCGCTGGCGGTGCTGGTGCCGAAAGACAAATCGGCGACCTTGACCCCGACCGTGCGTAAAGTGGCGTGCGGCGCCGCGGAAGTGATTCCGCTGGTGGCCGTGACCAACCTGGCGCGCACCCTGGAAAAGCTCCAGCAGCGCGGCCTGTGGGTTGTCGGCACCGCTGGCGAAGCTGAGCAGGAACTGTATGACCAGGACCTGACCGGGCCGACCATCCTGATCATGGGCGCCGAAGGCAAGGGTATGCGTCGCCTCACCCGTGAGCATTGCGATTTCCTGGTGCGCCTGCCGATGGCCGGTAGCGTCAGCAGTCTCAACGTTTCGGTGGCTACCGGCGTGTGCCTGTTCGAGGCCACGCGCCAGCGTGCGGCCAAGGCCAAGAGCGCAGCCAAGAAGACCTGAGTTTCCTCCCTCCATGCAGGTGCGAGCTTGCTCGCGATAGCGGCCCGACTGAGGTGCTGCAATCGTGAGCAGGCCCGTCCGGCAGGTTTGGCGTGCCCTGGCGGCCAATTGTTCAAATAATCACCAATTGCCTTGCGCCGCTGTTGCCCCTTCTCTACAATTGCGCCCCTTGCCGTTGCGGCAGGCGCATATGTGCCTATCTCTGGCAAGACACACAAGTGTCATTCACTCCTTGTCTGACCGCTTTTGAGCGGCAGGCTACAACCCGTAAGGAGCATTCATGCGTCATTACGAAATCATCTTTCTGGTCCACCCTGACCAGAGCGAGCAAGTCGGCGGCATGGTTGAGCGTTACACCAAGCTGATCGAAGAAGACGGCGGCAAAATCCACCGTCTGGAAGACTGGGGCCGTCGTCAACTGGCCTACGCAATCAACAATGTTCACAAGGCTCACTACGTGATGCTGAACGTTGAGTGCACCGGTAAAGCCCTGGCTGAGCTGGAAGACAACTTCCGTTACAACGATGCTGTGATCCGTAACCTGGTCATCCGTCGCGAAGAAGCCATCACTGGCCAATCCGAGATGCTCAAGGCTGAAGAGAACCGCAGTGAGCGCCGTGAGCGTCGTGACCGTCCTGAGCATTCTGACAGCGCCGATGGCGATGACAGCGATAACAGCGACGCCAGCGATAACGCTGACGAGTAATCCACGGACCTTTTGAGGAGCCAATTACATGGCACGTTTCTTCCGTCGTCGTAAATTCTGCCGCTTCACCGCTGAAGACGTGAAAGAGATCGATTACAAAGATCTCAACACCCTGAAAGCCTACGTATCCGAGACCGGCAAAATCGTTCCAAGCCGTATCACCGGTACCAAAGCTCGTTATCAGCGTCAGCTGGCCACCGCTATCAAGCGCGCCCGCTTCCTGGCCCTGCTGGCCTACACCGACAGCCACGGCCGCTGAGACCGGGCAGTCGACAAGTAGTAAGGGATTGAATGCATGCGCGCCTTAGCTGAGTTCATCATGCGCGGCCGTATGCAGGCCACTCTGGTAGTGGCCGGATGTGCGGCATTGCCGTTGTTGTATTGGTTGGGTGCTGCTGCGGGAAGCCTGGTGCTCCTGCGGCGCGGTTTGAGCGACGCCCTTGGTGTCCTCGCCCTGGGATTGCTGCCGGCACTGTTCTGGTGGCTGTATTCCGGCGATCCACGCGCACTCATGGTGCTGCTGGGGTCTTCGGGCCTTGCGTTGGTTTTGCGCGCAAGCGAATCCTGGAACCGTGTGCTGCTGGTCAGCATAGCGCTGGGCCTGGTGTTTGCTGGAGTGCTGGGTGTGGCTTACCGCCCCCAGATCGAGATGCTCTCGCAGGAGTTGGTAAAAATCCTGCCGCTGGCCCTCGGTGATCTCTACCAGCAGTTGTCGGTTGAAGAGCAGGCTCGTCTTGCCTCACTGATTGCACCGGTCCTGACCGGCCTGATAGCGGCTTTGTTGCAGGTCGTCAGTGTGCTGAGCCTGATTGTCGGGCGCTACTGGCAGGCGTTGTTGTACAACCCGGGTGGTTTTGGGCGCGAGTTTCGCGCTATCAAGCTCCCGCTGGGACTGGCGATGTTGCTGCTGGCCTGCATGCTGCTGGGACCGAATCTCGGTCCACAGATGGCGATGCTGACGCCGTTGTGCAGCGTACCGCTGGTGTTCGCCGGGCTGGCCCTGATTCACGGGCTGGTGGCGCAAGGGCGACTGGCCAGGTTCTGGCTGGTGGGGTTGTACGTAACGCTGTTGCTGTTTATGCAGCTGATCTATCCGTTGCTCGTGGTGTTGGCCATAGTCGACAGCCTGATTGATTTTCGCGGTCGTTCGGCGCCGAAAGACGCTGATAACGGCTCTGCGAACGGTGAAGGTTAAAAGTTAAGAGGTTATTACCAAATGGAACTGATCCTGCTGGAAAAAATCGCCAACCTGGGCAACCTGGGCGATAAGGTAAACGTTAAGGCTGGTTACGGCCGTAACTACCTGCTGCCTTTCGGCAAAGCCACCGCTGCTACCGCTGCCAACCTGGCTGCGTTCGAAGCGCGTCGTGCCGAGCTGGAAAAACTGGCTGCAGAGAAAAAGGCTTCTGCCGAAACTCGCGCTGCCCAACTGGCTGAGCTGGAAGTGACTATCACTGCCACCGCTGGTGACGAAGGCAAGCTGTTCGGTTCGATCGGCACCCACGACATCGCTGATGCACTGACCGCCTCCGGCGTTGAAGTGGCAAAAAGCGAAGTTCGTCTGCCGAACGGCACCATCCGCAACGTAGGTGAGTTCGACGTAGCCGTGCACCTGCACGCCGAAGTTGAAGCCACCGTGCGCGTTGTCGTGGTAGCAGCTTAAGCAGTACTTGTCGGCTGGCACCCTCGGGAGCTAGCCGGTAACATCGGGCACGATCCTGTTTACAGGTCGTGCCCTTTGTCTTTCTGTACCCTCAGTTTTTCAAACCCCTGCTTTTCCTAAAAAACCAAGTGGCCATGAACGATATCTCCGCTCCCGAGCAATACGATCTGCAAACCGCTGCCCTGAAGGTGCCGCCACATTCCATCGAGGCCGAACAGGCCGTGCTCGGTGGTCTGATGCTGGACAACAACGCCTGGGAGCGGGTGCTCGATCAAGTCTCCGACGGCGACTTCTATCGGCATGACCATCGTTTGATTTTCCGCGCGATCGCCAAACTGGCCGATCAGAACATGCCGATCGACGTCGTGACCCTGTCCGAACAGCTGGACAAGGAAGGCCAGACGTCCCAGGTCGGCGGCCTGGGGTACCTGGGCGAACTGGCGAAGAACACGCCGTCGGTGGCCAACATCAAGGCCTATGCGCAGATCGTTCGCCAGCGCGCCACCCTGCGCCAGCTGATCGGCATCAGCACCGAGATCGCCGACAGCGCCTTCAACCCCGAAGGCCGCACCGCCGAAGAGATCCTCGACGAAGCCGAACGGCAGATCTTCCAGATCGCCGAAGCCCGTCCGAAGACCGGCGGCCCGGTGGGCGTCAACGAGTTGCTGACCAAGGCCATCGACCGCATCGACACCCTGTTCAACACCGACAACGCCATCACCGGCCTGTCCACCGGCTACACCGACCTCGACGAGAAGACCAGCGGCCTGCAGCCAGCCGACCTGATCATCGTCGCCGGCCGTCCGTCCATGGGTAAGACCACCTTTGCCATGAACCTGGTGGAAAACGCCGTGCTGCGCAGCGACAAGGCGGTGCTGGTGTACTCCCTCGAGATGCCAGGCGAATCGCTGATCATGCGTATGCTGTCGTCCCTTGGCCGCATCGACCAGACCAAGGTGCGTTCCGGCCAGCTGGAAGACGACGACTGGCCGCGCCTGACCTCGGCGGTCAACCTGCTCAATGATCGCAAGCTGTTCATCGACGACACCGCGGGTATCAGCCCCTCGGAAATGCGCGCGCGGACCCGCCGCCTGGTGCGTGAGCACGGCGACATCGCCCTGATCATGATCGACTACCTGCAGTTGATGCAGATCCCAGGTTCCAGTGGCGACAACCGAACCAACGAGATTTCCGAGATCTCCCGTTCCCTCAAGGCCCTGGCCAAGGAATTCAACTGCCCGGTAGTGGCCCTGTCCCAGCTCAACCGCTCCCTCGAGCAGCGTCCGAACAAGCGCCCGGTGAACTCCGACTTGCGGGAATCCGGAGCGATCGAGCAGGACGCCGACGTCATCATGTTCGTGTACCGGGACGAGGTGTATCACCCCGAGACCGAGCACAAGGGCATTGCCGAAATCATCATCGGCAAGCAGCGGAACGGCCCGATCGGCTTTATCCGCCTGGCGTTCATCGGCAAGTACACCCGCTTCGAGAACCTCGCGCCGGGCAGCTACAACTTCGACGACGACGAGTAAGGCCCGGCCTCTCGAGCGCAGGCAAGCCTCCAAGGTCATCGTGTTCCTGGGAGCGAGGTTTGCCCGCGATAAACGCCCCACCGATTTCCGACCATGGTCGTCGGAATTGGTCATTTTTTGTGCTATATTCCGCGCCCGCGAATTTCTCTGTAAATAAACGCGCCCTTATCTACACCTATACCGGTCATCGACATGCAAGCAGCCAAGCCGTTATTTGACTATCCCAAGTACTGGGCCGAATGTTTCGGGCCGGCGCCGTTCCTGCCGATGAGCAGGGCGGAGATGGATCAGCTCGGCTGGGATTCCTGCGACATCATCATCGTCACTGGTGATGCCTACGTCGATCACCCGTCGTTCGGCATGGCGATCATCGGCCGGCTGCTGGAGTCCCAGGGCTTCCGCGTCGGGATCATTGCCCAGCCGAACTGGCAGTCCAAAGACGACTTCATGAAGCTCGGCGAGCCGAACCTGTTCTTCGGCGTCGCGGCCGGCAACATGGATTCGATGATCAACCGCTACACCGCGGACAAGAAAATCCGTTCCGACGACGCCTACACCCCCGGTGGCCTGGCGGGCAAGCGTCCGGACCGCGCCAGCCTGGTCTACAGCCAGCGCTGCAAGGAAGCCTACAAGCACGTGCCGATCGTCCTGGGCGGCATCGAAGCCTCCCTGCGCCGCATCGCCCACTACGACTACTGGCAGGACCGGGTGCGCAACTCGATCCTGATCGACGCCAGCGCCGACATCCTGCTCTACGGCAACGCCGAGCGGGCAATTGTCGAAGTCGCCCAGCGCCTGTCCTACGGGCACAAGATCGAAGACATCACCGACGTGCGCGGCACCGCGTTCATTCGCCGTGACACGCCCCAGGGCTGGTACGAAGTGGACTCCACGCGTATCGACCGTCCGGGCAAGATCGACAAGATCATCAACCCCTACGTCAACACCCAGGACACCGCCGCCTGCGCTATCGAGCAGGAAAAAGGCCCGGTGGAAGATCCGCAGGAAGCCAAGGTCGTGCAGATCCTGGCCAGCCCGAAGATGACCCGGGACAAGACCGTGATCCGCCTGCCGTCGATGGAAAAGGTGCGTAACGATCCGGTGCTCTACGCCCACGCCAACCGCGTGCTGCACCTGGAAACCAACCCGGGCAACGCCCGTGCGCTGGTGCAGAAGCATGGCGAGATCGACGTCTGGTTCAACCCGCCGCCCATCCCGATGACCACCGAAGAGATGGACTACGTGTTTGGCATGCCGTATCAGCGCATCCCGCACCCGGCGTACGGCAAGGAGAAGATCCCGGCCTACGAGATGATCCGTTTCTCGGTGAACATCATGCGTGGCTGCTTTGGCGGCTGCACCTTCTGCTCGATCACCGAGCACGAAGGCCGCATCATCCAGAACCGTTCCGAAGAGTCGATCATTCGCGAGATCGAAGAGATTCGCGACAAGGTTCCAGGTTTTACCGGCGTCATCTCCGACCTCGGCGGCCCGACCGCGAACATGTACCGCATCGCCTGCAAGAGCCCGGAAATCGAATCCGCGTGCCGCAAGCCGTCCTGCGTGTTCCCCGGCATCTGCCCGAACCTGAACACCGATCACTCGTCGCTGATCCAGCTGTATCGCAGCGCCCGCGCCTTGCCGGGGGTGAAGAAGATCCTGATCGCTTCCGGCCTGCGCTACGACCTCGCGGTCGAGTCGCCGGAGTACGTCAAGGAACTGGTGACCCACCACGTCGGTGGCTACCTGAAGATCGCCCCGGAACACACCGAGGAAGGTCCGCTCAACCAGATGATGAAACCGGGTATCGGTACCTACGACCGGTTCAAGCGGATGTTCGAGAAGTACTCCAAGGAAGCGGGCAAGGAGCAGTACCTGATTCCTTACTTCATCGCCGCGCACCCGGGCACCACCGACGAAGACATGATGAACCTGGCCCTGTGGCTCAAGGGCAACGGTTTCCGTGCCGACCAGGTGCAGGCGTTCTACCCGTCGCCGATGGCCACCGCCACCGCCATGTATCACTCGGGCAAGAACCCGCTGCGCAAGGTCACCTACAAGAGTGACGGGGTGACCATCGTCAAGAGCGAGGAGCAGCGGCGCCTGCACAAGGCGTTCCTGCGTTACCACGATCCGAAAGGCTGGCCGATGCTGCGTGAAGCACTGACCCGCATGGGCCGCGCCGATCTGATCGGGCCGGGCAAGCACCAGTTGATTCCGCTGCATCAGCCGGCTACCGACAGCTACCAGAGCGCCCGTCGCAAGAACTCGACGCCGGCTGGCAGCCACAAAGTGGCCAAGGAAACCACCCGGATCCTCACCCAGCACACCGGCCTGCCACCGCGCGGCAGCGACGGCGGCAACCCGTGGGACAAACGCGAACAGGCCAAGGCCGCCGCGATGGCTCGCAACAAACAGGCCGCCAAGGAGCGCACGGACGCGGCCAAGGGCAAAGGCAAGAAGCCGGCCCGCAAACCGGTCGTGCCCCGCTAAGGCAACGGCTGTACAGACACAACGCCAACCCCCGGGTTGGCGTTGTGCATTTCAGCGTTTGGGTTTGTTAAGGTGCGCCCCAGGATTGGCATCGACTCAAGGAAGAGCAGCGTGTTACGTCGCAGGAAAACCCCGCAACAACAGCAGATCGAAGACAAGCTGCTGCGCCTCAAGACCGCCGAGTGGCTCGCCTGGCAGCCCTATGTGCGGCGCTTCGGGGTGATTCATATCGCGGTGATGATGACGACGATCTTCAGCGTCTCGCTGACCGCCGCGCAGGTGCCCCATCTGTATTTCCCCCGGGACTTCCAGGTCGCCAACTACGCCGCGATGGCCATGCTGGGCGTTGGCCTGCTGATGAGCCTGTGTTTCCTGCTGGTGATCCGCGGCTACCCGCGCGGGGCCTGGGCCTTGTTCGGCGCGCTGGTGTTCTGCCTGGCGTGCGCGCTGCTGGTCTTGCTGGATTCCCGCCAGCGCCTCTTTCCGGCCTTTGTCCTGTGCATCCCCCTGACCGGCCTGTACCTGATGAGCACCCGGCGCTACCAGCGCGGGCTCAAGGTGCTGCAAGTGGCGGCGCGCAAACGCCGGCGCCTGCAGCGACTGGAAGCCGGCCTGAAGCGGGTGCGCTGACCGCCGGTTACATCCTGTCGCCACATTTATGTGCAACCCTGCGCACGCCAAAGCACGCGCCGCGCGCTTTTGGTGCTGTACTGCCCACAGCAGTCGGGGAAAGCGCCGGGACTGGTGCCCTGGCATAAGTCTTGCGCGCTCTCGTGTACGTCCAGGTCCGCAGGAGGCACGCCGTGTCGATCCATGTCGCATTGCACCATGTCACGCATTACCGCTACGACCGCGCGGTCGAACTCGGCCCACAGATTGTTCGCCTGCGTCCGGCGGCCCATAGCCGCACGCGGATTCTCTCCTATGCGCTGAAGGTCCAGCCCGAGCAGCACTTCATCAATTGGCAGCAGGATCCCCAGGGCAACTACCTGGCGCGCCTGGTCTTCCCGGAAAAGACCGACGAGCTGCGCATCGAAGTCGATCTGCTGGCGGAGATGGCGGTGTTCAATCCGTTCGACTTCTTCCTCGAACCCTATGCGGAGAAGATTCCCTTCGCCTACGCCGCCGATGAGCAGCGGGAACTGGCGCCTTACCTGGAAACCCTGCCGCTGACACCGAAGTTCAAGGCTTACCTTGAGGGCATCGACCGCACGCCGATGCCGGCGGTGGATTTCCTGGTGGGCCTGAACCAGCGTCTGAGCGAAGACATCGGCTACCTGATCCGCATGGAGCCGGGCGTGCAGACGCCCGAGCAGACTCTGGACAAGGCTTCCGGCTCCTGCCGCGACTCCGCCTGGCTGCTGGTGCAGCTGCTGCGCAACCTGGGGCTGGCGGCGCGGTTTGTTTCCGGCTACCTGATCCAGCTGACCGCCGACGTCAAATCCCTCGACGGCCCGTCCGGCACCGAGGTGGATTTCACCGACCTGCATGCCTGGTGCGAGGTGTACCTGCCCGGCGCCGGCTGGATCGGCCTGGACGCCACCTCCGGGCTGTTTGCCGGGGAGGGGCATATCCCATTGGCCTGCAGCCCCGATCCATCCTCGGCGGCGCCGATCAGCGGCCTGGTGGAGCCTTGCGAATGCGAGTTCAGCCACCAGATGTCGGTGGAGCGGGTCTGGGAAGCGCCGCGGGTCACCAAGCCCTACACCGAAGAGCAATGGCTGGCGATCCAGGCCCTGGGCCGACAGATCGATGCCGATCTGTTGGAAGGCGACGTGCGCCTGACCATGGGCGGCGAACCGACCTTCGTTTCGATCGACGACCCGGATGGCGCCGAATGGAACACCGCGGCCCTCGGGCCGAACAAGCGCCGGCTGTCCGCCGAGCTGTTCCAGCGCATGCGCAACCACTACGCGCCCAAGGGCCTGGTGCATTTCGGCCAGGGCAAGTGGTACCCGGGCGAGCAACTGCCGCGCTGGTCGCTGAACTGCTACTGGCGCCGCGATGGTGTGCCGATCTGGCATAACGCCGCGCTGATTGCCGACGAACACGAAGACTACGGCGCCGACAGCGAACTGGCCGGGCGTTTCCTGGCCAGTGTCGCCGAACGCCTGAAGCTGCCGCCGCGCTTCGTGTTCCCGGCCTATGAAGACAATTTCTATTACCTGTGGCGCGAGGGCACCTTGCCGCAAAACGTCAGCGCCGAGGATTCGCGGCTGGCGGACGAACTGGAGCGGGCGCGCCTGCGCAAGGTCTTCAGCCAGGGCCTGGACAAGGTCATCGGCCAGGTCCTGCCGCTGGCCCGCACGGCCAAGGGCGACCAGTGGCAGAGCGGCCGTTGGTACCTGCGCGACACCCATTGCCGGCTGGTGCCGGGGGATTCGCCCCTGGGCTATCGCCTGCCGCTGGCGTCCCAGCCCTGGGTGACGGCGGCGGAATACCCCTATGTGCACCCCACCGACCCGAACCAGGAGCTGCCCGAGCTGCCGGACAGTGCGCAATTGCGTAAGCATGGCGAGGCGGCCGAGGCCGATGAGCGGGTGCCGCAGATCGACCAGTCCGCCGACTGGCTGACCCGCACCGCGTTCTGTGCCGAGGCGCGGGGTGGGCGGTTGTACCTGTTCATGCCGCCCCTGGAGCGCCTGGAGGATTACCTGGAGCTGGTCAGCGCCATCGAGGCCACCGCCGAAGAGCTGCATTGCCCGGTGCTGCTGGAGGGCTATGAGCCGCCGAGCGATCCACGGCTGAGCAACTTCCGCGTCACCCCCGATCCGGGCGTGATCGAGGTCAACGTGCAGCCGTCCGCCAGTTGGGACGAGCTGGTGGAGCGCACCGAGTTCCTCTACGAGGAAGCCCGGCAGACCCGCCTGACCACCGAGAAATTCATGATCGACGGGCGCCACACCGGCACTGGTGGCGGCAACCACTTCGTGCTGGGCGGCGCGACGCCGGCGGATTCGCCGTTCCTGCGCCGGCCGGATCTGTTGCGCAGCCTGATCAGCTATTGGCACAACCATCCGTCGTTGTCCTATCTGTTCTCCGGGCTGTTCATCGGCCCGACCTCCCAGGCGCCGCGGGTCGACGAGGCACGCAACGATGCCTTGTACGAGCTGGAAATCGCCTTCGCGCAGATGCCCGAACCGGGCGAGGAGTGCCCGCCGTGGCTGGTCGACCGGTTGCTGCGCAACCTGCTGATCGATGTCACCGGCAACACCCACCGCGCCGAGTTCTGCATCGACAAGCTGTACTCGCCGGACGGCGCCACCGGGCGCCTGGGCCTGCTGGAACTGCGCGCCTTTGAAATGCCGCCCCATGCGCGCATGAGCCTGGCCCAGCAACTGTTGCTGCGGGCCTTGGTCGCGCGCTTCTGGCGCGAGCCCTATGCGCCAGCCAAGCTGGCGCGCTGGGGTACCGAGCTGCACGACCGCTTCCTGTTGCCGCACTTTATCGAGCAGGACTTCGCCGACGTCATAGTCGAGCTCAACGCCGCCGGCTATCCGCTGCGCGCCGAGTGGTTCGCCGCGCACCTGGAGTTTCGTTTCCCCAAGGTCGGCGATTACGCGGTCGGCGGGGTCGAACTGGAGCTGCGCCAGGCCCTGGAGCCTTGGCATGTGCTGGGGGAGGAGGGCTCCGCTGGCGGCACGGTGCGTTATGTCGACTCATCGCTGGAGCGTCTGCAGGTCAAGCTCACCGGGTTGGCGCCGCAGCGCTACCTGCTGACCTGCAACGGCGTCGCGGTGCCGCTGCAGCCTACCGGGCGGGTCGGGGAGTTTGTCGCTGGGGTGCGCTATCGGGCCTGGCAGCCCTTCAACTGCCTGCAACCGACCATCCCGGTGCATGCGCCCCTGGTGTTCGACCTGCTCGACACCTGGATGCAGCGCTCCCTGGGCGGTTGCCAGTACCACGTAGCCCACCCGGGCGGACGCAACTACGACAGCCTGCCGGTGAATGCCAACGAAGCCGAAAGCCGCCGCATGGCGCGCTTCTTCCGCCTGGGGCATAGCCCCGGCACCTTGTCGGTGCCGAGCCTGACGATCAACGACGAGTTGCCGATGACACTCGATTTGCGACGTTTCTAAAGCAGACGCGACGCCCGGATGTTTCGCATATCCGGGCGTCATGTGTCTGCGTTAATCTGACTTACCTTGCCGTCTGCCGAGTTCTCCATGCCTGACCTGCTTGACCACTACCCGCTGACGGCGGGTACCTACCACGAACTGCTCGACGCCAGCGGCGCGGTACGCCCGCACTGGCGCCGGCTGTTCGACCAGTTGCTGCGCAGCACACCGGCGCAGTTGATGCAGCGCCAGGCCCTGCTGACCCGACAGATCCAGGAAAACGGCGTCACCTACAACGTTTATGCCGACCCCAAGGGCGCCGACCGGCCGTGGGAGCTGGACCTGTTGCCCCATGTGATCGCCGCCGATGAATGGCAGCAGCTGTCCGCCGGGATCGCCCAGCGGGCGCGTTTGCTCAATGCGGTACTGGCCGACCTGTACGGGCCCCAGCGGCTGATCAGCGAAGGCCTGCTGCCGGCCGAACTGGTGTTTGGCCATAACAATTTTCTCTGGCCGTGCCAGGGCATCCAGCCGCCGGACGGCGCTTTCCTGCACCTGTACGCGGTCGACCTGGCGCGCACCCCGGACGGGCGCTGGTGGGTCACCGCCGACCGTACCCAGGCGCCCTCCGGTGCCGGCTACGCCCTGGAAAACCGCATGATCGTGTCCCGGGCCTTTCCGGACCTGTATCGCGATCTGCAGGTACAGCACCTGGCCGGCTTCTTCCGCACCCTGCAGGAAACCCTGGCCCGCCAGGCGCCCCGGGACGACGAAGCGCCACTGATCGTGCTGCTGACCCCGGGACGTTTCAACGAAAGCTATTTCGAGCACCTGTACCTGGCGCGCCAGCTTGGTTATCCGCTGGTGGAGGGCGGCGACCTGACGGTGCGCGACGCCACGGTCTACCTCAAGACCCTGAGCGGCCTGCGGCGGGTGCACGCGATCATGCGCCGGCTCGACGACGACTTCTGCGACCCGCTGGAACTGCGCACCGACTCGGCCCTCGGCGTGCCGGGGCTGCTGGAGGCGGTGCGGCGGGGCCGGGTGCTGGTAGCCAATGCCCTGGGCAGCGGCGTGCTGGAATCGCCAGGCCTGCTGGGTTTCCTGCCGAAGATCAGCGAGCACCTGTTTGGCGAAGAACTGATTCTGCCGTCCGTCGCCACCTGGTGGTGCGGCGAGGCGCCGGTGCTGGCCCAGGCCCTGGAAAAACTCCCGGAGCTGCTGATCAAGCCGGCGTTCCCGTCCCAGAGCTTTGCCCCCTTGTTCGGCCGCGACCTCTGCGAGAAAGAGCGCCGGGCCCTGGCCGAGCGCATGCGGGCGCGGCCTTATGCCTATGTCGCCCAGGAACTGGCGCAGCTGTCCCAGGCGCCGGTCTGGCAGGCCGAGGACGGCCAGCTGCAACCGCGGGCCATCGGCATGCGGGTGTATGCCGTGGCCAGCCGCGATGGTTACCGGGTGCTGCCGGGCGGCTTGACCCGGGTGGCCGCCGAGGCCGATGCCGAAGTGGTATCGATGCAGCGCGGCGGCGCCAGCAAGGACACCTGGGTGCTGGGCGAGCGTGCGCCCAGCGGCGAACAGTGGAAGGGCCAGCGGACCATCGGCGTGCATGAGCTGGTGCGGCGCGATCCGTACCTGCCGTCGCGGGTGGTGGAAAACCTGTTCTGGTTCGGCCGTTACTGCGAGCGTTGCGATGGCAGCGCGCGGTTGTTGCGGATCATGCTGGCGCGTTATATCGACGGCGATGACCCGCAGGCCTTGCAGGCGGCGGTCGACCTGGGCGAAAGCCTGATGTTGCTGCCGGACGAGGGGGAACTGCCCGAGCGGCTGTTGGCGGCTCTGCAGGGCGACGACTGGGCCTTCAGCCTGCGCTCCAACCTGCAGCGCCTGCAGTGGGCGGCGTCCCAGGTGCGCGGCAAGCTCTCGCGGGAAAACTGGCAGGCGCTGGTGGAGTTGCAGCGCGAAGCTCTGGCGCTGGAGGCCCGGGAGCCGGACTTCGGCGAATTGCTGGACTTCCTCAATCGCCTGGTGATGTCCCTGGCGGCGCTGTCGGGTTTTGCCCTGGACGACATGACCCGCGACGAAGGCTGGCGTTTTTTGATGATCGGCCGGCGCATCGAGCGCCTGCAGTTCCTCAGCAGCAGCCTGGCGGCCTTCCTGCGCAGCGCCACCGCGTTCGACCAGGCCGGGCTGGAGTGGCTGCTGGAGCTGGGCAACAGCAGCATCACCTACCGTTCCCGCTACCTGGCGGTGGCGCAGTTGATCCCGGTGCTCGACCTGTTGCTGCTCGATGAGCAGAACCCCCATGCGGTGCTGTTCCAGCTGAAGCTGGTGACCCGGACCCTCAATCGCTTGAACGATGAGTTCGGTGTGCCGCGCGAGGCCGGTTTGCCCAAGCTGGTGGGGCGCCTGTCGCGCTTCGACCTGGGTTGCCTGGAAAACCCGCTGTTCGGCGAAGCCAGCGTGCGTGCGGCGCTCGAAGGCCTGGCCGACCTGTTGCAGGAAATCGCCGATGCCAGCGGGCAGGTCTCCGACCGCCTGGCGCTGCGGCATTTCGCCCATGTCGACGATGTCAGCCAACAAACGGTGTCCGTCTGATGAGCGCTCATTACCAGATCTTCCACGATACCCATTACCACTACGACAGCCCGGTTTCCCTGGCCCAGCAGCTGGCGCACCTGTGGCCGCGGGCCTGCGCCTGGCAGCATTGCAGCCAGCAGGAACTGCTGATCAGCCCCGACCCCACCACCCGCCGCGACGAGCTGGATGTGTTCGGCAACCCGCTGACCCGGCTGGCGTTCGAGCGCCCCCATGACGAACTGCTGGTCAATGCGCAACTGACGGTGGAGGTGCTGGCCCGGCCTGCGCTGGATTTCACCCGCTCATTGCCCTGGGACGCCACCCGCAGTGCGCTGACCTACAGCAGCCGGCCGTTGTCCGCGGCCTTGATGGAGGCGTGTCGTTACCGCTTCGAGTCGCCCTATGTGCACCTGAAGAAGAGCTTCGTCGATTTTTCCGAAAGCTGTTTCCCCGCCGGGTGTCCGTTGTTGCTGGGGGTACAGGCGTTGATGGAGAAGATCTTCAGCGAGTTCACCTTCGATGCCGAAGCCACCCAGGTGGCGACGCCGCTGGTGGAGGTGCTGGAGCGGCGGCGCGGGGTCTGCCAGGACTTCGCCCACCTGATGCTGGCGTGCTTGCGTTCCCGCGGTTTGGCGGCGCGTTATGTCAGCGGCTACCTGCTGACCCAGCCGCCACCGGGGCAACCACGCCTGATCGGCGCGGACGCTTCCCATGCCTGGGTTTCGGTGTTCTGCCCGGTGCTCGGCTGGGTCGATTTCGACCCGACCAACAACGTGCAGCCGGCACTGGAACACATCACCCTGGCCTGGGGCCGGGACTTTTCCGACGTCTCGCCGCTGCGCGGGGTGATTCTCGGCGGCGGCAGCCACGACCCGGAAGTGCGGGTGACGGTGATGCCACTGAATGAACGGATCTCTCTGTAGCCGCTGCCGCAGGCTGCGATAAGGTTCGCAGAATCGTCCTGCGGCCTCAAAAACACGGCCGCTACGCACCCGGGCGCAGCCTTCGGCAGCGGCTACAGGCTTTACAGGAGTGGCTTATGTTCCCGGTATCGATCAAGGGCGTGCTGCAATCCCCCGAAGGGCTGGTGGTGCTGATGCTCAACGAGCGTGACGAATGGGAGCTGCCCGGCGGGCGGATCGAGCTGGGGGAGACGGCGCCGCAATGCCTGGCGCGGGAGATCGAGGAAGAGCTGGACGTGCAGGTGGCGGTGGCGGAGCCGCTGGATTCGTACCTATTCGAGGTCATTCCCGGCAAGCATGTCTTTATCTCGACCTATCGCTGCCGGCTCCTGGGCGGTTTTGTGCCAACCGTCAGCCACGAGCACAAGGAAATCGGCCTGTTCGCAGCCGACCAGCTACCGGCCAACTTGCCACAGGGTTATCGCGATTCGATTGTCAAAGCGTTGGGTATCCGAGGGTCGGTAATGGATAGCCGACCCCAGATCCCGAGGGCCTGACAGGAGTATCAGGCCTGGCGGGTCTCAGGCTTTGGGGGCCTGATCGTCTACTGCATTGGCGTCGTCGACGGCCACTTCGTCTTCTGTATCCGGGCTCGGTGCGCCGGCTTCTTCAGCGGCCGCTTTCTTGCGTTGCAGCTTTTCCTCTTTCTTCTGCTCCTTTGCCAGGTCTCGCTGACGTTTGGCGAAGGAGTAATTGGGTTTAGCCATGGGCGATCCTCTGGGGTCGAAGGTGAGGTTGAGCGGCGCGTATTCTGCCTTGTATCGGGGGCCGGCGGTTAATCGGGTTTTTGCTCGGCCCATTTGGGGGCGACCGTGGGTTGCCAGGCCTCCAGCGCATCCAGCAGTTTGCGCGGCGAATCGCTCACTTGCAGCATGTCACGGTGCGGGGCGCGAACGAAGCCTTCGCCGACGATGTGATCGAGAAAACCCGTGAGTTTCTCGTAGAAGCCATTCACTTCCAGCAACCCCAGGGGCTTGGCGTGATAGCCCAGCTGGCCCCAGGTCCAGACCTCGAACAACTCTTCCAGGGTGCCCAGGCCACCCGGCAGCGCGATAAAGGCATCGCTCAGCTCGGCCATGCGTGCCTTGCGGGCGTGCATGCCGTCGACCACCTCCAGGCGCGTCAGGCCCGGATGGCCGATTTCCTTGTCCTTGAGGCTCTGGGGAATGATGCCGATGACTTCACCTCCGGCCGCCAGGGCCGCGTCGGCGACTAGGCCCATCAGGCCGACAGCGCCACCGCCATAGACCAGGGTCAGTTTGCGTTCGGCCAGATGGCGCCCGAGGGCTTCGGCGGCCTCGCGGTAGGCCGGGTTGGTGCCGGTGCTGGCACCGCAGAACACGCATACAGACGTTAAAGACATGCCTTACTCCATGGTCGGTGAGGGCCACAGAGTAATGGCTGGTCGGCCGCGCTCCAAGGGTCAATCCTCGCGGCGGGGGCTTTCATAGGTGCCGCTGGCGCCACAGGCGTAGGCGGCGAGCAGGCTGCGGAACAGGCTGTTGAGGTGCATGGCAGACACTCCGATAGTGATGTGCGCCGAGCATAGATCCGCGGCCGTTAGCTGGCTGTTTGATTCTCTCGATCAAGCCGATAGCGCAAAGTTGTATACAATTTCTTGATTTGAATCATAGGAACTTGTGAAAAATTCAGGCAGTCTTCACCCTCATGGATTCAGATGGATTTTGTTAACCCTGCCTTGGAGATTCACCATGTTTGCCAAACTCGTTGTGGTATCCCTGTTGACACTGGCCAGCAGCCAGCTGATGGCCGCCGAATGCAAGGTCGATGTCGACTCTACCGACCAGATGTCCTTCAACACGAAGGAAATCACCATCGACAAGAGCTGCAAGACCTTCACCGTGAACCTGACCCATTCCGGCAGCCTGCCGAAGAACGTCATGGGCCATAACTGGGTGCTGAGCAAAAGCGCGGACATGGCCGGCATCGCGACCGACGGCATGGCTGCCGGCATCGACAAGGACTACCTGAAGCCAGGCGACAGCCGCGTCATCGCCCACACCAAGATCATCGGCTCTGGCGAAAAAGACTCGGTGACTTTCGACGTGTCGAAGCTGACCGCGGGCGAAAGCTACGAGTTCTTCTGCTCGTTCCCGGGCCACAACTCGATGATGAAAGGCGCCGTGGTGCTGAAGTGATCGGTTGATTCCGAGTGATAAAAAAAGCGCCCTTCGGGGCGCTTTTTTTGTGCCTGGAACTGCGTATACAGGCTGTTTATGGCGCGAACGGCATCACGCGTTTGTGATGGGTCTTGTTGTAGGTGTTGCAGATGATCTTGAACGCTTCCTCGCGTACCGGCTGGCCGTGGAGGAAGGCGTCGATCTCGGCGTAGGTCACGCCGTGGGAGGCTTCATCCGGCTTGCCGGGAGACAGGTCTTCGAGGTCGGCGGTAGGGATCTTCTCCACCAGCGACTCCGGCGCGCCGAAATGCCGGGCAACGGCGCGCACCTGGTTCTTCACCAGCCCGCTCAGCGGCGCCAGGTCGCAGGCGCCGTCGCCGAACTTGGTGAAGAAGCCCATCACCGCTTCGGCGGCGTGGTCGGTGCCGATCACCAGGCCGTGGGCGGCGCCGGCGATGGTGTACTGCGCGACCATGCGCATGCGCGCCTTGGTATTGCCGAGCACGAAGTCCCGGGTTACCGCCTGATGGCCTTCGAAGGCCGCCACTTCATTGGCCAGGGACTTGACCGCCGGCCCGATGTTCACAGTGTGGCGCTCGTCGGGTTCGATGAAGTCCACCGAGGCCTGGGCATCGTGCTCGTCGAACTGCACGTCGTACGGCAGGCGCACGGCGATGAAACGATAGCCCTGGTCGCCGCTGCTGGCGCGCAGTTCGCGCACCGCCCGCTGGGCCAGCAGGCCTGCGGTCAGGGAGTCGACGCCACCGCTAATGCCCAGTACCAGGGTCTTGAGCCCGGAATTGAGCAGGCATTGCTGGATGAACGCGACCCGCCGGGCGACTTCTGCCTCGAGATCGGCCTGGTCCTTGAAAGGGGGTTGGACCTTGAGCTGTTCAGCAATCTCACGCTGTACGGCTTGCATGATTCACTCCTTGCTTGATGTGCCAGAAAGGGCGGCAGGTACTTGGAAAACGTGGCGCAGATAAGCGACGAAGTTGGGATCCTTGCAATGGGTCTTGCCCGCTTCGTCGGAGATCTTGGCGACGGGCTGGCCATTGCAGGCGGCCATTTTAAGCACGATGCTCATCGGCTCGACACCGGGAATATCGCACGTCAGGTTGGTGCCGATACCGAAGCTGACATTGATCCGACCACGCAGCGCGCGAAAAATCTCCAGGGACTTGGGCAGCGTCAGGCTGTCGGAGAACACCAGGGTCTTGCTCATCGGCTCGATGCCCAGTTTCAGGTAATGGGCGATAGCCTTTTCCGCCCAGACGATCGGATCGCCCGAGTCGTGGCGCAAACCGTCGAACAGCTTGGCGAAATACAGATCGAAATCGTTGAGGAAGGCGTCGGTGGTGATGCAGTCGGTCAGGGCGATCCCCAGCAGGCCACGGTATTCGCGGACCCAGCAGTCGAGGGCGGCGATCTGGCTGTCGATCAGCCGCGGCCCCAGTTGCTGGTGGGCCATGATCCACTCATGGGCCATGGTGCCCAGGGGTTTCATGTCCAGCTCGCGGGACAGGTGCACGTTGCTGGTGCCGACGAAACGCCCGGGGAAGTCGTGCTTGAGCACGTTCACCACTTCTTCCTGGACCCGGTACGAGAAGCGCCGACGGGTGCCGAAGTCGGCCACTTGCAGGTGCGACAATTCGTCGGCGCTGGCGTTGGCGCTCAGCCAGTCGAACTTGCGATACAACTGTTCGCGGGCCTGTTCCAGGACGACTTCGCGGTAGCGATAGCGGTTACGCACCTCGCTGACGATCGCCAGCATCGGCACTTCGAACAGGATCACGTGCAGCCAGGGCCCACGCAGGCGGATGAACAGCTCGCCGTTCTCGATACCGGTATGCACATAGCGCAGGTTGAAGCGGAACAGCCCGAGAAAGCGCAGGAAGTCCGGCTTCAGGAAGCTGATGCGCTCCAGAAAGCTCAACTGGTCGGCGCTCAGGCTCAGGTCGGCCAGGCGCTCGAACTGATAGCGGATCTCCGCCAGATAAGGGCGCAGGTCCTCGCTGTTGCGGCAGCGGAATTCCCATTCGACTTCCACATTGGGGTAGTTGTGCAGCACCGCCTGCATCATGGTCAGTTTGTAGAAGTCGGTGTCGAGCAGGTTCTGCACGATGCGATCGGCAAACACACTCTCGCTCATAACGGGAATCTCCATGCTGGCCACGATGAAGGACGCGGCTTTCCAGCTTGTTCAATGAAGGCAGTAGTGGCGCATATCCGCTGTGGGTTTTGCCAGCGTTTTTTGCTTGAAGGCATTGTCAGGGCTGCCGGCCTTATCGCGAGCAAGCTCGCTCCTACAGGTGCTGCGCTGTTCATGTAGGAGCGAGCTTGCTCGCGATGGCGTTCTCAGGCCGGCGTCGGGCTGTCGATCTGCTCCAGCATCCAGCGTACGAACTCCCGTACCTTGGGCACTTCGGCCGCATGTTCGGGGTAGGCCAGGTAGTAGGCATCGTGGCTGGGCATCGCGTAGTCCCAGGCCAGCACCAGTTTGCCCTCGGCCAGCTCTTCCTCCACCAGGAACCGCGGCAGCAGGGCGACGCCGCAGCCGACCTGGGCGGCCCGGATGCACATGTAGAAGGTTTCGAAGCGCGGACCATGATAGCTGTGCTCGGTGTGGTAACCCTGGCTGTCGAACCAGTCATGCCAGGCCTGCGGCCGCGAGGCCAGTTGCAGCAGCACCAGTTCGGCCAGTTGCGTCGGGTCGGTGAACGGCTTGTCCGGCAGGCTACCGGGCGCGCAGACCGCCACCAGCTCTTCGCCGAACAACTTCAGGCACTCGGTGCCGGGGCGCGAGCCCTGGCCGAAATAGAACGCCATGTCGCTGCGGCCTTGCAGCAGGTCGTCGGCTTCCTGTTCGTTGCACAGGTCCAGGTGGATCTGCGGATGGCGCAGGCGCCAGCCCTTGAGACGCGGCACCAGCCAGCGCGCGCCGAAGGTCGACGGGGTGGACACCCGCAGGACTTCGGTTTCGCCACCGTAGGAACGCAGGTAATGGGTCGACATCTCGATCTGCGAGAGGATCTTGCGCACCTCCACCAGGTACAGATCGCCGGCCGGGGTCAGTTGCAGGCGCCGGCGTACCCGGCGAAACAGCAGGTGCTGCAGGAGTTCTTCCAGCTGCGCGACCTGCTTGCTGACCGCGCTCTGGGTCAGGTTCAGTTCCTCGGCGGCGCGGGTGAAGCTCAGGTGCCGGGTGACGGCCTCGAAACACTGCAGGGCGGTGATCGAGGGCAGGTAGCGTTTGTTCAGCATCGAGGGTTCCTTGTTCTTGTCTCGGCTGCGCAGCATGAATAAACGGAATGATATCTCGCCTAATCGTCGTTTGTTGGCAAGTCTCGGGCCGGCTACAACTACAGATCTGAATAGCCGTGTCAGCGGCTGCGATTTTTTGCTTTCCATCTGTAAGGAGTGACCCATGGTTGCCGCATTGCTTGATCGTCTTGGTGTGAACCCGGCCCTGTATCAATCGGGCAAGCAGCCCGTGCATTCGCCGATCGACGGCAGCCGCATCGCCTCCGTGAACTGGCAGGGCGCGGCCGAGGTGGAACAGCAGGTCAGTCGCGCGGAGCATGCATTCGAGCTGTGGCGCAAGGTGCCGGCACCGCGTCGCGGCGAGCTGGTGCGCCAGTTCGGCGAAGTGCTGCGCGAATACAAGGCCGACCTTGGTGAGCTGGTGTCCTGGGAAGCCGGCAAGATCACCCAGGAAGGCCTGGGCGAAGTGCAGGAAATGATCGACATCTGCGACTTCGCGGTCGGCCTGTCGCGCCAGCTGTACGGCCTGACCATCGCCTCCGAGCGTCCAGGCCACCATATGCGCGAAACCTGGCACCCGCTGGGCATCGTCGGGGTGATCAGCGCGTTCAACTTCCCGGTCGCGGTCTGGGCCTGGAACACCACCCTGGCGCTGGTCTGCGGCAACCCGGTGATCTGGAAACCCTCGGAAAAGACCCCGCTGACCGCCCTGGCCTGCCAGGCGTTGTTCGAGCGCGTGCTGAAGAACTTCAGCGATGCCCCCGAATACCTGAGCCAGGTGATCATCGGTGGGCGCGACGCCGGCGAAGCGCTGGTGGACGACCCGCGCGTGGCCCTGATCAGTGCCACCGGCAGCACCCGCATGGGCCGCGAAGTGGCGCCGAAAGTCGCCGCGCGTTTCGCCCGCAGCATCCTCGAACTGGGCGGCAACAACGCGATGATCCTGGGGCCGAGCGCCGACCTGGACATGGCCGTGCGCGCCATCCTGTTCAGCGCCGTCGGTACCGCCGGCCAGCGCTGCACGACGTTGCGCCGGCTGATTGCCCATGAGTCGGTGAAGGAAGAAATCGTCACCCGCCTCAAGGCCGCCTACTCCAAGGTGCGCATCGGCCATCCGCTGCAAGGCAACCTGATCGGTCCGCTGATCGACAAGCACAGCTTCGACAACATGCAGGATGCGCTGGAGCAGGCCCTGAGCGAGGGCGGCCGGGTGTTCGGCGGCAAGCGCCAGTTGCAAGACCAGTTCCCCAACGCTTATTACGTATCGCCGGCGATCGTCGAGATGCCGGAACAGAGCGACGTGGTGTGCAGCGAGACCTTCGCGCCGATTCTCTATGTGGTGGGCTACAGCTATTTCGCCGAAGCGCTGCGCCTGAACAACGCCGTGCCGCAAGGCCTGTCGTCCTGCATCTTCACCACCGATGTGCGTGAGGCCGAGCAGTTCATGTCGGCGGTGGGCAGCGACTGCGGCATCGCCAACGTCAACATCGGCCCCAGCGGCGCGGAAATCGGCGGCGCCTTCGGTGGCGAGAAGGAAACCGGCGGTGGCCGCGAATCCGGTTCCGATGCCTGGCGCGCCTATATGCGCCGGCAGACCAACACCGTGAACTACTCGCTGGAGTTGCCATTGGCCCAAGGCATCAGTTTTGAGTAGCAGCGGCAAGCTGCAAGCCACAAGCTGCAAGTGAGGTTGCTTGCAGCTTGACGCTTGTAGCTGACCGCTGCTCCGCAAGGAGCTCCTATGTCGTTACGCGAAGAATGCCTGTGGGAAAAACTGACGCCGCACAGGCCTGACAATGCCCCGCTCAAGGGCGAGGTCACGGTGGATGTCTGCGTGATCGGCGCGGGCTTTACCGGCCTGTCGGCCGCCGTGCACCTGCTGGAGCAGGGCAAGAGGGTCTGTGTACTGGAAGCCCATCGCACCGGTCACGGTGGTTCGGGGCGCAACGTGGGGCTGGTGAACGCGGGGATGTGGATCCCACCGGACGAGATCGAAGCCGGTTTCGGCGAGGCGGTCGGCAGCCAGCTCAACCGCATGCTGGGGGCGGCGCCGGCCCTGGTGTTCAGCCTGATCGACAAATACCGCATCGATTGCCAGCTGCGCCGCGAAGGCACCTTGCACATGGCGCACAACGCTCGGGGCGAGGCCGATCTGCGCAGCCGGGAAGCCCAGTGGAAGCGCCGGGGCGCGCCGGTCGAGCTGTTGACCGGGGCGGCCTGTGAAACCGCCACCGGCACCCGGAAGATCGCCGCCGCCTTGCTCGATCGCCGGGCCGGCACGGTCAATCCGATGGCCTATGTCAGTGGCCTGGCCAAGGCCACGGTCGACCTGGGGGGGCAGCTGTTCGACCACTCGCCGGTGACCCGTCTCGAACGCCAGGGCCAGCGCTGGTCGGTGCAGACCGCGCAAGGCTCGGTGCTGGCCGAGCAGGTGGTGATTGCCTCCAACGCCTACACCGAAGGCGACTGGACCGAATTGCGGCGCAATTTCTTCCCCGGTTACTACTACCAGGTCGCTTCCAGGCCGCTGACCGAGGAAGCCGCGCAGCGGATCCTGCCGGGTGGCCAGGGCTCCTGGGATACCCGCCAGGTGCTCAGCAGCATTCGCCGGGACGCCGACGGCCGCCTGTTGCTGGGCAGCCTGGGCAATGGCAACCAGAAGCCGGCCTGGTTCCTCAAGGCCTGGGCCGACCGGGTGCAGCAGCATTATTTCCCCTACCTGAAAACGGTGGAGTGGGAGTGCACCTGGACCGGCTGCATCGCCTTTACCCCCGATCACCTGATGCGCCTGTTCGAGCCGGCGCCCGGCCTGGTGGCCGTCACCGGCTACAACGGCCGGGGCGTGACCACGGGCACCGTGGTTGGCAAGGCGTTCGCCGATTACCTGTGTAACGGAAATCCTCAGGCCTTGCCGATTCCCTTCGCCCCCATGCAGCCCCTGGCCGGCGTGAGCTTGCGCAGTTGCCTGTACGAGGCCGGGTTCTCGCTGTATCACGCGGGCCAGTGCCTGCGCATCGTTATCTGACAGAGGAAATATGTTGCACGGTGCGGCGCTTTTCGGCGCAGCGACTAGCCTGTAGTGGTGCGGGGCGTAGCAGTCCCGCACCAGTAGTGTGCAGTTCGGTTACGCAGGCTGTTACAGGCTGGTTGCACGTTGATTTGCGCCGCGGTTGCAATGATGGCGCAGGCGGGTTGCGCCTGATGTTTTGTAGGGTTTTACCTTCCGCGGTTTAGACGGTTGCACGCCCAATAAAAAAGGGCTCGAAACAGTCGAAATAACAATAAAAGAGCGACTTTTTTCAGAATAAAAAACCAATGGCACGGCCCTTGCTCTGAGCATTCGGTGAAGTCGCAGTGCCAACTAAAAAAACCTTGGAGCACCACCTCATGTCCCAGACGTTTTACAAGAAAGGCTTTCTGGCCCTCGCAGTGGCAGCTGCGTTGGGCGTTTCTGCGTTTGCTCAGGCCGACCTCAAGATCGGCGTAGCGGGTCCCATGACAGGCGCCAACGCGGCATTTGGCGAGCAGTACATGAAGGGTGCACAGGCAGCGGCTGACGAAATCAACGCCAAGGGCGGCGTCAACGGCGAGAAGATCGTCCTGGTCAAGGGCGACGATGCCTGCGAACCGAAACAGGCTGTGGCCGTAGCCAACCGCCTGGTCGACCAGGACAAGGTGATCGGCGTGGTCGGGCACTTCTGCTCCTCCAACACCATTCCCGCTTCCGAGGTGTACGACGAAGCTGGCGTGATCGCCATCACCCCGGGCTCCACCAACCCGCAGGTCACCGAGCGTGGCCTCTCCGCCATGTTCCGCATGTGCGGGCGTGACGACCAGCAGGGCATCGTCGCCGGCGACTACATCGTCGATGTGCTCAAGGGCAAGAAAGTCGTGGTGCTGCACGACAAGGACACCTACGGCCAGGGCCTGGCGGACGCCACCAAGGCACAGCTGAGCAAGCGCGGCGTGACGCCGGTGCTGTACGAAGGCCTGACCCGTGGCGAAAAAGACTTCAGCGCCGTGGTCACCAAGATCCGCGCCGCCGGTGCCGATGTCGTCTACTTCGGCGGCCTGCATCCGGAAGCCGGCCCGCTGGTCCGCCAGCTGCGCGAGCAGGGCCTGAAAGACGTCAAGTTCATGTCCGACGACGGTATCGTCACCGACGAACTGGTGACCACCGCTGGCGGCCCGCAGTACGTCGACGGTGTGTACATGACCTTCGGCGCCGACCCACGCCTGCTGCCGGACAGCAAGACCGTGGTCGACGCTTTCCGCAAGGCCGGCACCGAGCCTGAAGGCTACACCCTGTATGCTTACGCGTCGGTCCAGGCCCTGGCTGCCGGCTTCAACGGCGCCAAATCCAACAAGGGCGAAGACGCCGCCAAGTGGCTCAAGGCCAACCCGGTGAAAACCGTGATGGGCGAGAAGACCTGGGACGCCAAGGGCGACCTGAAAGTCTCCGACTACGTGGTTTACCAGTGGGACAAGGACGGCAAATACCACCAGCTGGAAAAACAGAAGTGACATGAGCGTCCGGGCAGGCCGGCTCATCCTTCAGGGGAGGGCGCAGGCCTGCCGCATGCGTGTCCGTGCAGTACCTGTCTTTTCTCGTAGAGCTGCACAACTGTCGTGTTGCGCGGGTGGTTGAACCCCAGGCCGTCGTATCCGCTGTGTGCAGTCTCTCAAATGCGTGAGATTGCGTTATGGATGGTATTTTCCTGCAGCAACTGATCAATGGACTGACCCTCGGGTCTGTCTATGGTCTGATCGCCATCGGCTACACAATGGTCTATGGCATCATTGGCATGATCAACTTCGCCCACGGCGAGGTTTACATGATTTCCGCTTACCTCGCGGCAATCAGTCTGGCTCTGCTGGCCTACTTCGGCATCGAATCCTTCCCGCTGCTCATTCTCGGTACCCTGGTCTTCACCGTCGTCGTGACGGGGATCTACGGCTGGGTCATCGAGCGCGTCGCCTATAAACCCCTGCGCAACTCCACCCGCCTGGCGCCGCTGATCAGCGCCATCGGGATCTCGCTGATCCTGCAGAACTACGCGCAGATCAGCCAGGGCGCCAAGCAACAAGGTGTACCGACGCTGCTGGCCGGCGCCTGGAAGGTCGAGATCGGCACCGGTTTCGTCCAGCTCACCTACACCAAGATCTTCATCCTGGTGGCAGCATTCGCCGGCATGGCGTTGCTCACCTACATCATCAAGTACACCAAGCTCGGCCGCATGTGCCGCGCCACCCAGCAAGACCGCAAGATGGCCTCGATCCTCGGGATCAACACCGACCGGGTGATTTCCTACGTGTTCATCATCGGCGCCGCCATGGCTGCGCTGGCGGGTGTACTGATCACCATGAACTACGGCACGTTCGACTTCTATGCCGGCTTCGTCATCGGCATCAAGGCGTTCACCGCGGCGGTCCTCGGCGGCATCGGGTCGCTGCCGGGCGCGATGCTCGGCGGGATCATCCTCGGGATCTCCGAGTCGCTGTTCTCCGGTCTGATCAACTCCGACTACAAAGACGTGTTCAGTTTCTCGCTGCTGGTGCTGATTCTGATCTTCCGTCCCCAAGGCCTGCTGGGTCGCCCACTCGTGGCGAAGGTATAAGTATGTCTGCTGCCAATAAACCGATTGATATCAAAAAGAGCGTCATCGACGCCGTGCTGGCCGGGCTGATCTCGCTGATCGTGTTCGGTCCTATCGTGGGTGTGGTACTCGAGGGCTACAGCTTCAACCTGCAACCGGCCCGCGTCGGCTGGCTGGTGGCGATCGTGATGATCGGCCGCTTTGCCTTGAGCCTGTTCCTGCAGACGCCCAAGGGCCTGAGGATCCTCCAGGGTTTCGAAAGCAGCAGCTCCGGTGTGCATGTGCGGGCGCCGGACTACAAGTCGCGGCTGCGCTGGATCATCCCGGCGCTGATCGTGATCGCCATCGTCTTCCCGTTCTTCGCCAACAAGTACCTGCTGACCGTGGTCATCCTCGGCCTGATCTACGTGCTGCTGGGCCTGGGGCTGAACATCGTGGTTGGCCTGGCCGGGCTGCTCGACCTGGGGTACGTGGCGTTCTACGCCATCGGTGCCTACGGCCTGGCGCTGGGTTACCAGTACCTGGGCCTGGGCTTCTGGACCGTGCTGCCCCTGGCGGCTCTCGCCGCGGCGCTGGCGGGGTGCATACTCGGCTTCCCGGTGTTGCGCATGCACGGTGACTACCTGGCCATCGTGACCCTGGGCTTCGGCGAGATCATCCGCCTGATCCTCAACAACTGGCTGTCCTTCACCGGCGGCCCGAACGGCATGCCGGTGCCGTCGCCGACCATCTTCGGCCTGGAGTTCGGACGGCGGGCGAAGGATGGCGGGGTGCCGTTCCACGAGTTCTTCGGCCTGGAATACAACCCCAACCTGAAATTCCTGTTCATCTACATCGTGCTGTTCATCGTGGTGCTGCTGGTGCTCTACATCAAGCACCGGCTGACCCGCATGCCGGTCGGCCGGGCCTGGGAAGCGCTGCGCGAAGACGAGATCGCCTGCCGCGCCATGGGCCTGAACCATGTGCTGGTGAAACTCTCGGCCTTCACCATCGGCGCCTCGACCGCCGGCCTGGCCGGGGTGTTCTTCGCCAGCTACCAGGGCTTCGTGAACCCCTCGTCCTTCACCTTCTTCGAGTCGGCGCTGATCCTGGCCATCGTGGTCCTGGGCGGCATGGGTTCGACCGTCGGCGTGGTGATCGCGGCGTTCGTGCTGACCGTGGCGCCGGAGCTGCTGCGCAGTTTCTCCGAGTACCGGGTGCTGCTGTTCGGCATCCTCATGGTGTTGATGATGATCTGGCGACCCCGGGGCCTGATTCGTATCAGCCGCACCGGCGTGACCCCGCGCAAGGGTGCCTTGACCGAGAGGAGCGCATCATGAGCGATGAAGTGATCCTGAAGGTCGAGAACCTGATGATGCACTTCGGTGGCATCAAGGCCCTGAGCGACGTCAGCCTGGAGGTCAAGCGCAACTCCATCTTCGCCCTGATCGGCCCCAACGGTGCCGGCAAGACCACGGTGTTCAACTGCCTGACCGGTTTCTACAAGGCCACGGGCGGGCATATCGCCCTGAATACCCGGGGCACGCCGACCAATGTCATCAAGCTGCTGGGCGAGCCGTTCCGGGTGACCGACTTCGTGTCGCCCAAGCGTTTTGCCAGCCGGCTGTTCTACAAGATGTTCGGCGGTACCCATCTGGTGAACCGGGCGGGCCTGGCGCGGACCTTCCAGAACATTCGCCTGTTCAGGGAAATGTCGGTGCTGGAGAACCTGCTGGTGGCCCAGCACATGTGGGTCAACCGCAACCTGCTGTCCGGCATCCTCAATACCAAGAGTTACCAGAAGGCCGAAAGCGATGCGCTGGACCACGCCTTCTACTGGCTGGAAGTGGTGGACCTGGTGGACTGCGCCAACCGCTTGGCCGGCGAGTTGTCCTACGGCCAGCAACGCCGCCTGGAAATCGCCCGCGCCATGTGCACCCGGCCGCAGATCATCTGCCTCGACGAACCGGCCGCCGGCCTCAACCCCCAGGAAACCGAAGCGCTCAGCGCGATGATCCGGCTGCTGCGCGACGAGCATGACCTGACCGTGGTGCTGATTGAACATGACATGGGCATGGTGATGAGTATTTCCGACCATATCGTGGTGCTCGACCACGGTAACGTGATCGCCGAGGGCGGGCCCGAAGCGATCCGCAACGACCCGAAAGTGATTGCCGCCTACCTGGGTGCGGACGAAGAGGAGCTGGTATGACGACTGCACCTATCCTCGAACTCAAGGACCTGGACGTGTACTACGGGCCGATCCAGGCCCTGAAGAAAGTCTCGCTGCACATCAACGAAGGTGAAACCGTGAGCCTGATCGGCTCCAACGGTGCCGGCAAGTCCACGCTGCTGATGTCGATTTTCGGCCAGCCGCGGGCCGAGTCCGGGCAGATCATCTATCGCGGTGTGGACATCACCCACAAGTCCTCGCACTACATCGCCTCCAACGGCATCGCCCAGTCGCCGGAAGGGCGCCGGGTGTTTCCGGACATGACGGTGGAAGAGAACCTGCTGATGGGCACCATCCCCATCGGCGACAAGTACGCCACCGAAGACATGCAGCGCATGTTCGAACTGTTCCCGCGGCTCAAGGAACGTCGGACCCAGCGGGCCATGACCATGTCCGGCGGCGAGCAGCAGATGCTCGCCATCGCCCGCGCGCTGATGAGCCGTCCCAAGCTGCTGTTGCTGGACGAACCGAGCCTGGGGCTGGCGCCAATCGTGGTGAAGCAGATCTTCGCCACCCTGCGCGAGCTGGCCTCCACCGGCATGACCATCTTCCTGGTCGAGCAGAACGCCAACCACGCGCTGAAGCTGTCGGACCGGGCCTATGTGATGGTCAACGGCGAGATCCGCCTGAGCGGTACCGGCAAGGAACTGCTGGTCAACGAGGAGGTGCGTAACGCGTATCTGGGCGGGCACTGAGCCTGTTTGCGCTGGCTGAAACATGCCCCGCCGGTTTATTCCGGCGGGGCATTTTTTATCCACACCCCGTCCTGTAGGAGCGAGGCTTGCCCGCGATGAACGATAACGCGGTATACCGGACGAAAAACGTGAAGCAAGCCTCGCTCCTACAGACGCCGGCGGCAGCGGATGACCTTGTCCACAGCCGAAACCGAAAATTGTGGAAAACATTCTGCGCAAGCTGGCAAAGCGCGGCATAAAGACGCTGCAAATAGTTGTTTTGCCACGGTTTTGACTTGTCCCCGTTTGCTGTGGAACTGGCTGTGGGTAACGTGGGAGTAGCTGGCTGTACGCCTTGATCGGCGTGGCCTGCAGGCTGTTGATTGTTTTTTGATCAGGCTTTTTTGTCGGACATCGAGCAGCCGTTGTCAACCTTTTTATTGTCGCAGGCAAAGGGCGAAAACACCCTGGAAAAGCCTGTGGATAAGTCTGTGACTAAACTCTGGAAAGACTCGCCAAGGCAGCGTCGTTACTGGCTTGAAGCCATCCCCTGCCTGACCGCCCGGCCGCCTTCGTCGGCCGGGGCTGCATGGACGCCATGCCCGGGTCAAGCAAAAAACTTTCTAAACCGCCTGCAGCCCCTGTGGATAGCGGCTTGCAGACTTTTGCACTTGCCCCCAAAGACTGTGGAGCGTCCTGTGGATAAGGTGCGTGCATATGGCTGCGGACCACGACCTGCATGGCTTGGCGGAGGTTGGTCGTTTTTTGTACAGTTGGCCGCCCCTGTAGCCGCTGCCGCAGGCTGCGATCGACCTCGAAGAGGGCGTGCTCTTCAAGATCGCTGCAAGGCCCTCCGGGCCTTATCGCAGCCTTCGGCAGCGGCTACAGGGGAAGCTGATAGCCTGGCTCGCACAACCTCCGGTTGCCGCTGCGATTCAGGCCGGGCATGCTGCGAAACGATTTTTCATTTCCACGGCGGTTCGACGCCCCAGCAAGGAGAACACCATGACTTCCACCCTGTTTATTACCGGCGCGACCTCCGGTTTTGGCGAAGCCTGTGCCCGTCGTTTTGCCGAGGCCGGCTGGTCGCTGGTGCTGACCGGGCGCCGCGAAGAGCGTCTCAACGCCCTGTGCGCCGAACTGTCGAAGCAGACCGAAGTGCACGGCCTGGTGCTCGATGTGCGGGACCGCAAGGCCATGGAAGAAGCGATCGCCAACCTGCCGCCGTCCTTTGCCAAGCTGCGCGGGCTGATCAACAACGCCGGCCTGGCCCTGGGGGTCGACCCGGCGCCCAAGTGCGACCTGGACGACTGGGACACCATGGTCGACACCAACATCAAGGGCCTGATGTACAGCACCCGCCTGCTGCTGCCCCGCCTGATCGCCCATGGCCGCGGCGCCGGCATCGTCAACCTCGGTTCCATCGCCGGCAACTACCCGTATCCGGGCAGCCACGTGTATGGCGCGAGCAAGGCGTTCGTCAAACAGTTCTCCCTGAACCTGCGTTGCGACCTGCAAGGCACCGGTGTGCGGGTGACCAACATCGAGCCGGGCCTGTGCGAAAGCGAGTTCTCGCTGGTGCGCTTCAAGGGCGACCAGGAGCGTTATGACGCCACCTATGCCGGTGCCGAGCCGATCCAGCCGCAGGACATCGCCGACACCATCTTCTGGGTGCTCAACACGCCGGCCCACGTCAATATCAACAGCCTGGAGCTGATGCCGGTAAGCCAGACCTGGGCCGGCTTCGCCATCGAGCGCAACGCCAAGGGCTGAATGCTCCGCCTGTAGCCGCTGCCGCAGGCTGCGATCGACCGGGAACCGGTCGCAGGATCTCAAGATCTCAAGATCGCTGAAGGTCCTGCGACCAACGTGGCCCGGACCATCGCAGCCTGCGGCAGCGGCTACACGCCTCGCTGCCGATGCGTTTGGCAACACAACCGTTCAGGCCTGAATCAGCCCGCACAAGGTAGACTCCCGCTCCGCAACCCACCGCGGCCTTGCATCAAGGCTGCGATTTCAAAGGTTCTCGAGGAGGAAATGTGAGTAACCGAGGTGAGCAGGTACTGCTCAAACAATCGACCATCCTGATGTTCGCCGTGGCGATCGCCGCGATCGTCACGGGGTTTTTTTCCGGTTCCCAATCGATTCTGTTCGATGGTTTTTTTTCGCTGATCGCGACCGTCATCAAGGTCCTGATGCTGATCACCGCCAAGCTGATCGCCAAGGAAAGCAACCAGCGCTTTCAGTTCGGCTTCTGGCACCTGGAACCGATGGTGCTGCTGATCGAAGGCAGCTTTTTGTTGCTGATTGCGATCTATGCCTTTCTCAGCGGTATGTTCGGCATCATCAACGGTGGCCGCGAGATCGAACTGGGCCTGGTGATCCCTTTTGCGATGGTGCTTAGCGTCGTCTGCTTCGCCTATTTCTTCTACGTCCGTTATCGCAATCGCACGTTGAAATCCTCGTTGATCCAGTTCGACAACGTCAGCTGGCTGGTGGACGCGATGCTCTCGGTCGGCTTGCTGGTGAGCTTTCTCATCGCGTTGCTGCTCAAGACCCAGGGTTATGGCCAGTGGGCCGCTTACGTCGACCCGTCAATCCTGATCCTGCTGGCCCTGAGCATGCTTGCGCCGGCCCTCAATATTCTCAAGCCAGCGTTACGCGATGTACTGGGAATTGTCCCGGACCAACTGGATGACAAGGTTCGCCAAGTGATGGACAAGGCGAAAGTCGAGCATGGCTTTGCCGACTACATCTCGTATGTGCAGAAGCATGGACGGGCGCGGTTCATCGAGATTCACATCGTGCTGCCGGCGGACTATCCGTTGCAGGGCGTGGCGACGCTGGACACGCTGCGCGAGGAGATATCCACACAGCTCGGCAAGGCGGATGCGGCGCGCTGGTTGACCATCAGCTTTACCGGCGATCGCAAGTGGATTGCCTGAGGCCTTCCTGAGCGCAGGCGCTCAATCGCGAGCAAGCTCGCTCCTACAAAGGACCACGCGATCCTGTAGGAGCGAAGCTTGCTCGCGATAGCGGTTGACGATCAGCCGAAGTATTCGGCCAGACCGAGATAACAGGTCGCCAGGTGATAAGGCGTGGTCGACGGCATGTCCCGGCGGCTGAGTACGCCATGGGCGTCCAGGCATTCGTTCCAGCCCTTGGCATGCAGGAAGTGTTTTTGCAGCGCCCGCAACTGGTGTTGCAGGCGTTCGGCGCTGCCCTGGCGCAAGGTCAGGGCGCGCAGGTATTCGGCCTGGGCCCAGATGCGTTGGGTCGGGTCGAGCACATCGCCCTCGACACTCAGCATCCCGCTCACCGCACCGCTGTGGTTATCCACACCGACCTGCTCGGCATAGGCAAAGGCCCGTTCCAGCGAGGCGTGCAGCGGGCAGCCAAACAGCAGAGGCGAGGATTGCAACAGGAAGAACCATTCGAACTGATGCCCCGGCTCGAACCAGTTATCCACAGCCCCCAGTGGTTTCTCCATCATCAGCCCATGCTGTGGCTCGATGAAGCGTTGCTGCATGCCCTCGCACAAGGCCAGCAATGCGCCTTGCACGGCGGCGTCGTCACGCACGGCCAGAGTAGCGAGGAAGGCTTCGGCCAGGTGCATCAGCGGGTTCTGCAACGGACCGGAGGCCAGGGACGACCAGTCTTCGGCGAGGACTGCCTCGTACAGGCCATCGCCGCTGGCAAAACGCTCGGCCACCACTTTCAGCGCGGCGTTGAGCACCGACTCCACCAGCGGCTCGCGGACCTTGGCCCAGTAATGGGCGCAGGCAAAGATGATGAAGGCGTGGGTATAGAGGTCTTTGCGCCTGTCCAGCGGCGTGCCTTGGGCATCGATGCTGTAGAACCAGCCGCCATGTTCGGCGTCGTGGAAGTGCCGTTGCAGGGAACGGAACAGCGCCGCGGCGCGCTCTTGGGCAAGCGGCGTACGGCCATCGCCGATCAGGCTGGAAAACAGGTACAGCTGCCGGGCGCAGGCCATGGCCCGATAACGTTGCGGCGGCAGCGGGGCATGCTCGGCGTCCAGCGCCTCGAAGGGCAAAGCCAGCTCCGGATTCCAGCCCGGCCCCTGCCAGAGCGGCACGATCACGGTGTGGAAATGCTGCTGTACGGCCTTGAACAGGGCGGTCGATTCAGACGGGGAAACGGGGCTGGAAACATCGGGCATTGGCTGGCGTCGTCACGGCAGGGTGGAATGCGCGACATGGTAGCAGAGAAGGCCCCGGGGAGCGGTGTCGGGCCGGCGCCCGTAATCGCGAGCAAGCTCGCTCCTACAGTGACGGCGCTGTTCCTGTAGGAGCGAGCTTGCTCGCGAAAAAATGCCTCAAACGACGCGCATCAGCCAGCCAGTAACCAGGCACCGGTCAGTGCCGAGGCCGCACCCGCCAGGCGTACCAGCGGCGCGGCGGCCTGTGGCAGGACCCGTACCACGGCGTAACCGGCCGCGTGCAGTGCCGCGGTGGCAGCGACGAAGCCTGCGGCATAGGTCCAGGGGCTGGACATGTCCGGCAGTTCCAGGCCGTGGGCCACACCGTGGAACAGGGCGAACAGCGCAGTGGCGGCCACCGCCAGGCTTAGCGGCGGACGCACCGCCAAAGCCACGGCCAGGCCGAGGGCCAGGACCGATGCGGCGATCCCGCTTTCCAGGGCCGGCAGGTTCAGCCCTTCAAAACCCAGCACGCCGCCGATCAGCATGGTGCCGACGAAGGTGCAGGGCAGTGCCCAGCGCGCCGCGCCTTGCTGCTGCGCGGCCCACAGGCCGACCGCAACCATCGCCAGCAGGTGGTCGAGGCCGCCGATCGGGTGGCTGATGCCGGCCATCAGGCCGTTGTCGCCGTGGCCCGGGTGAGCGAAGGCCAGGGCCGGTGTCAGCAGCAGGGCGAGGGTGCCGAGAATACGTTTGAGGGTCATGGACAGGCTTCCTTGTTGAGCTTTTGAAAATAACGATCAGGCCGCGGTCAGCAGTCCCTGGCGTTCGATAAAGGCGATGATTTCCTCCAGGCCCTGGCCGGTCTTCTGATTGCTGAAGACGAACGGTTTGCCGCCGCGCATGCGCCGGGTATCGCCGTCCATCATCTCCAGCGAAGCGCCGACCAGGGGCGCCAGGTCGATCTTGTTGATCACCAGCAGGTCGGACTTGCAGATGCCCGGGCCACCCTTGCGCGGCAGCTTGTCGCCCGCCGACACGTCGATCACGTAGATGGTCAGGTCGGACAGCTCGGGGCTGAAGGTCGCCGACAGGTTGTCGCCGCCGGACTCCACCAGAATCAGGTCGAGGCCGGGAAAACGCCGGTTCAACTGGTCCACCGCTTCGAGGTTGATCGAGGCGTCTTCGCGAATCGCCGTGTGCGGGCAGCCGCCGGTTTCCACGCCGATGATGCGCTCGGGCGCCAGGGCCTCGTTGCGCACCAGGAAGTCGGCGTCTTCGCGGGTGTAGATATCGTTAGTCACCACTGCCAGGTTGTAGCGCTCGCGCAGGGCCAGGCACAGGGCCAGGGTCAGGGCGGTCTTGCCTGAGCCCACCGGGCCGCCGATGCCGACACGCAGAGGTTGTGTGTTCATGCGACTCTCCAAAATAAAAGACACCCAAGTAAAAGGCGCCGAAGTAACAGGACTTATGAACGGAACAGGCGGCTGTACTGGCGCTCATGGGCCATGCACGCCAGGGACAGGCCGAAGGCGGCGCTGCCGTAATGTTCGGGGTCGAGGTTCGAGGCATTGCGCTGGGCCTGTTGCAACAGCGGCAGCAGTTCGCTGGTCAGGCGCTGGGCGGCTTGCTGGCCCAGGGGTAGGGTTTTCATCAGCACCGCCAGCTGGTTTTCCAGCCAACTCCACAGCCAGGCGGCCAGGGCGTCCTGCGGGCTGATCCGCCAGGCGCGCGCGGCCAGGGCCCAGCCCAGGGCCAGGTGCGGCTCGGTGATCTGCTCGAGAAAGGCGCGGGCTGGCGCATCCAGCTCCGGCAGGCCGTTCAGCAACTGTTGCAGGGAATAGCCCATCTGCCGGCTTTCCTGGTGCAGCTCGCGGGTTTCGCGGCTGGCGCGATGTTCCTGGCACAGCTGCAACAGCTGCGCCCAATCCTCGTCCGTGGCCGCCTGACAATGGGCCAGCAACAGCGGCGCTTCGAAGCGCGCCAGGTTGAGCAGCAACTGGTCGCCGATCCAGCGCCGGGCGCTGTGCGGGTCGTTGACCGTGGCCTGTTCCACGGCCATCTCCAGGCCCTGGGAATAGCTGTAGCCGCCGATCGGCAGCTGTGGACTGGCCAGGCGCAGCAGGGCCCAGGCGGGATTCATGGGCGCACGCCGAACTGGTGCAGCCGTGGCGCGTAGTTGAAGTCCTCGTCGCCGTGGCGGGAATGATGGTGGCCACCGCCGTAGGCGCCGTGTTCCGGCTGGAACGGCGCCTCGATGGTTGCGGTGCTGGCGCCGAGCTGTTCGAGCATGGCCTTGAGCACATAGTCGTCCAGCAGGCGCAGCCAGCCATCGCCGACTTGCAGGGCAACGTGGCGGTTGCCCAGGTGGTAGGCGGCGCGGGTCAGTTCGAAGGCATTGCGGCAGGTGACATGCAGCAGGGTTTCCGCACGCGCGCAGACCCGCACGATCCGGCCATCCTCGGCTTGCAAGCATTCGCCATCGTGCAGCGGCGGCTGGCCACGCTCCAGAAACAGCCCGACGTCTTCGCCGTCGGCACTAAAACAGCGCAAGCGGCTTTTGCTGCGGGCTTCGAAGGTCAGGTGCAACTCGGCGGACCAGTCGGGTTGCGGCGCGATTCTGCGATGAATCACCAGCATTTGAAGGCTTCCAGCTATGAGCGATGCAGGGTGTAGAGCAAGTGCCTTGCCAATCGCCCGGTCTGATCGGAAACAGGGGGGAAACGCCTGAAAATGGGGCAGGCTTCTGTTTTATTTTGTTACAAATTCAGGATTCGAGCTGATTTATAGCACTGACTTGGTGCGCTGTGCTGTTTTTTGATGCGCGACAGAGCGCCGCTCTGGCGCAAGCCAAAGCGGGCAGATAAGGCGTGGAGGAGGTGGGGGCGGTTCAGCGAAGCGGCGGAGTTATTCGGTGCTGCCCAGCCCTTGCCAATGCTTGAGGCCGATAAAGATGAAACGCAGCTGCTGGGTGATCTTCGCCTGGGGCGTGAGGTGTTCGGGCAGGGCTTGCGCGGGCGGGTCGATGATGTCCGGCAAGGTGGCGAACACACTTTTGACGATCAGGTCGGCCATCACCGTCAGGTCGGCGATGTTCAGGTGTTGCAGCTTGGGCATCAGGGTCAGGTCGGCCGCCAGGTCGGAACTGATGTTTTCCCGCAGGCTGGCGATCGCCTGGCGCACCGGCAGCGAACCGCCGTACTGCTCGCGGGCGAGAAACAGGAACTGCGAGCGGTTGGCCGCCACCACGTCGAGGAAGATCCGTACCGAGGCATCGATGATGCCGCCCATGACAAATTCGTTATGGCGCACCAGGCGGATGGTTGCGCGGAAGGTCTGGCCGACTTCGCTGACCAGTTCCAGGCCAAGCTGGTCCATATCGGCGAAATGCCGGTAGAAACCGGTCGGCACGATGCCGGCGGTTTTCGCCACTTCGCGCAGGCTCAGGCTGCCGAATCCGCGGCCGCATTCCATCAGGTGGCGGGCAGCGTCCATCAGAGCGTTGCGAGTCTGTTGTTTCTGTTCGGCGCGGGGCAGCATCGGCTGGCTGGTTTTCTGATCAAGAGAGCGGCGCACTCTAGCAAATCAACTTTGCCGGCGTCGAACCTGGTGGGGGCGGTGGGTTGAAGGCGAGGCTTGGATCGGAGTGGTGGAGCGCAGGACTAAAACGGCGCGGCTCAGGAAAAAACAAAGCCCGATCCAGGGACCGGGCTTTTCTGTAGAGGCATCATAGGCTTGACTCACAGCTGGGTTGCGTTAGGCCAAACGGTCGTTGCCGTCTTAAACCAGACCTTTCTCTTCCAGGCGATCACGGCCGCCTTCAGCTACAGCTTGGCCCAGGGGAGTGCGATCGAAGCCGTCTTCAGCCAGGGTCTGGCCTTGTGGGGTGCGGTCGCTGCCGTCGGAAGCCAGGGTCTGGCCTTGTGGGGTGCGGTCGCTACCGTCGGAAGCCAGGGTCTGACCTTGTGGGGTGCGGTCGCTACCGTCGGAAGCCAGGGTCTGGCCTTGTGGAGTGCGGTCGCTGCCATCGGAAGCCAGGGTCTGGCCTTGTGGAGTGCGGTCGCTGCCATCGGAAGCCAGGGTCTGGCCTTGTGGAGTGCGGTCGCTACCGTCGGCAGCCAGGGTCTGGGTGAATACCGAGGTGCTTGCCTTGACTTGTGGGGTAGCCTGTTCAGCGGCTGGCAGGGCGAAAGCGTTGGCTGCCAGGATCGAGAGGGTCAGGCTAAGCAGTAATTGGCGTTTCATGATGAGTTGCTCCTTGGGAGGGCGATAAAGTGGGTACGGAGCCAATGTTACGCGCGCTAAATCGATATAAAAGTTCATAAAGACAATGGTAATAATCAACAGAATTGATTGTTCAGCCCGAGGGCTCTAGAACGGGCGTTTTCGAAGAAGGGTTTTGCACCGGGGTGGGTATTTTCGACCCATCTGCGCCTCGCAAAAGTGCGGCGGCGGTAACGCCAAGCTGGCGCTTCGGTCAGAAAAATCCGTGCTTTTGTGTCTGAGTCGCGGCTTTTGGGTTAAACCTGCGGGCCGTTTGTCAGTCCTAGTTTCCATGACCGGTGGATTTCAACCCCGGCAGTTCATAAGGGCGTCGCCATCCAGGCGCCCGTCAGCAGTCAGGAGCCCTGTGCATGACGCGCACCCGTAAAATTCTCGCCTGGACAGTCGGTAGCCTTTTCCTGCTGCTGGCCGTGCTGGTACTGATCATCGCGTTCTTCGATTGGAACCGGATCAAGCCGCCACTCAATGCCAAAGTCTCCGAAGAACTGCATCGCCCCTTCGCCATCAACGGCAACCTGGCGGTGATCTGGCAGCGCGAACTCGACGAAGGCGGCTGGCGGGCCTGGGTGCCCTGGCCGCACGTGGTGGCCGAAGACCTGACCCTGGGCAACCCCGAGTGGTCCAAGGCGCCGCAGATGGTCAGCCTCAAGCGCGTCGAATTGCGCATTTCACCCCTGGCGTTGCTGGCGCAGCGCGTGCGCATTCCGCGTATCGACCTCACCGAGCCGAATGCCGCCCTCGAGCGCCTGGCCGACGGCCGCGCCAACTGGACTTTCCAGTTCGACCCGAAAGACCCGAACGCCGAACCCTCCAACTGGGTGGTGGACATCGGCGCCATCGGCTTCGACAAAGGGCATGTCATCCTCAATGACCAAAACCTGAAAACCCGCCTCGACCTGCTGATCGACCCACTGGGCAAGCCGATTCCGTTCAGCGACATCGTTGGCGACAAGGCGGCGAAGAAAGCCGAGGAGAAGGGCGCAGCTCCCCAGTCCTATGCCTTTGCCTTCAAGGCCAAGGGGCAATATCACGGCCAGGCCCTGGCCGGCTCCGGCAAGATTGGCGGCCTGCTGGCGCTGCAGGATGCGAGCAAGCCGTTCCCGCTGCAGGTCCAGGCAACGATCGGCGATACTCGCGTCGAACTGGCCGGCACCCTGACCGATCCGCTGAACCTCGGCGCGCTGGATCTGCGCATGAAGCTCGCCGGCACCAGCCTGGGCAACCTGTACCCGCTGACCGGCGTGACCCTGCCGGACTCGCCGGCCTATGCCACCGATGGCCACCTGAGCGCGCAGCTGCGCGATCCGGCCGGGGCGAAGTTCCAGTACCAGGACTTCAACGGCAAGATCGGCGACAGCGACATTCATGGCAACCTGACCTACGTCGCCAGCCAGCCGCGGCCCAAGCTGACCGGCGCGCTGGTGTCCAATCAGTTGCTGTTCAGCGACCTGGCGCCGCTGATCGGTGCCGACTCCAATGCCGAGCAGAAGGCCCGTGGTGGCGACAGCAAGCAACCGGCGGACAAGGTGCTGCCGGTGGAAGCGTTCCGCACCGAGCGCTGGCGTGACATGGACGCCGATGTCGAATTCACCGGCAAGCGCATCGTCCAAAGCGCCGATTTGCCCTTCACCGACCTGTACACCCATCTGGTGCTCGACGACGGGCGCCTGAGCCTGGAGCCGCTGCGTTTCGGCGTGGCCGGCGGCAAGCTGGATGCGCAGATTCGCCTCAATGGCCAGGCCGCGCCGCTGGAAGGCCGGGCCAAACTGACTGCGCGCAACTTCAAGCTCAAGCAGCTGTTCCCGACCTTCGAGCTGATGAAAACCAGCTTCGGCGAACTCAACGGCGATGCCGATATCGCCGGGCGCGGCAATTCGGTGGCGGCCCTGCTCGGCAGCGCCAACGGCGAGCTGAAGATGCTGATCAACGACGGCGCCATCAGCCGCAGCCTGATGGAGATCGCCGGGCTCAACGTCGGCAACTATGTGATCGGCAAGATGTTTGGCGACAAGGAAGTGAAGATCAATTGCGCCGCCGCCGACTTCGGCATCAAGACCGGCCTGGCCACCAGTCGCCTGTTCGTGTTCGATACCGAGAACGCGATCGTCTACATCGACGGCACCGCGAACATGGCCAGCGAGCAACTGGACCTGACCATCACGCCTGAGTCCAAGGGCCTGCGCCTGTTCTCCCTGCGCTCGCCGCTCTATGTGCAAGGCAAGTTCATCAAGCCGGAGGCCGGGGTCAAGGCCGTGCCGCTGATGTTGCGCGGCGCTGGCATGGTGGCGCTGGGGGTGATCGCCGGGCCGGCGGCCGGGTTGCTGGCGCTGGTGGCGCCGAGCGGTGGCGAGCCGAACCAGTGCGCGCCGCTGCTCGAGCAGATGCGCTCGGGCAAGGCGCCGGTGGCGGTCAAGCCGACCCGCTAAGGCCCGCTTTTCTGTAGGAGCAGCCGGTCGACGCTCGATTGCTCGCGATGAATGATAACGCGGTACTACAGGCACTCCGCGGCGCCTGGATCGCGGGCAAGCCTCGCTCCTACGGGGAGGATGGCCCCACGCATCCAGTGTAGGAGCGAAGCTTGCTCGCGATGAACGATAACGCGGTACTACAGGCACTCCGCGGTGCCTGGATCGCGGGCAAGCCTCGCTCCTACGGGGAGGATGGCCCCACGCATCCAGTGTAG
>NZ_JAQZAB010000106.1:0-20669 GCF_028640915.1 Pseudomonas sp. B3G-3 | reverse complement strand
AGGCCTTTCTTGGCATCGCGCTTGAGCATCTCGTGCAGCAGGGTCACCAGCACCCGGCAGCCCGAAGCGCCGATCGGGTGGCCGAGGGCGATGGCGCCGCCGTTGACGTTGACCTTGCTCGCATCCCAACCCAGTTCCTTGCCCACCGACAGCGCCTGGGCGGCGAAGGCTTCGTTGGCTTCGATCAGGTCCAGTTGCTCCAGGGACCAGCCGGCCTTGTCCAGGCAGCGGCGGGTGGCCGACACCGGGCCGATGCCCATGATCGCCGGGTCGACGCCGGCGTTGGCGTAGGCGGCAATCTTCGCCAGCACCGGCAGGCCCAGGGCCTTGGCCTTGGCGGCGCTCATCAGGATCACCGCGGCGGCGCCGTCGTTCAGCGACGAGGCGTTGCCGGCGGTGACCGTGCCGTCCTTCTTGAAGGCCGGTTTGAGCTTGCCCAGGGATTCGGCGGTGGTGCCGGCGCGCGGCTGCTCGTCGGTGGCGAAGGCCACGGGGTCGCCCTTGCGCTGGGGAATCAGGATCGGGGTGATCTCATCGACAAAACGCCCGCCTTCGATGGCGGCCACGGCCTTCTGTTGCGAGGCGGCGGCAAAGGCGTCCTGGGCTTCGCGGCTGATGGCGTATTTGTCCACCAGGTTCTCGGCGGTGATGCCCATGTGGTAGTCGTTGAAGGCGTCCCACAGGCCGTCGCTGATCATGCTGTCGACGATCTGGCTGTGACCCATGCGCAGGCCGGTGCGGGCGCCGGGCAGCACGTAGTTGGCCAGGCTCATGTTCTCCTGGCCGCCGGCGATGATCACCTCGGCGTCGCCGCAGCGAATTGCCTGGGCGCCCAGGTGCAGGGCCTTGAGGCCGGAGCCGCAGACCTTGTTCAGGGTCAGCGCCGGCACGGCGTGGGGCAGGCCGGCCTTGATCGCGGCCTGGCGTGCGGGGTTCTGCCCGGCGCCGGCGGTGAGCACCTGGCCCATGATCACTTCATCGACCTGGGCGCCGTCCAGGCCGGTCTGGGCCAGCAGCTGGCGAATCACCGCGGCGCCGAGATCGACCGCGGGGATATTGGCCAGCGAACCCTGGAAACTGCCGACCGCGGTGCGGGTGGCGGCAACGATTACGACGTCTTGCATGGTCTGGTTGCTCCTCAGGCGAACTGCATTTCAGGCACGTGGGCCGGCACGATCAGCTTGCCGGCGGTCTTGCTGACGATTTCCTCGACGCTCACGCCCGGGGCGCGTTCCTTGAGGATGAACGCGCCGTTCTCGATCTCCAGGTAAGCCAGGTCGGTCAGCACGCGCTTGATGCAGTTGGCGCCGGTCAGCGGCAGGCTGCAGCGCGACAGCAGTTTCGACTCGCCGTCTTTCGAGGCGTGGGTCATGGTGACGATGATGTTGTCCGCGCCGGCCACCAGGTCCATGGCGCCGCCCATGCCCTTGACCAGCTTGCCGGGGATCATCCACGAGGCGATGTTGCCCTGCACGTCGACCTCGAAGGCGCCGAGCACGGTGAGGTCGATATGGCCGCCACGGATCATCGCGAAGGATTCGGCGGAAGAGAAAATCGACGCGCCGATGCGCGCGGTGACGGTCTGCTTGCCGGCGTTGATCATGTCGGCGTCGACTTCGTCGTCGGTGGGGAAGGCGCCCATGCCGAGCAGGCCGTTTTCCGATTGCAGCATCACTTCCATGCCGTCGGGGATGTAGTTGGCCACCAGGGTCGGGATGCCGATACCGAGGTTCACGTAGAAGCCGTCCTGCAGTTCGCGGGCGACGCGTTGAGCCATTTGTTCGCGGGTAAGAGCCATTTTTTTATTCTCCGTCAGTCGTTGGGCGGGCGATTACTTGCGCACGGTGCGCTGTTCGATGCGTTTTTCGAACGTGCCGCAAATGATCCGGTCGACGTAGATGCCGGGGGTGTGGATCTGCGTCGGGTCCAGCTCGCCCGGCTCGACGATCTCCTCGACCTCGACCACGGTGATCTTGCCGGCGGTGGCCGCCAGCGGGTTGAAGTTCTGGGCGGTGTGGCGGTAGACCACGTTGCCGAAGTGGTCGGCTTTCCAGCCTTTGACGATGGCGAAGTCGCCAGTGATGGACTCTTCCATCAGGTAGGCACGGCCGTTGAATTCACGGGTTTCCTTGCCGTCGGCGACCGGGGTGCCGACGCCGGTGGCGGTGAAGAAGGCCGGGATGCCGGCGCCGCCTGCGCGCATTTTTTCGGCCAGGGTGCCTTGCGGGGTCAGCACCACTTCGATTTCGCCGCTCAGCAGTTGCTTCTCGAACAGGGCGTTTTCACCGACGTAGGAGGCCACCACCTTGCTGATCTGCCGGTCTTCCAGCAGCACGCCGAGGCCGAAGCCGTCGACGCCGCAGTTGTTGGAGACCACGGTCAGGTCGCGGGTGCCGCGACGCTTGATCTCGGCGATCAGGTTTTCCGGAATGCCGCACAGGCCGAAGCCGCCGGAGATCACGGTCATGCCGTCCTTGAGACCTTCGAGGGCTTCCTCGTAGGACGCCACGCGCTTGTCGAAACCTGCCATCTGCACATCCTCTTGTTATTGGTATTTGCGTTGCCAGCCGGCTGGCCGGCCGTATGAAGAGAGTGAGCCGCAGTGTTGCGCCGAGGCATTCATTTGTTAAGTTTATTTTTAAGGTTGATTGATTTATAAAACAGGATAATTAGCCGCAAGCCGCAAGCCGCAAGCCGCAAGCCGCAAGCCGCATCTAGCTTGCAGCTTGCAGCTGATTCTCTCTTGGAGCTTCCTATGACCGTGAAACAGATCCGCGCCTTCCTGGCCGTGGCCCAGAGCCTGAGTTTCGCCGTGGCCTGCGAGCGCCTGCACCTGTCGCAGTCGGCCCTGAGCCTGACCATCAAGGCCCTGGAGGACGGCCTGGGCGGGCGGCTGTTCAGCCGCAACACGCGCAACGTCGCCCTGACCCCGGAAGGCGAGGCCCTGGTGCCCCTGGCGCGGCGCCTGATCGCCGACTGGGACAACGCCGAGGACGAACTGCGCCAGCGCTTCACCCTGCAACGCGGGCGGGTGACCCTGGCGGCCATGCCGTCCTTTGCCGGCAACCTGCTGCCGCCGATCCTCAAGACCTTTCGCGCGCGTTACCCGCAGGTCAACGTCACGGTCAACGATGTGATCAACGAGCAGGTGCTGGAGATGGTCCGCGACCGCCAGGTGGAACTGGGGGTGGCCTTCGAGCCGCAGCAAAGCGCATCGCTGCAATTCACCCCGCTGTACATCGACCGTTTCGTCGCCGTGGTGCCCAGCGACTCCCCCCTGGCCAATCTGAAGGACATCGACTGGCAGTCGCTGCTGGAACAGCCCTTTATCACCCTGCAACGACCGTCCACGGTGCGGGTGATGCTCGAAGAGCATCTGCGGACGCGGGACATGAAACTGCCGGTGGAATTCGAAAGCCATCAGCTGGCGACGGTGGGACGCATGGTCGCCAGCGGCCTTGGCGTGAGCGCGGTGCCGGCTCTGTGCGCCGGGCAGATGCGCGAGCTGGGCGCGCGCTGCATCACCCTGCGCGACCCGGTGGTGGAACGCGCCATCGGCGTGCTGACCAAGCCCGGGCATGAACTGTCGAGTGCGGCCCTGGCGCTGTTCGACATTTTGCGCGGGGCCGGTCTGGCCGAGCGCCTGGCGGTGGTTTCCTAGGAGCTCAGGCGCTCGGCCAGCAACGGCAACAGCTGCTCGCAGGAGGCGGCGATCTTCAGGTCCAGCAGCTCGTCGGCGCGGGTCTTGCCGAAGTTGATGGCGATCAGCGGCTTGCCCTGGGCGGCCATGACCTTGCACAGGCGAAAGGCCGAATAGGCCATCAGGGACGAGCCCACCACCAGCAGGCCGGCGGCCTGCTCGACGCTGTGCAGGGCCTTGGCCGCAGTGGCCTGGGCCACGTTTTCGCCGAAGAACACCACATCCGGTTTCAGCCGTTCGCCATCGCAATGAGGGCAGCGGGGCACCTGGAAATGTTCTTCGAACACTGGGTCGAGCAGGGTATCGCCGTCGGGTGCCTGCACCGCGTCGACGCCAGCCAGGTAGGGGTTGTGCAGTTCCAGCAACTGCTGGATCGCCTGCCGATCGCTGCGTTGCGTGCAGTCCAGGCAGACCACCCGGTGCAGGTTGCCGTGCAGTTCGATCACGTCGCGGCTGCCGGCCTGGTCGTGCAGGGTATCGACGTTCTGGGTGATGACCCCGGCGATCTTCTGTCGCGCCTGCAAATGCGCCAAGGCTTCGTGGGCTGCGTTCGGCCGCGCCTGGCGGATCCGCGGCCAGCCGAGCATGGCCCGCGCCCAGTAGCGGCGCCGGGCCTTGGGCTCGGCCAGGAATTCCTGGTACATCATCGGCTGGTTGCCGCGACGCACACCGTCGTTGTCGCGGTAGTCGGGAATCCCCGAAGGGGTGCTGATGCCGGCGCCGGTGAGGACCATGAAGGGGCGCTCGGCCATCAGTCGCTGCAACTGCTCCAGAGGGGTGTCCAGGGTGTCGGTCATGTGCGTCCTCATGCTCTGGTGGTGGCGCTGCGGTCCGCAGCGAGGCCATACCTTGTGCCTGACGAGGAGTTTAGACAAGGGCGCGGAAGCTGGATGGCTGTGCTGCCGTCCAGCTTCCCGGGGCGGGGATTCAGGAAGACTGCGCGCTGTCGTCCTGGGGTTCTTCGCTGGTTTCTTCTTGCCCCGGCAGTTCGGTGATCACGCTGAAGTCACTGACTTCCACCGCGCCCAGGCCGTAGCCCAGCAGGTGGAAGGAGAAGGCCTTGCGCGATTCCGGGTTGGCGAAGCTGAAGTCCATTTCCAGCGGCTGGTCGGGGGTGACCAGCATCTCTTCCGGCAGTCCGAGGGGCACGTCCTGCTCGCGCTCCTTGCCCTTGAGCAGGATGTAGGCGTTCTGCTGCGGGTCGGCCGAGCGCACGGTGAAGCGCACGCGGGTCAGCGAGCCCTTGGGCATTTCCAGGTACTGCGCGCCGATCAGGTTGTCGGCCCAGTCGTCCTTGATCTGCGCTTGCAGCGGGATGATCGCCGGGCTGCCGAACTGGTAGTGCAGGTTCAGCGGCGATTGCAGCAGGGTGCGGTCCAGGCCCTCGGCCCGGGCGCTGATCTGGCGCGCGCGCAGGCCGCCGTACTGGCCCTTGAAGGTGGCGCTGTCGGCGATGAAACCGGTGCTGGCGTAGTAGCGGCAGCGCTGCTGGAAATCGCATTCGGTCAGGGTGCCCTGGCCATCGTGATAACGCAGTTTGCCGTTGGTGTAGGACATGATTTCCCGGCCCAGGGCGTAGTCGCGAAACAGCGAGCGGCCGCTGAGGCTGTCCGGCACCTGGAAGCCGAAGTAGTCGAGCACCGAGGCGCTCAGGTCGACATGGCCGTAGGTCCCGGACTTGAGTCTGGGCAGTTGCGCCTGTTCCGGGGCGAGCATCAGGTTGAAGCCCCAGGACGAGGCCAGGCGCACGCCATCGATGCCGTGGGACTCATCCGAAGTGATCACCACCAGGGTGTCCTTCAGCACGCCCTGGCGCTCCAGCTGGTCCATGAACTCGCCGATGGCGTCGTCCAGGTAGGCCACCGCGGCCTGCTTGGGTGTGTCGAAGCGGTTGAGGTATTCCTCGGGCGCGGAGTAGGGCTGGTGGGTGCCGACGGTCAGCAGGGTGAGCATCCACGGCCGCTTCTGTTTTTTCAGCTGGCCGACATACTCCAGCGCGCCTTCGAAGAAGGCCTTGTCGTCCTTGCCCCAGGGGAAGTCCAGGTAGTTGGCGTTGCTGAACCACTCCAGGCCGTGGGTCGAGTCGAAGCCGATGTGCGGCATGATCTTGTCTTTGGCCATGAAGCGCAGGCCGGCGCCTTGCAGGTAATGGGTATTGAAACCCTGCTTGCGCAGCTGGGCCGGCAGGCAGGCCTGGTTGCGCTGGCTTTGGGTCAGCAGCTCGATGCCCTTGGGCGTACCGTTGTCGAGCTTGTCATAGTCGCCGCAGAGCATGGCGTACAGGCCGCGGATGGTCTGGTGGCTGTGCAGTACGTAGTCCGGGGTGTTCATGCCGCGTTCGGCCCAGGCGCCGAGCTTGGGCATCAGGTTGTCCTGGTAGCGGCTGTGCAGGGCCTCGCGGTTGGTCTTGATATAGGCGCCGGGAATGCCTTCCAGGGCGATCACCAGCACGTTGCGCGCCTGGCCCGGGGCGGCCAGCAATGGCTCGCCGTCGAGGTCGAGCTGGGTCAGGCCGGCCATCTGCACCGGCAGCTCGGGCACATCGCCTTCCAGCCATTGTTCCAGCTGCACCTGGCCCTGGCCGGCGGCGGCCGCGAGCAACTGGTGCGGCAGGTTGAACAGGCGCCATTGATCGGCTTCGCTGGGGTTCAGGTATTGCACGCCGCCATGGGCCAGCCACAGCAGCGCCGGGGCGGTCCAGGCATGGCGCGGCAAGCGCGGGGCGCGGGTGCCGCGGGCCGCCCATTGCACGGCCAGCCACAGCGCCAGGCCGGACAGCAGCGCCGCGGCCAGCCAGGGATGAGCCAGGCCACCGCCGGTGGAGTTGCCGACGAACTGCGGGTCGAACAGGTAATGCAGGTCAGAGGCATTGGGCAGGCGGCCCACGGCGCTGACCAGCTCGGCGCTGGCGATGCTCAGCAGGGCCCACACCAGCAGCACCGGCAAGGCCAGCCACCAGGGCCGGCGGTACAGCAGCAGGGTCAACAGACCCGCGGTGCCCAGGTCCGAGAGATAACCCAAAGGGTCGGACCAGCCGAGCAGCGCACGCGCCACCAGGGGCACGAGCAGCACCAGGCTCAGCAGTGCGCCGAGGGGAGCCAGGGGATGATGGAAAACACGCCGGATGAAATTCACGAAAAACCTGCCAGTCATTAAATCGTCATGCAAATGTGCGCCATGGTAACAACAGCCGGCGGCAAGACGTTTCTTATTCGACAGGGAAATAAGCTCCCGGGCCGCTGGCGAAACGGCCCTGGACACTGCAGGGCGGCGCCTTGAAGCCCGTATTCAGGCGCCTGGCGACGGAGCCAGGGAAGGAGGGATGGCGCTCGGATTTACTATTTCAGAGTGTTTAAAGACGCGCGGCTCCCGGGTTCAGCGCGACCACCTGATGATCAGCCGGGCGAAAAAAGCGCCGCTGACGATCACCGCGAACAGCCGCAGGGTCTGCATGGCCAGCACCAGGCCGACGTCGGCGTGGGTGTCCACCGCGATGATCGTCATGGCGTCCAGGCCGCCGGGGCTGGTGGCGAGGTAGACCGAGAGGAAGTCCTTGTCCAGCCAGTGCGCCAGCAGCCAGGCCGACAGCGCGCAGAGGGCGATCAGCAGCACCGCGCCAAAGATCATCGCCGGCAGGCGGGTCCAGACGTAGCGCAGGGTCGGCCGGTCGAAGCGCAGGCCGATGTAGCAGCCAATGGCGCCGTAGGCCAGGGCCAGCAGCCAGCCGGGCAGGGTGATGTGCAGCAGCCCGGAGACTTGCAGCGCGCCGCCGATCAGCAGCGGCACCAGCAGGGCGCCGGCCGGCACCCGCGACCCGAGCAGCACGCCGAGCACTATGATGGCCAGGGTCAGGCCGAGGTTGAGCAGGGTGAAGGTCTGCAGCACCACCTCGGTGCTGTGGGCCTGGCTGCCGCCGGCCGGGACGCCGATCCAGTGGCTGGCCAGGGCGCCGATCATCACCACGCACACCACCCGCACGTACTGCATGGTGGCCACCACCCGTGAGTCGGCGCCGAAATCGTCGGCCATCGCCACCATGGCCGAAGCCGCCCCCGGCGCGGTGCCCCAGGCCGCGGTGCTGGGCGGCAGGCCGCCGAGGCGTACCAGCGCCAGGCCGACCAGGGCGCTGAGGCAGACGGTGAGCAGGGTGGCGAACAGCATCACCGGCCAGGACTGGGCCATCGAGGCCAGCACGGCCATGGTCATGGAATGGGCAGCCAGGACCCCGACCGAGCCCTGGCCGAGGCGGAAGGCCTGGCGCGGCACGCGGATGCTGGCGCCGCTGACGCCGAAACCGATGGCCACCAGCATCGGCCCGAGGAACTGTCCGGCGGGAACTTCGAAGTGTTTCAGCAACTGCCCGGCGCTGCCAGCGAGGATCAGCAGCGCCAGCCATTGCAGGGCAAGGGGCCAGGTGGACAGGGACAAAGGCGAGGGACGAGGCAAGGGCATTCTCCAGCGCGCTGGCCGTTCCTGTTGCGGGACCGTTGCTACCAGCGCTTCGGAGCAAATTATTGATAGCGCAATTGATCAAGTCCAGTTTCTAATTGTGATCAACCAATAACTCTGGTTTATCGATCATGGACCTGCGCGACCTGACCTATTTCGAAACCATCGCCGAGCTCGGCCACCTCGGGCGCGCGGCGCAGAAGCTCAACCGCAGCCAGCCGGCGCTGACCAAAAGCATCCAGCGCCTGGAGGAGTCCTTCGGTACCAAGCTGTTCGAGCGTGACGGGCGGCGGATCAAGCTGACGGCGGTGGGCCTGTTGCTGCAACAGCGCGCCCGGCAGTTGCAGCAGAACATCGCCGAGACCCATCGCGAGGTGCGCGATTTTGCCAGCGGCGTGCTCGGCAATATCCGCCTGGGGTGCGCCGCCAGCATGGCCGAGCACCTGCTGCCGCAGATGACCGCGACCCTGCTGGAGCGGGCCCCGGACATCACCCTGAACCTGGTGATCGGCCAGGACGACGTGCTCCGCGAGTCCCTGCGCTCGGGGCGCCTGGATATGGTGATCTGCCCGCTGTTCGAGGGTGACCCAAACCTGAGCCACCACACCCTGTTCGAAGACCAGGCCGTGGTGGTGGCCAGCCGCGACCACCCGGTGTTCGACACGCCGATGCGCCTGCGCGACCTGTGCGACTACCGCTGGGTGCTGCCGGGAACCGGGGTCTCGGCCCGCCGCTGGATCGACAACGTGTTCCAGAGCCACAAGCTGCCGTTGCCCTCGGTGCAGATCGAGACCAACACCATCTCCCTGCTGCCGCGGCTGATCGCCAAGACCGGGCTGCTGAGCTTCCTGGCCCGGGAAACCCTGGACGACTTCAAGGGCATCGCCCACCTGCGGGAAGTGCCGCTGGCGCAAACCCGCATGCATCGCAGCATCGTGGTGCTGGTGCGGACCGAAGGCTACCTGTCGCCGGCGGCCCAGTTGCTGCTGGATCTGCTCAAGCGGGATGGGCGGCAGTTCTTCACCGCTGATGGGGCGCTGTAGCCCGCGTCAGGTCGATCCGTGTGCGGGGCTTTCCGTCAGCGAGGCGGGAATGTCCCGCATGGCGTGCAGGACGCGCCACACGTCAATGTGGTCGTCGTGCCGGGCGTAGAACACCAGAAAGGGATAGCGACTCAATGGCCAGTAGAGAAGCCCTGGCAAATCGAGCTCATGGGGGTAGCGGGAAAGGCCTGAGGCCGGATGCCGGGCGATATGCGCATAGGCAGCTTGCAGGTCGTCGATGAAGCCCAAGGCTGCCTGCTCGGCCTGTTGAGCCAGGTAGTAGTCGACAGCGTCTTCTACATCCTGATTGGCCAGGGCCCTTGGAATGACCCGCTGTGCCTTCATTCCTTGCGGACCCTGGCGCGAAGCGCGTCGAAGTAACGATCGTCCACGGGAGTGCCAGGCGCCGATTCAGCACCCGCCAGCAGCAGGCCGCGCAGGTGCTGTCGATCCTGATCCTTGCGGATCAGCTCCCGCACGTACTCGCTGCTGGTGCTGTAGCCCCGCTGGCTGACCTGATCGTCGACGAAGGCCTTGAGGGCTTCTGGCAGGGAAATGTTCATGGTGCTCATGGTTTTGTCCACGTTTGACAAAATTTGCCAAAGTATACGCCTCCAGCCTCACCTTGCCAGCGAGGAACATCAGGGACATGCCGCCGATCCATGGCGCCACGCTGTGCTCCCACCGCAAGGGCCAACCACCAAGCTCGCGGCCAACCGATGCGGTCGTTAGCGTGCCGTTCGCAGTGCCGGTACATGAGTTTCATCGGGGCAATAGACACCGGCTTCAGCGGGTCTCGATCTGCGCCTGCAACTGTCCGCCCACGATAGACACCTCGCGCAACTGCGCGCCGTCGCGGATCACGAACAAGGCATCCATGCCGCGCTCCTGGGCCAACCGCGGTCCCTCGACTTCGCCGAGCACCAACAGCGCGGTGGCCCAGGCATCGGCCAGCATGCAGTTGGCGGCCACCACGCTGACCGAGGCCAGGCGGTTGTCCAGGGGCGCGCCGGTGGCCGGGTCGAGGGTATGGGCATAGGGCTGCCCGGCGATCTCCACCCACCGCCGGTAGTCGCCGGAGGTGGCAATGGCCGCATTGCCCAGCTCCATCACCCCCATGACTTGGCGGACCCCACGCAGGGGTTTCTCCAGGGCCACGGTCCAGGGTTGCCCGGCGGGCTTGCTGCCCCTGGCGCGCATTTCGCCGTCGATCCCCACCAGATAGTCACGGATGCCCGAGGCTTCCAGGGCGCGGGCCAGTTCATCGACGCCAAAACCCTTGGCAATGCCATTGAGGTCCAGGCGCAGCTTCGCCCGCTTGCGCAAGCGGTGGCGCCGGGGTTCCAGCTCCAGGGCGTAGCTGGCGGGGGCGAGGCGCTGCCGGCCCAACTCGGCCAGCGCCGGCTGATCCAGTGTCCGGGCCGTGGGGCCGAAGCCCCAGCCCTGGACCAGTTCACCCACGGCGATCTCGAAGGCCCCGGCGGATTGCTCGCTGACCTGCAGCGCCGTGGTGATGACGTTCATCAGTTCCCTGGGCACGCTGACCCAGTGGTGCCTGGGTGCCGAGTTGAGTCGGTTGAGATCGGACGTGGGGTTCCAGCTCGACATCTGTTGCTCAACCCGTTCCACCGCCTGGGCCAGGCGGTCCGCGATGTCTCGGGTAGCGAATCCCGGGGCGGCATAGAACAGCGCGGTGTAGCGGCTGCCCATGGTCGGGCCGTTGAGGCTGTAGCGTTGCAGTCCGGCGGTTTCAGTAGATGTCTTCACGGTAACGTCCTTGGGCCTTGAGGGTCAGTACGCTGAGGTTGAGCGGCGCCAGCACTTCGTCCAGGGCCTGGATCACCCCCTTGGCCATGTCCCGGCTGCCGCAGACCAGCACCTGGGCGCCTTTTTCCACCAGCCGGCGTAGCGCCAGGGCATCGGCGAGCAGCCGGTCCTGCACGTAGCCGCGCGCCGGGACCCGGGAGAAGGCCGCGTGCAGGGCGGTCAGGCGTCGGTCGGCCAGATAGCCCTTGAGTTCCGGCTCGTAGAGGAAGTCCGAGGCCGGGTGGCGCCCGCCCCAGTACAGGTGCATCGGTTGCCGGGCCCGGTTGCCGCGGATAAAGCCCGCCAGGGGGCCGATTCCGGTGCCGGCGCCGATCAGGATCACCGGTTGCGAGCCCTGGACGGGGCGAAATTGTGGGTTGGGCTGGATGAAGCCCTGGATCCGCGCTCCCGCTTGCAGGTCATGGAGAAAGCCTGAGCACAGGCCACCAGGATGCTTGCGCACGCAGATCTCCAGGACCCCGTCGGCGCTGCTGCTGGCCAGGGAGTAGAAACGCGGCTGCGCAGTGCCGGGGGGCAGGATGCCCACCAGGTCGCCGGCCTGGAACTCGGGCAAGCCTTGGCCGCTGCCGTCGGCTGGGGCCTTGAAACGCAGGATCCGGGTCGGTGCCTGGACCTGGGCGCCATAGGCCACGGACTCGACCAGCTCCAGGTCATGGCTGGGCGGGGTTTGGCTGTGGTGCTGCAAGTCCAGCTCCAGCCCCAGGGCCGCTCCCAGCGCCTGGCCCCAGCGCTGGAACTCCTGGGCGCACTGGCGATGGATGCAGTCCAGGGGCAGCAGGGGTCGCGCACCGCTGGCGGCCAGGGCGTTCTGCACTTGCTCGGCGAAGCCGCAGAAGCGTGGGAACTGGCGGTCGCCAAAACCCAGCACGGCAAATGGCAGCCCCGGCCCCGGCGGGTTTTGCCCCAGGCGCGCGAGAAAAGCCGTGGCCGAGGCCGGGGCATCGCCATCGCCGTGGGTGGCCGTGAGGATCAGCAGGTGGCGCGCCTTGGGGTAGTCGCTTTGCAGCTGGTTCATCGGCGCGCTGTGGACCTTGATCCCGGCCATCACCAGGGCCTGGTGCAAGGTGTGGGCAAAGCCCCAGGTGCTGTTGTTCTCGCTGCCCACCAGGATCACGCAGTCGGCGTTGGCGGCCGTGCTGTTGTCGTGGATCGGCGTGGCGCCTTGGCGTCGACGCCACCACAGCCACAGGCCGGTGACGCTCATCAGCGGCACGCCCAGGGCGCAGGTCCCCAGCAGCAGGCCCAGCCACCACAGGCCTTCGCCAGTGTGCAGCCGGTAGATGAGCTCATAGGCCTGATGCGCGCCGGCGTAGGGCTGGAAGGACAGCAGGGCGCCGCTGGCCTGGTCGACATAGCCCTCGCCGGCGGTGGTGCGCAGGCTGTACAGGTCCTGGGGGTTGCCAGGGCTGGGGTAGACCAGCTCGCGCAGGTCATTCAGGTCCAGGGCCTGCAACGCCGGCAGGCTGGCCACCGGCAAGGCCGGGCCGGCGCTGAGCAGGGTGGGGACGGCCGGTTCGGCCTGGCTGCCGTCGGCAATCAAGCCGAAGGTGCCGGCCGACAGGTACAACCCGCTCAGGGCCGACAGCAGCAGGCCCAGGGTGGTCAGGCGTCCGAGCTCGGCGTGCCAGCGCTGGCTGAAGCTGCCCCGCAAGGGCCGCAGCAGGTTGCCCCAGCCGCCGACGCGGCGGGCCAGCAACACGGCACCGGAGCACGCCAGCAAAAGCATCGCCAGGGCGCCCAGGGCCGATACGGCGTGGCCCGTCGTGTCGAGAAACAGCGAGCGGTGCAGCTCCTTGACCCAGCGGGCAAACACTGAGGGTGCGTAGGGCGCGAGCACTGCGCCGGTCAGTGGGTCGACCGTGCTGGCCAGCGCCTGGCCGTCCTGGCTGTGGTAGACGATCACCGAGCCCGAGGGCGTGCGCCGGATCTGCTCGATCCCGCTCAGATGGCCGGCAACGCGTCCGGCCAGTTGCCCGACCGAGACTTGCGCCACGGCCGGTTGGGGTGTGTGCAGGCGTTCCAGCGCCGGGTTCAGTGCCAGGGTCGTGCCGCTGATGGCCAGCAGCATCACCAGCAGGGCGGCGATCAGCCCGGGAATCGAATGCAACGAGCGCAACATGGTTGTGCCTCCTGACGGCGTGGGCATTACAGGTCGTAGCGCAGGGATTGCACGTAGGTGCTGCCGCTGGCCGGCTGGCCTGCGCCCTGGAGTGTCAGGGGCAGGACCACGTCGGCGCGGACATCGCGCTGGTCCTCCACGGCGCTGTCGATGCGGATCTGATACCCGGCGTCGATCAGGCTGTCCGCCAGCTCGGCGCTGACGGTCAGGGTCTCGCCGCTGCCGACGCTGGCACCGCTGATGCCGTCGTACTGGGCGGCGGCCATGCGGCTGCCCCGGGCCCAGTCCGGCAGGTGCTTGTAGTACTTGGCCTTCTTGCCGGCGACCCACAGGGTCTGCTGGTAGGTGCCATTGGCGTCGGTGAGGTAGATCGCCAGGTAAGCGTCATTGCCGCCGTAGTCCTTCAGACGGGTGGTCAGGGTCACTTCACGGGCCTGGGCCAGCCCAGGCAAGGCCAGAACCGCGGCGAGGCAACTGGCGACGACAAGCTTGTTCATGAGGGTGTCCTTTTCAAGTGATGTGGCTGCAGCCTGAGCCGCTTAGCTGACAGCAACCTGAAGGACGTTGAAAAAACTTCGAGGCCGGGCGAATGGGCTTTTCATGATCTGGCTCCGGCTGTCGCGGGGCGTGTGTGGCTACCCTGATGAGGGGTTTTTGATGGCCAGCTGAATCTTCAGGTTGGCGTCAGGTTCGGCGGTTAAGGTGCGTCACCACACAGATCAGGGGAGGGCGTCATGCGGGTGTTATTGATCGAGGACGCGGCGGTACTCGGGGAAGCGGTGCGCGAGCAGATTGCCGACGATGGCCACGCCGTGGATTGGGTGCAGCGCCTGGAGCAGGCCCGGGCCAGTGTCGCCAGCACAGCCTACGACCTGATCCTGCTGGACCTGATGCTGCCCGATGGGCGCGGCCTGGAATTCCTGCGCCAACGCCGCGGTGCCGGGGACGTGACGCCGGTGATCATCCTCACCGCCCAGGACCAGATTTCCGAGCGTATCGCCGGGCTCAACGCCGGTGCCGACGATTACCTGGTCAAGCCCTTCGACTTGTTTGAGCTCTCGGCGCGGGTCGCGGCGGTGGCCCGGCGCTACAGTGGCAACCCCAACCCGCAGATCCGCCTCGGCGAGCTGCAGGTGAACATCAGCGCCCGCACCGTGCAGCGCGGTGGCGCCATCATCGATCTCACCGCCCGTGAGTGGGCGGTGTTCGAGGCCTTTGTCCAGCGCCCCAGCGCCTTGCTCTCCAAGTCCCAGCTGGAGGAGCGGCTGTATGCCTTCGGCGCGGAAATCGAGAGCAACACCATCGAGGTCTACGTCAGCCGCCTGCGCAAGAAACTCGGGCGCGAACTGATCGAAACCGTGCGCGGCATGGGCTACCGGCTGATGCCCGCATGAAGCGTCCGACCAGCCTGCAAAAGCGCCTGAGCCTGGGGCTGACCCTGGGCATGACCCTGCTCTGGCTGGGGGCCACCGCCGGCACCTGGCTGGCGGTCCAGCATGAGTTGGAAGAAACCTTCGACAGCGCCCTGGAAGCCACGGCCCAGCGCATCCTGCCCCTGGCCGCGCTGGAAATCGGCAACCGTTCCGGGCCGCGCCGGGCCCGGCATGTGGCGACCCTGAAGATGGACAGCGAATACCTGACCTACGTGGTGCGCGACGCCGAGGGGCAGATTCTGATGCGCTCCCACGACGCCAAGCTGAAGATCTTCAGCCACCGGCCCAGCCCGGGCTTTACCACCCGGGGCAAATACCGCTTGTACAGCGCCAGCGCCGAGAACGACTCGATCGTCATCGAGATCGCCGAGCCCCTGGCCCAGCGCCGCGAAGCTTCCCGGGAGGCGCTGTTCGCCTTGCTGGTGCCCTTGCTCGGGTTGATTCCCATCAGCCTGCTGGGCACCTGGCTGTTCGTGCGCATCAGCCTGCGCAGCGTCTTGGCCTACCGGCGAGCGGTGGAGGCCCGGGGGGTGGGCGACCTGTCACCGATCAAGGTGGCGCGCCTGCCGGCGGAAATCGATCCCCTGGCCGAAGCGGTCAATCATTTGCTGGAGCGCCTGCGCAAAGCCCTGGAAACCGAACGCAGCTTTACCGCCAACAGCGCCCATGAATTGCGCACGCCCCTGGCGGCGACCCTGGCGCAGATCCAGCGCCTGCGCCATGAAGCCCCGGAGGGGCCGTTGCAGCTACGGGCGGCGAAGATCGAGAACGCCCTGCGGGAGCTGGCCCGGCTCTCGGAAAAACTTATGCAATTGGCCAAGGCCGAGGGCGGCGGGCTGTTGTCCGAAACCCCCGAGGACTTGATTCCGCTGCTGGCCCACGGTGTGGAGGAGTGGAATCGCGGCGCTGCGCCGCGCATCCGGCTGCAGTTGCCGCAGACGCCCCGGGTGTGTGCTGCCATCGACCCGGACGCCTTTGGCATCCTGCTGCGCAACTTGATCGAAAACGCCCTGAAGTACGGCGATCCGTTGCAGCCGGTAGACGTCAGCCTTGGCGCCGATGGTTGCCTGCGGGTGGTCAATGGCGGACCGGTGGTGCCGCCGCCAGTGCTGCAACGCCTGACCGAGCGTTTTGTCCGCGGCAACAGCGAGGCCAGCGGCTCCGGCCTGGGGCTGGCGATTGCCCAGAGCATCGTTCACGGCGTGGGCGGCGAACTGCACCTGGCATCACCGGCCAGTGGCCGTTGCGATGGGTTCGAGGTGCGCGTGCAATTTCCCGTGTAGGGCCGGCGTGCGAAGGCGCCGCCGGCTCCAGGGGATTGGGTCGTGGGGGCGGGCTTACTCGCCGCGAATGTACTGTTCCAGCTGGCGGATCAGGTCGGCCTGTTCGGCGATGGCTTCCTTGACCAGGTCGCCGATCGACAGCAGGCCCAGCAACTGGCCGTCTTCCACCACCGGCAGGTGCCGCAGGTGGCTGTCGGTCATGATGCCCATGCAGGTTTCCACGCTCTGGTGCGAGTCCACGGTGATCACCGGCGAACTCATGATCGCGCTGACCGGCGTGCCCACCGAGGAGCGGCCGTGCAGCACCAGCTTGCGCGCGTAGTCGCGTTCGCTGATCACCCCGACCACTTCGCCGTTCTGCATCACGGGCAGGGCGCCGACGTTCTTCTCGGCCATCAGCATCAGCGCCTCGAGCACCATCTGGTGGGGCGCGATGGTGTGCACTTGCTGGTTGTGCTTGGCCTTCAACTTCAGTACTTCAGCGACGCTCTTCATGGGGCGCTCCTGTTGTTTTGCCTGGGACGGCCTGGCGCCGCCCCGCGGGGGTCTCTACAGAATCGTAGAGAGTGAACGAAGGGGCAAGGTTGAAAGCGGCGCTCACAGGAGGAAAAACGTCACTGAATCGTTTCTGCCTGGAAAGCGCCCCGTCACGGGGCGTCCAGGCGTTGCTCAATGGTCGAAGCGCGCCAGGGAAAACGCGCTCAAATCGATCTCGCTGCGTCCGTCCACCAGCCGCTGGGCCAGGGCTTCGCCAATCGCCGCCGAGTGCTTGAAGCCGTGGCCGGAACAGGCGCTGACCACCGTGATATTGGCCAGGCGCGGGTGCTCGTCGATGATGAAGTGCGAGTCCGGGGTCACGGTGTAGGCGCAGACCGCGGACTTCACCCGTTGCGACGTGACCCCGGCGATATTGACCTGTACCAGATCGCGGTACATCGCCTCGCTCTGCGCCGCGCTGACCTGGCGCTCCAGGCTGTCCGGCGTCGAGGTCTCGCTGTACTGCTCGGTGGCGATCTTCATGCTGCCTTCGCCGGGTATCGGCGGAAAGCCGTAGCAGGTCTGCTCGTCGCTGGCGCCGTGGACGATAAAGCTCGGCGAGTGCTCGGGAAAAATCACCGGTTCCGCCAGTTGGTACCAGTACAAGGTCTGCCGGCACACCCGCAGCAACTTGTCGAACGGCGCGCCGAGCAATTGGCTGGACCACATGCCGGCGCAGACCACCACCTTGGCCGCGCTGATGCGCCGGTGCTGGCTGGTGATTTGCACCAGATCCTGCTCGTTTTTGATATCCAGCACCGTCTCGCCGGTGATCAGGGTCGCGCCCAACTGGCGGGCCAGGCTCAGCTGCGCGTCGATGCAACGCTCCGGCCGCACATAACCGCCGCCGGGTTCGAAGTAGCCCAGGGCGCTGTCGTGGATCGGCGCGAACTGTGGGAAGCGTTGGCGGATCTGCGTGGCGTCCAGCACCTCATGCTCGATGCCGAAGCGGCGAGCCAGGGCCAGGGTGCTTTCGGTGAAATCCGGCGTGCCGTCCTGGCCGCTCGGGGTGGCGCTGGAGGTCATCACCAGCACGCCGCACTGCTCGAACAACGGCTGCTCTGTCGGTACATCCAGCTGCGCTTCCAGCTCGCGCCAGATCTGCTGCGCGCGGATCGCCAGCGGCACATAGGCCGCGCCTTCACCCACCGCCTGGCGGGTGATGCGGGTGTCGCCATGGCTCGAACCCTGGTCGTGGGGCGGGGCAAAGCGGTCGATGCCGGCCACCTTCACCCCACGCTTGGCCAACTGGTACAGGGTCGCGGCGCCCATGGCGCCCAGGCCTACTACAACAACGTCGAACTCGGGTGTCTGCATGGCAGTGTCCTTGAAAGTGGCGGCTCAGCGGCGATTGATGTTGGCCAGGGTCATGGGCGCGATGAGCCGGTGGAACGGCGCTACCGGCAGCATGTACAGGCGCCCCAGCAGGTTGTGCGGATGGACCACGGTGGACAGCACCACCGGGCGTAGGCCCTCGGCGGTCAGCGGCAGGCGGTTGAGGGACAGGTACACGTCCAGGTGCTTGTCGCGGTCCACCACCAGCACCTCGTCGGGGGCCTGGGCAACCAGGGTGAAGATGCCGACCCGGTCGTCCGGCCGGTAATCCTCGTCTGCCCTGGTCAGGTCTATGTGTGTCAGGCGCCCCAGGTCCTTGAGGCCGAACAACTGCACCACACGGTTGCGCAGGCCCATCATCCGGTCGATCCAGGCCGGAGTCTGGCTCATCAGGTTGAGCAGGTGGCGCATGGCCGTGCGCTCGGGGTCGTTGGCCAGCACCTGGCGGCAATCGATGAAGCTCGCCCCGACCGCCAGGTTGGCAATGCTGGATTGGCTGGGCAATGGACAAGGCTGGACGGCGGTCTGCATTGATACGGTTCCCTGTAAAAGTGGCGGTGCCCGGCTGCACCGCAAGCGGCAAAAAATATCATTGTTTGTGGTTGGGGGGACCCGCTGGATGATGCCGAGCCCCTGTAGCCGCTGCCGAGCCTGCGAGGCTGCTATAAGGCCCGCAGGGCCTTCAGCGGTCTTGAGATTGTTGCGCCCCTTCGGGTCGATCGCAGCCTGCGGCAGCGGCTACACAAAGCCTGATCCCGCGCCGCCTGTAGCCGCTGCCGAGCCCGCGACAAGGCCCGCAGGGCCTTCATCGGTCTTGAGATTGTTGCGCCCCTTCGGGTCGATCGCAGCCTGCGGCAGCGGCTACACAAAGCCTGATGCCGCGCCCCTGTAGCCGCTGCCGAGCCCGCGAGGCTGCGACAAGGCCCGCAGGGCCTTCAGCGGTCTTGAGATTGTTGCGCCCCTTCGGGTCGATCGCAGCCTGCGGCAGCGGCTACAGGGTTTTGTGCGGCCTGAAAGCAAAAAAGGCGCCCGAGGAGGGCGCCAAGGAGTCACCTGAACCGAGGGAGCCAGGCGAGCCCGTTCGCAGGGGTGTCGCGGTGGTAAGGCGCGACTGAACGGAAGAGGGCAGCAGCGCCCGCCGCGATGGCCGGGCGGGCGCGGGCTGTCATTTGCCGAGCTTGATCCGCGTCCAGCCACGGTTCATCACGCGCTGGATAGCGATCGGCTGGTCGGGCACCGCGTACAGGGTGGCGAGCACCGCTTGCGGCGGGTACGAGGCCGGGTCGTTGCGGATGGCTTCGTCCACCAGCGGCGTGGCGGCGGCGTTGGCGTTGCTGTAGCCGAGGCTGTTGGTGACCTCGGCGATGATGTCCGGGCGCATCAGGAAGTTCATGAACAGGTAGGCGTTGTCGACGTTGGCCGCGTCCTTGGGCATGGCCATCATGTCGTAGAAACTGCCGGCGCCTTCCTTGGGAATGCTGAAGGCGACCTTCTCCTTGTTACCGGCCTCTTCGGCGCGCGAACGGGCCTGCAGCACGTCGCCGGAGTAACCCACGGCCACGCAGATGTTGCCGTTGGCCAGGTCGGAGATGTACTTGGAGGAATGGAAGTAGGTCACCGAAGGACGGATCTTCATGAACAGCGCCTCGGCCTCGAGGATCTGCGCCTTGTCCTTGCTGGTCACCGGGTAGCCCAGGTAGTGCAGGGCGGCGGGGAGCATTTCCGTCGGCGAGTCGAGGAAGCTGATGCCGCAGGCCTTGAGCTTCTCGGCGTTCTCCGGCTTGAACAGCAGGTCCCAGGAGTTGGTCGGCGCATCGCTACCCAGCACCGCCTTGACCTTGTCCGGGTTGTAGCCGATGCCGATCGAGCCCCACATGTAGGGGAAGGCGTGGGCGTTGCCCGGGTCGCTGGCGGCGGCGTTCTGCAGCAGCACCGGGTTGAGGTTCTTCCAGTTCGGCAGCCGCGACTTGTCCAGTTCCTGGTAGACCCCGGCCTTGATCTGCTTGGCCAAGAAACTGTTGGAAGGCACCACGATGTCATAGCCGGACTTGCCGGTGAGCAGGCGCGCTTCCAGGGTTTCGTTGCTGTCGAAGACGTCGTAGGTGACGTGGATGCCGGTCTCGGCCTCGAACTTTTTCAGGGTGTCCGGGGCGATATAGTCCGACCAGTTGTAGACACGCAGCTCCTTGTCGTTGGCCTGGGCGCCGGTAACCAGGGCGCCCATCAGGGACAGTGATAGCAGAGTCCTGCCAAGCATTTTCATCGGTACAACTCCATTTCTTATTGTGCAGATTGCTGCATGTGGAACGTGGGGTGTCAGGTTGCACGTCTTCGCGAGCAAGCTCGCTCCTACAGGGAGGGTGCATGTCTGTAGGAGCGAGCTTGCTCGCGATCCATGCGCCGCTGTGTGTCGTGAGCGCGACGGCCTAGGCCGTCGTCGCTTGCATGCGCCGTTGCGCAGCGGGTTGGAACGCTTCGTTGGCGGTGTATTCCATGGCTTCCTGGATCGCCCGCTTGCGGGCCGCTTCGGCGCGCCGGCCGAAGTACCAGACCAGGAAAGTCACCAGCGACACCGCCAGCAGGATCAGGCTGGCCACCGCGTTGATCTCCGGTTTCACGCCGAGGCGCACCGCCGAGAACACTTCCATCGGCAGGGTGGTGGAGCCTGGGCCGGAGACGAAGCTCGCCAGCACCAGATCGTCCAGGGACAAGGCAAAGGACATCATGCCACCGGCCGCCAGCGACGGAGCGATCATCGGGATGGTGATCAGGAAGAACACCTTCCACGGCCGCGCACCCAGGTCCATGGCCGCCTCTTCGATGGACAGGTCCAGCTCACGCAAGCGCGCGGAGACTACCACGGCCACATAGGCGGCGCAGAATGTGGTGTGGGCGATCCAGATGGTGACGATGCCACGCTCCTGCGGCCAGCCGATCATCTGC
>NZ_JAQZAB010000105.1:63288-144139 GCF_028640915.1 Pseudomonas sp. B3G-3 | reverse complement strand
GGCCATCCCTTTCAAGGTCTTTTCGTTTTGGCAGCCTTGATGACCCTGTCTGTTGAAACGTGGGCATGTACCGCCGTCCCTTGAACCCATGTCCTGGGCTTGGGTACCTTGGGGCCTCGTTGGCTTTTGGCGACTTGCTTGGGTTGAATGTTCTTGGCTAATTCCAACAAGCGCTGGGCCAGTTTTTCCATTGAGACGATCGGTAGATATTCGACGGGCAGAGCGATCTGCATGCCCTCATATCCAGCTCTGACCTGGATCGCCAAGTGATAGATCGAAGCCTCCCAGCCCTCAGGCTGAGTCTCTCGATGAGCGTGTTCGACGCTGCGCTTGAGCAAGGCCAGTACGTTGTACGCCAGCACGGCAGTGGTGAATCCAAGCAAGGCAGCTCGTGGACTGCCGAGAGATTCAATTTCACTTTCCAGAATGGCTTCCAGTCGCTGGAACATCCCTTCAATACTCCAACGACGGCGATAGAAGTCCGCGATCTGCGGTGCGCTGATGCTCTCGGGCAGGTTGCTCCAGAACATCAAACTGCGGTCACCTGAGTCGTTTGGTGAATGGAGCGTCAACTCGATGCGTCGCCACTGATGCCCCCCTCTTACCTCAATGCTTTGTTCACGCACCGTACCTGTTGCAACAGGCAAAGATGCTTGCCACTCGCCCTCTTGAATCAGGCGCGGGTGCTTGGCCTGCTGGCGAATGACAAATGACGTTTTCACTTGTTCACAGGCCTCCATTACAGGAAGCGTGCAGTAGAGCCGATCAGCGATCCAAACCTGGTTCGTCTTGGCATCGGACAGTAGCGGCAACACGCAGACTCGCTCGCTTGCGTAGGCGTCTTCGCAGGGTTGCAGGTCAATGACCTGATCCAGGTCGGGATCGTAGACCACGACCGAGAATCCGGGACGAGCCGCTCCGCGCTCGTGCCGTAGTGCTCCAAGGCGCTTTTCGGTGGACGCCAGGTGGCTGCCGTCTACCACCCGAACCTGCCAATCGGGCAGCATGGCTGAGCCCCCCAACTCCTTGATCGTCGGAGTCAGGCGCTGCGCGCAACCTGTGACCAAGGCGCGCAACAGAGCCGGTTCGGTACGGCTGACCTTGTCGTAAAGGGCCGCCAGGCTAACCGGAAGATCCTCCAGTTGCTTGGCCGCGGCATGTAATGACGGCTTCAAGCCCAATGAAACAAGGGACATGAGCTTAACGATGGTTGAGAACAGCAATTCGCGGGAGTACTGCCGTTGCCGGTGTTCTTCGAAAACCTGATCGACCCACTCCGGCGCAATGGCTTGCTCCAAGGCAAGTTTGGCCATCACGCTGGCAGGTGCTTTTTTCTCGAATCGCGCTAGTACATCGGCCCACATCGTTCGGGTCTTCCTGACTGAATTTCAGCGGATTTTACCCAAGACCTTGAAAGGGATGGCCGTAAGGGCGGAACCCTAAGCCGCCGTGACCGCAGGAATGGATATGTACACCGTCCAAAAAGTGCAGTGCCAGAGCCGACGCTATCGCGGGCAAGCCTCGCTCCTACAGAAGCCTGCAAACGTGCCTGCCATGACATGTACGCCATCAAAACGGCAGCGCCAAAACAGACATCATCGCGGACAATCGAGCGTCGACCGGCCGCGCCTACCCGCGACGGAGCTGGAAGGTTCAGAACGACAACGGATAGCTGACAATCACCCGAGTCTGATCAAAGTCGCTGTTAAAGCTGCGCCGATTGGTAGCGTTATTCACCCGCACACTGAGATTCTTCAGACTCCCACTCTGAAAGGTATACCCCACCTCCGTATCGCGCTCCCACTCCTTGCCATTGCTCCCGACCTTGGTCGTGGCATTCTCGCCATGCCCATAGCGCACCATGGCCAACAACCCCGGCACGCCCATGGCGGCAAAGTTGTAGTCATAACGCACCTGCCAGGAACGCTCGTCGGCGTTGCTGAAGTTGCCGTTGAACATATCGTTGCCCAGGGTCCGGCCGCTGCTGCCGTACACCGACATCCACGGGCTGTCGCCACTGACCTTCTGCAAGCCCAGGTACAGGGTATGCCCGGCGGTTGAGGCCGAGAGCAAGGCATAGGCAGTGCGGCTCCGGATCTCGCCGATGCGCGCCTGGCCGTCATCCTTGTCGATGAAATAACCGAGGTTCGCCCCCAGCACCCAGTCGCCCACCGGCTGCTTGTGCAGCAAGTTGAAGTAGCTTTGCTGATAGATGTCTTCCAACTGCGCATGCCAGGCACCGACCAGCGTGCGCTGCTGGTTGAAGCGGTACTCGGCGCCGGCATAGGTGAAGCCGTCGGAGGTCACCCCGGGCGCGGCCCAGGCCGAGAGGTCCTGCATGTCCGAGGAGTTGCGCAGGCTCACCGAACGGTACTGCCCGGCCTGCAACCCCAGCCCGGCGATTTCCCGCGAATCGAGCATCGCCCCGCGGAAGGTCTGCGGCAGCAGCCGGCCGTCGTCGTAGCGCAGCAGCGGAATGTCCGGCAGCAACTCGCCAACCTTCAATTCAGTGGCGGAAATACGCATTTTCGCCGCCACGCCGGCGCGGCCGTAGTTGTCCGCCGCGCGCCCGTCGTCGTGCACTGGCAACAGCTCCGAACCACTGGTGCCGCGCCCGCTGTCGAGCTTGACGCCGAACATGGCGATGCCGTCCAGGCCGAACCCGACGACGCCCGGGGTGTAGCCGGAATTGAACTTGAGGATAAAACCCTGGGCCCATTCCTCGACCTTGCTCTTGGCCGCCCCCGGGTCGCGAAAGTCCCGATTGAAGTAATAGTTGCGCAGCACCAGGTCAGTCTTGGCGTCGTCGAAAAAGCCGCCTTCTTCGGCCCAGGCCGGCAGGCCCGTGCCCAGTGCCAATGAAGCCGCGGCCAGCGAACGCGCGAGGATGCAGTGAGGGGTGTTCATTATTATTGTTCTCCGCTTTGCATAGGCGCAGCCGTTCCCCGACAGGCCGCTCCAGGCCCGCCTCCTATCGGCTGCAAGAATGCCCGGCCTTGTTCAGGGGCCGGGCGAGATCGTCAGCTCAACGCATCAGAAGGGATAACGACGCGCCGAGTGCTGCACGCTGATCCAGTGATCGCGGGTGAACTCATCGATCGCCCAGTCGCCGTTGAAGCGCCCGAGCCCCGAGTTCTTTTCCCCACCAAAGGGCGCGTTGGCCTCGTCGTTCACCGGGATATCGTTGATATGGGTCATGCCCGCGCGAATCTGTCGGGCGAAGTTCACCCCACGCTCCAGGTTGCGACTGAACACCGCGCTGGACAGGCCGAACTCGCTGGCGTTGGCCAGCTCCAGGGCATGGGTCTCGTCCCGCGCGCGCAGCAGCCCCACCAGCGGGCCGAAGATTTCATTGCGCGCCAGGTCCATGTCGGCTGTGACCTCGCCGTAGACATGGGGCGCCAGCAGGTTGCCCTGGGCCCCGCCCTCGTAGAGCGGCTCAGCGCCTTCGCGGCGGGCCAGTTCGATCTTCTCCCGCAGGCCTTGCAACTGCCGCGCATTGATCACCGGGCCGATGACCGTCTCGATCGATTGCGGATCGCCGACCTTGAGACCCTTGACCCGTTCGACGAAGCGCTGGGCAAAGGCATCGTAGAGGCTGTCGTCGACAATGATCCGGTTGACCGCCATGCAGATCTGCCCCTGGTGCAGGAACTTGCCGAACACCGCCGCGTTCACCGCCTGCTCGAGATCGGCGTCGGCCAGGACCACGAACGGGCTGTTGCCGCCCAGTTCCAGGGCCACGTGCTTGAGGTGCGCGCCGCCGCTGGCGATACGGCCGATGCCACGACCCACCGGAGTCGAACCGGTGAAGGTGATCAGCGAGGGAACCGGATGCTCGACAAAGGCATCGCCGATCTCGCTACCCGCCCCCACCACCACGCTGAGCACGCCCGCCGGCAGGCCGGCCTCCTCGAAAATCTTCGCCAGCAGCAGGCCGCCGCACACCGGCGTATCGCTGGCCGGCTTGACCACCACCGCGTTGCCCAAAGCCAGCGCCGGGGCGATGGAGCGCTGGGTCAGGTGCAGCGGGAAGTTCCACGGGCTGATGACCCCGACCACCCCCAGGGCACTGCGATAGACCCGGCTCTCCTTGCCCGGCACATCGGACTCGAGAATACGGCCATGGACCCGCGCCGGGAACGACGCCGACTCCAGGGCGATGGCCCGCGCCGCGCCCCACTCCAATTGCGCCTTGAGCCGGGTGCTGCCGGACTCGCGAATGATCCAGTCGACGATTTCCTCGCGGCGCCGGTCGAACACCGCCACCACCTGATGCAGCACCGCCGCCCGTGCCGACGGCCCGAGCGCCGCCCATTGCGGCTGCACTTCGGCGGCCTTGGCATAGGCGGCATCCAGGTCCGCGCGGTTGGCCTGGGCCACTTCCAGCAACAGCGTGCCATCGAACGGGTTGCTCACCGCCAGGGTTTTGCCAGCAGCGCCGGCGCGCCACTCCCCGGCGATGGGTTGCAGGTGCAGATCGCTGTAGACAGCTGGAGACTCACTCATGACAAAACTCCTCGAAGGCAGGACTCACAGGAAAGGGGGGCTCGCGACTCAGGGCGTCGAACCGGGTTGGCAGGGTTATTCATGACCGCCTCCGGTGGCCGCCCGCGCCTCGATCAGGCGCAGCAGCCCCAGCAGGGTTTCGGTGTGCGGCACGGCGATGCCGGCCTGGCGCGCCCTGGCCAGGACCTCGCCATTGATCGCGCCGATTTCCGTGGGCCGTCCGGCCAGCACGTCTTGCAGCATCGACGGCTTGTGCGTCCGGTGGTGGGCGATGGCATAGGCCACCGTCTCCAGGCAGCGCTGCGCATCCGTTGCCACCCCCACCGACTGCGCGACGCTGAGCACCTCCAGCACGATGGCCCGGGCCAGCGCCACGCCTTCCGGCGCGGCATCCAGTTGCCCCACCGTGCAGCCGGTGACGGCGCACAGGCTGTTCAAGGCCGCGTTGAACGCCACCTTCTCCCAGATCGAGGTCCAGACCTGCGGGTCCACCGCGCATTGCAGCCCCGCCGCCTCCAGCACCGCAGCCACCTGGTTGCTGGCCTGGCGTTCGACACCCTCCAGCGACATCAGCCGGACCACGCCCTGGCCATGGGAGCGAACATGGGCCGGCCCGGCCATGTCGGCGGGCCAGGTGGTCATGCCGATCATCACCCGCTGCGGGGCGACATGGCGGCACAGCGCTTCGGCGTTGCCCAGGCCGTTCTGCAGGGTCAGCACCAGACTGTGCTCGCCGATATGGCCGGCAATGCTGCGCAGCGCACTGTCGGTGTGCTGGGCCTTGGTGAAGACCAGCAGCAGGTCAGGCTGGCCCGCCACCTGCTCTGGCCGGCAGGCGCTCAGGCCGCCGATGCGTCGGTCGCCGCTGTCGGTCTCCAGGCGCAAACCCTGGCGGCGGATCGCCTCCAGGTGCGCGTCGTTGATGTCCAGCAGCGTGACCTGCTGCCCGCTTTCCGCCAGCAGGCCGCCAAACAGCGAGCCCATGGCCCCCGCTCCGAGAATGCTGATGTTCATCGAACCTCCTTATGGCTGTGAGGGTTGATCGGCAAGGTGCTGCTTGGCGGCCCGGGCTGATCCAGGCACCCGCCGGGGAATATGGCGGCGCACCAGCACCAGGGCGATCAGCGCCAAGACCATCACCGTTCCCAGCAACGTCAGATAGCCATGGGCGCCGCCCTGGGTGATCACCGTGGCGCCGACGAAGGCGCTGAGGATCGCGCCCATGCGCCCGAAGGCCAGGGCCGATGCGGTGCCGGTGGCACGCACGGCAGTGGGATAAATGAAGGCGCACAGCGCATAGAGGGTGGACTGCACGGCGTTGACGAACAGGCCATGTACACCAAAGCCGAAGATCAGCAGGCTGGTGTTCTGGTCGACGTCTACCGCCTGCATGGCGAAGGCGCTGGCCGCGCCACCGGCGCAGCAGATCAGCAGCGGCCAGAACGAACCCCAGCGGGTCATGGCGACCGCACAGACCAGCGCGCCGATCACCCCGCCCAGGTTGTAGGCGGTAAGGCCCGAACTGGCCAGCGCCAGCGGCAAGCCTTCGGCCAGGAGCATGGTCGGCAGCCAGCTGAAGGCGCTGTAGACGGCGGTCAGGCACATGAAGAACGCCACCCAGACCGCCACCGTATCGCGCCCGTAGCCGGGGGCGAACAAGGCACGGAAGCCGCCCTGCTGCTCGCTCTTCTGCTCCAGCGCATCGGTGTAGCGCACGCCCTCGGGCATGGGTCGGCCCATGCGTCCCAGCAGCGCGGTCAACTCGCCCCAACGCTGCGGCCGGCGCGCCAGGAAACGCGGCGACTCCGGCAAGGTCGCCAGCAGCAACAGGCCCAGCACGATGGGCAGGCTACCGCCGATAAAGAACAGCGTGCGCCAGCCATACAGCGGCAGTACGTGGGAGGCGAACAGCCCCGCCAGCATCCCGCCCAGGGGCACACAGACGATGGTCGCCGTGACCGCCAGGGTGCGTCGGCGCGCCGGGGTGAATTCGGCGGTCATGGTGGTGGCGCTGGGCAAGGCACCACCGATGCCCAGCCCGGCGATAAAGCGCAGCGCCGCCACGGTCAGCGCATCCGGCGAGAGGCCGATGGCGCAGGTCGCGGTGCCGAACAGGATCACGCTGGCGATGACCGCCATGCGCCGGCCGAAACGGTCGGCGAACAGCCCGGCGCAGGCACTGCCGATACCCATGCCGATCAGCCCGGCGGCCACCGCGGGGGCGAAGGCCTCGCGGGTGATCCCCCATTCCTTGATCATCAGCGGTATGGCGAAACCTATGAGCTGACCGTCGAAACCGTCCATCACGATCGACAGCGCGGCCAGCAACACCACGATCTTCTGCATCCCGGTGTAGGGCCCGTCATCGAGCAAGGTGCCGATATCGGCACTGCCGGCAACAGGCCGCGATTGCCGGGGCGTCCCCTCCATCACTTCACTGACCGAAGTCGTGTTCATAGCCACCTCTTTTTATTGTTGTGGTGAGTGTGCGCAAGGCGCGGTTGGCATTGCCGGGCCTGCAGCCCGGCACAAGCTCAGTCCTTGAGAATCAGGGTTCGATGGTCAGGGTCGGCACCTCGATCAGTACCGGGCGATTGCCGGCCAGGGCCGCACTGAAGGCGGCGGCGAACTCGGCGCGGGTCGCCGCATGCTGCGCCTGCACGCCGTAGCCCTGGGCGATGGCGCAGAAGTCCAGGCCCGGCACGTCCAGCCCCGGCGCATCGCTGACCTGCAGCACATCGGCGAACCAGCGCAGCGCGCCGTAGGTGCCGTTCTTGAGAATGATGAACACCACCGGGATGCCGTACTGGGCAGCGGTCCACAGCGCGGTGATGCCGTAGTTGGCCGAGCCGTCGCCGATGATCGCCACCACCCGCCGCCCGGGCGTCGCCAGTTGCACGCCGACCGCGGCCGGCAAGCCGAAGCCGAGACCGCCGGCGGCGGGAAAGAAGTAACTGCCGGGCTCGCTCATCTCCACCCGCTGCCAGAACGCGCCGACGGTGGAGGTGGATTCCTTGACGTAGATCGCGTCCCGCGGCGCCAGCTGGTCGATCAGGTCGAACACCGTTTCCGGGCGCAGCAGGCCGCCCTCCTCGCGCACCGGCGCCTGCAGCGGCAAGGCGCTCGGCAGCGGCCGTTCGCTCTGTGGCAGCACGTTGACCAGGGCTTCGAGGGTCAGGGCGATGTCGCCCACCAGCGCATCACCCATGGGCGCCCGCGCCGCCTCGCCCGGATCGCAAGTCAGGTGCACCAGTTCACAGTTCGCCGGCAGGTAATCGCCCGGGGCGTATTGGTGGTAGCGGAACACCGGGGCGCCCACCACCAGGATCAGGTCGTGCTCGGCCAGGCAGCGGCTGATCCCGGCGATGGCCGCCGGCAGCACGCCACGGAAGCACGGATGACGGGTGGGGAACGGGCAACGCGAAGCGGAAGGCGCGACCCAGGCCGGCATCCGCAGTTTTTCCGCCAGCTGCACCGCCAGGCCGTTGCTGCCACTGCCGTCGACATCCGGGCCGAGCACCAGCACCGGGCTACGTGCCGCCGCCAGGCGCTCGGCCAGCGCTTGCAGTTGCGCCGCCGAAGGCAGGCCGGCGTTGGCCACCTGGCGCCGCGCCAGATGCTCGACCCCGGCCGGCGCCGCGCAGGCCCAGTCGTCATAGGGAATCGACACATACACCGGCCCGCGTGGCGCCAGGCTGGCCATATGGATCGCCTGGCTCAGGGTGCGCGGCACGTCCTGGGCCGAGGCCGGCTCGTGGCTCCACTTGACCAGGGGCTTGGGCAGTTGCGCCGCATCGACGTTGGCCAGCATCGCTTCCACGCCGACCATCGAGCGCACCTGCTGCCCGGCGGTGATCACCAGCGGGCTGTGGGAGTACCAGGCATTGGTCAGCGCGCCCATGCCGTTGCCGGTACCGGCGGCGGCATGCAGGTTGACGAAGGTCGGCTTGCCAGTGGCCAGGGCATAACCGTCGGCCATGCCGACCACCGCGCCTTCGTGCAGGCCGAGGATGTAGCGGAAGTCCTCGGGAAACCCCTTGAGAAACGGCAGCTCGTTGGAGCCAGGGTTGCCGAAGATGGTGGTCAGGCCTTGCTCGCGAAGAATCTCGTAGGACGCAGAGTGAACGGTTTTCATAAGGACCCTTGTTATTGGATTTCGGGTTACTCTTGCAGCCGCTAAGAAATTGATCAAATCGATACTATCTCTATCAAAAATAAGACCTGTCTATATCCCAGGGGCGCCATGAGCCACATCGATCTGAACCTGATCCGCACCTTCGTCACCCTCTACGAAGCCCGCAGCGTGACCCTGGCCGCCGAGCGCCTGTTCGTCACCCAGCCCTCGGTCAGCTATGGCCTGGCGCGCCTGCGCGAGCTGTTCGACGACGCCCTGTTCAGCCGCACCCGCGACGGCATCCAGCCAACCTTTGTCGCCGAGCAGTTGTACGGCCCCTTGCGCGAATCCCTGACCCGCATCGAAAGCACCGTGCAGGGCTGTCGCCACTTCGACCCGGCGAGCACCGAGCGGCGCTTTCGCATCGCCCTCTCCGACCTCGGCGAAATCGGCTTTCTGCCGCTGATCCTCGCGCGCTTGAACCAGGACGCGCCGCTGGCCGAAGTCGAGGTCCTGCCCCTGCAGGTGGACCAGGTCGGCGAGTGGCTGGCCAGCGGCAAGGTCGATGCCGCGATCTGCCGCCAGCCGGTCCCCGGCGTCCGCAGCCGAGTGCTGATGCACGAGCGTTATGTGTGCCTGCTCAGCACCGGCCACCCGCGCATCGACCAGCAGTTGAGCCTGGAACAGTTCCTCGCCGAACGGCACGTCGCCGTGACCCGCACCACCGGCCACGGCAATGTCGAAGACGTGCTGAAAAACATGAACGTGGAACGGCGCATCAGCCTGCATGTGCCGCACTTCTCGGTGCTGCCGAAAATCATTCCCGGCACCGACCTGCTGGCGGTGCTGCCGGCGCAGATCGCCCGGCTGTTCATCCATGAAGGCGAGCTGAAGCTGCTCGAACTGCCGTTCCCGGTGGCCGAGTTCGCCGTGTCCCTGAACTGGCATCCCAACAGCGACAGCTCCGCCGCCCTGCGCTGGTTCTGCGACACCATCGCCGACGCCATCATCAGCGGCCAGGGCCAGAGCCAGGGCTAGACGCTGGCCATCGCCGGCTGCGCCCGGGCCCGGGCCGGCTTGAGCAGCAACAGGCAGCCGGCGGCAATCACGAACACACTGGCAAACACCCCGTACAGATGCAGCGGCTGCCAGCCGCCATCCAGCAGGAAGCCGGCCACGGTCGGCGAGAGAATCGCGCCGATGCGACCGATGCCAATGCCCCAGCCAACGCCCGTGGCGCGCACCGAGGCGTCATAGACCATCGGCGACAGCGCATAGAGGCCGGCCACGCAGCCGTTGGAAAACAGCCCGATCAGCAACCCCAGGCCGAGCGCCGCGGCAATCGACGAGGCCGAGCCGACGAACAGCACCAGCAGGCCGGCGGTGATCAGCATGAACAGCGCCAGCACCCGGCCCAGCGGCCAGCGCGAGGCCAGGCCGCCGATCAGCGCCGCGCCGAAGATCCCGCCGACGCTGAGCAGCACCCCGCCGGTGATCCCCTGCTGCGCCGACAGCCCGGCGGCCACCAGCAGTTTCGGGGTCCAGCTCATGACGAAGTAGAAGCCGAACATCACCAGGAAAAACAGCAGCCAGATCAGCAAGGTGGTGCGGCGCATCGCCGGCGCCAGCAACTGGCCGAAACCGCTGGGCGCGCCGGGTTGCCTGGGCTGCTCTGGCGGCAACTGTTCAAGCTCGGGCTGCTCCAGGCGCCGGGCCAGGCGATTGACCCGCGCCAGGGCATTGCCGGGGCGGCGGGCAAGCAGGAAGTCCAGGGATTCGGGCAGCCACAGCAGCACCAGGGGAATCACCAGCCAGGTCACCGCACCGCCGAACAGGAACACCGAGCGCCAGCCCCAATGGCCCAGCAACCACACCGCCAACAGCCCGCCCAGGGTGGCGCCCAGGGCATAACCGGTGGATTGCAGGCTGACCGCCAGGCCGCGCCAGCGCTTGCTGGAATACTCGCTGGCGATCACGTTGCTGCTGGCCAGGATGCCGCCGATGCCCAGCCCGGTCAGGCCGCGCAACAGCGCCAGTTGCAAGGGAGTCTGGCTCAGGGCCGAGAGCAGCATGCCGAGCCCGGACAGCGCCAGGCAGAACAGGATCAGCGGACGCCGGCCGAACCGATCGGCCCAGGGCGCGATAAACAGCGAACCCGCCGCCATGCCGAACAATCCGGCGCTGAGCAACAGGCCGACCTGCGCCCCGTTCAAGCCCCACTCGGCCGATACCGAGGCCGCGGTGAAAGCCATCACCAGCACGTCGAAACCGTCGATCATGTTCAAGACAATGCAGATGCCGATGGCCAGGCATTGGAAGGCGCTCATCGGGCCGCTGTCCACGCGGCTCTTCAGGTCGAGCGTCATGACCGCACCTCCCCAGCGCATAGCGGCGACAGCGAGAGGGAAAACAGCAGCGTGCACACAGACAGACGGCGGACGGAACCCAGGCAGTTCCGCGCCCTTGATAAGCCATTCATGACGAGACCCTTCTTGTAGTTTTTATCGGGGGACGGTCGGGAGGGACCCGCCATCGCCAGGTGGCTAATCAACCATCCAATGGATCCATTAACAATAGGTGAGATTGAACCAATCCCTGGAAAGACGACTGAAATCCATGGAGAAATACTGAGATGCTTTTATTTACTCAATAGAAATCAATCGTTTATTAAAACAATCATCTATCGATTTTTTCGGGCGATTATCGACCAGACTCAGCCGGCACAGACTGTTGATGATCTTGTGGCTGTGTGCGGCTAAAGAATCCCGATTTATTGGATCCAATAACCTCAACGTTATGTAGGCAACCCGCACAACCTGTCATCTACCGAATGACAGTCCGCCTGAGGTGCGCGACCATGCCCGTCGTTGCTCCCAGACGTATCACCCACTGAAAGGAATCTCCCGCCCCATGACTAGCCGTCCGCTGTTCGCCCTGCTGCTTGCCCTGCCCATGTTGCTACTCGGCGGTTGCGACCGCCCCATCCGCTGGATGCACCCTGATCCGTCCAAGGAGCTGCTGATCCGGGCCATGACCGAGCTCAACGGCTTTCACGCCTACGACAGTAGCGGTCATGAAGACAACAGCCTGATCACGGGTGTCGAAGCCATGCGATTGCTGGAAGACAGCACGAAAATCACCGAGAAGACCCCGGACTTCATGTTTGTCGAGATCAAGGGCCGGACCCTGACCATCATCGGCTACTCACAGACCTACCGCCCCCGGGGCCAGGACCACCAGACCCCGATGATCTACAGCTATGTCGGCGAGCTGAAGCGGGCACGTTATGCTCTGCCCCATATGGCACCGAACATTGACGACCTGAAGTTCACCTCCAGCCCGCAAGAGAAACTCAAGGTGGCGCTGCTGCCGCTGTCCAGCGGGCGAGTGATCTATCCCGATTTCAATGGCGACCTGAACATCGGCTCCGAAGGTGGCCGCTACAGCCAGATCAGCGCCTTTACCCGCAAGGACTGGGACGTGATCTTCTGACATCCTCGGCCGGGATTGGCGAGTCGACGCCGCAGCACCAGCCCGGGTGCCGACCAGCTGAACCCCGAACCAGCACCGTTGCCGTTACGCCCTCCTGCATCAGCGGAATGACCTCGTCCTTAGACAACCTGTAACAACTCCGGCTGGCCCCGGCACCGCTTAAATGAGATGGTCCCCTGTTGGTTGTTTTGGAGGCATGTCATGACTACATTTCAATTCATCGCAGGCATGGTCTTTTGTCTGGCAGGACTGGGCGTGAGGGCCTACCTGACCGTGCAGCATCCAGGGGAAGAAAAGGCCTGGCGTTCGTCCAGCGTGCGAAAGTCCGCCAAGTAAGCCTTGCCCCCTTCTTTGAATACCGCTGATGGCCTTCCGGCCAGCCCCGCCTGGACCAGGTGGAGGCCCATGAAAAATGCCCGTCTCTCGCGATACGGGCATTTTTTTCCGCTCAAGAAATCAGTCATCCCGCCCGATGCTGGCCGGCAACAATGGCAAAATAGCCGCCGTCCATGCCCGAGATCGTCTCTATGCAAAGCACTCCCACCCTCACCGCCCGGGAAATCTGTCAGGTACTCAGGGAACTGGCGCTCGGCACCCGCACCCTGGGTCCATCGAGCCACCGCGTTTTGCTGGCGGACGACAGCTGGCAGGTGCGGCTCGATATCGAAGGCTGGACCCTGACCCTGGTCAACCATGGCCAGACCCTGAGCCATTGCGAGCAATGCCATTCGCCGGATGGCCGGGGCGGGACGCTCGACGCCTGGCAGCGCTACGGCACCGACCCGGTCAAGCTGCTGAGCATCTGGGAACACCAGCAGTTGCAGCGCCTGCTGCAGGCGTTGTGAACAAAGGCGCCTTCCATTACACCCAGGCCAATCCCCCGCCCGTCTGCTTAAGGAGCCAAAACCCGTGTCGTTCATCGGGATAACGGGAATCGGCCATGGCGTTTTTGCCGGGCTTCTATACTCATTTTCGCAGAGGCGCGCACCAGCACAGCGGGCCTCATGAGCGCAGTTCCGCCGTGAACATGAAGTCGCCAGCGGCAAAGGATTGCGAGGGGTGTGGCGCCACACGCGCCACCTGGCCTGATGCTGCAAGGAAGGTGCATTCATGAACACGATTCGACAGGATGTGGCAACACTCGGCTCCGGATGGGACAACAAGGTCCTGCTCAATTACGCGCTGGCCATGCGCGAACTGGACAAACTACCGATCACCAACCGCAACAGCTGGAAATTCCTCGGCGCCATCCACGGCTTCGATCGGCAGTTGTGGGTCGAGGTCAATGTCCTGGGCGATTCCGATCCGGTTCCCAAGGACCTGACCAACTTTACCTACGGCAGCCAGTGCCAGCACGGCAGCTGGTACTTCCTGTCCTGGCACCGCGGTTACCTGGCGGCCTTCGAGGCGATCGTCGCGGCCAAGGTCAAGGAACTGACGGGCGACGACTGGGCGCTTCCGTACTGGAACTACCTCAATAGCAAAAACCCGGACGCGCGGCGGGCTCCGGAGGCGTTCCTGGCGGACACCCTGCCGGACGGCAGCCCCAACCCGCTGAAGAAATATCCTCGCCGGCAGGGCTTTACCACGCTGCGGCCGAACTCCCTCGATGCCTTCAGCCTGGCGGCGATGCAAGAGAACGATTTCCAGGTCGGCAATGACGGCAGCATCGGCTTCGGTGGCGGGGTCACCGGCAATTTCGCCCAGTTCGCCCGCTGGACCGGCGACCTGGAGAACAACCCGCACAACACCGTGCATCGCCTGATCGGCGGTGGCGAAGGCTTCATGGCCGACCCGTACCTCGCCGCCCTGGACCCGATCTTCTGGTTGCACCACTGCAACGTCGACCGGCTCTGGGAAGCCTGGATGAACACCCCGGGCAAGACCATGGTCCGCGATCCGCGCTGGCTCGACGGCCCGGCCGACCGCCGTTTCATCATGCCGACGGTCGGTGGCGGTGACCCTGGCATGAAATTCACCGGCCGCGACACGTTGAAGGATGGCAAATTGCATCCGCGTTATGCCGACTTGAGCATCGGTACGGGCGTGAAACCAGGAGTAGAGGCTGTGACACGGGTCAAGATGGGTGCGCCGGAACAACAGAACATCGAACCGATCGGCGCCAACCGATCGGTGGTCACGGTCGGCGGCTCGCCAGTACGCACCCAGGTCGACCTCGACCGCCAGGCCACCAGCACCGGCATCGCCGCGATGGGCGCGACGGACCTGGGCCAGCCGGTGACCCGGCTCTACCTGGCGCTGGAATCGGTGCGCGGCTCCGCGCCCTCGCCGCAGCTTGCGGTCTACATCAACCTGCCGAAAGACAGCGATCCGCAGCAGCATCCCGAGTGCCATGCCGGCAGCCTGACGCTGTTCGGGCTGAACGTCGCCTCGCGCCCGGACGGTGGGCACGGCGGCCACGGCCTCGGCTATACCATCGACATCACCGACCTGGCCCAGCGCCTGACCGATGCCGGCGACTTCAACCCGGACTATCTGCGGGTGACCCTGGTCCCGGGCGAGCAGGTCTCGGCGGATAAACCGGTGACCGTGGAGCGGATCAGCGTGCTCAAGCGCAGTGGTATCGTCAGCTGAGTCACGCCTCATGCAACCCGGACCGGTCTTGCTCAGCTTCACCCGGGCGCCCTGGCCGTTGCTGTTCGCGACGGCCGGGCTGGGCCTGGCCCTGTGCCTCTACACCGCCGGGCACCGCAGCCTTCCCGCCTTCTGCAGTTCCGTGGAGGGGCTGTCCATCGTCACCAGCTGGCCCACCGCGCTGAAAGCGGAACTGGCGCTGAACCCGGCGCAGCAGATGCTGGCGGACTGGGCCCTGATGCTGCTGGCGATGATGCCGCCCCTGCTGGCGATGCCGCTCCTGCATATCTGGCACTCCAGCCTGCCGCGCCGGCGCATCCGTGCGGCGCTCGGCTTCCTGCTCGGTTACACGATCTTATGGATGGCCGCCGGGCCGCTGCTGATGGGGCTCGCCTTGCTGCTGCAACTGAGCGTCGCCGGCGCGGCACTGGCCACGGCCCTGCTGGCTGCCCTGCTGTGGAGTGCCAGCCCGTGGCAACGCACGGCGCTCAACCGTGGCCACCGCCTGCGCCGGATCGGCCTGTTCGGCTGGGCCGCCGACCGCGATTGCCTGGTGTTCGGCGCAACCCACGGGGCCTTGTGCATCGCTTCGTGCTGGGCCTGGATGCTGGTGCCGCTGCTGGGCGGGGCCTGGCACATTCCACTGATGCTGGTGGCCGGGGCCATCATGCTGGTCGAACGCCTGGCACCGGGCGATCGGCCGCGCTGGCACTGGCCAGCGATTCTCCCTCGACTCGATCTCTGGCTCCTTATGACGCGCAAGGTGGCGCACGCCCATGACTAGACGGACCTGCCTGACGATCGGCGTGAGCACGCTGACGCCGCTACCCAACCAGACACTACGTTTCGCCTACCTGGACGGCGCCGTGCTTGCCGCCCGTTCGATCGGCGACTGGGCGTTGCGCTCGGGCTTCGGCGCCGACAACGTCAGGATCGTCGACGACGGCCCCATAGACGGCCAGGGCAATCCGGTCACCCGCGAGCGGGTGCAACAAGCGGTGGACGAGCTGTTCCCCGCGGGCGCCGAAGTGGTCGAGCAATTGATCCTGGCGTTTTGCGGCCATGGCCTGACCGACGCGAATATCGGCTCGATCTCCTGGCTGTTCAGCGACTCGCTGCGCCAGAAATACCGGGTCCTGGCCGACTCGTTCTACACCGAGTTGCTGCTGCATGGCGTGCAGCGCATCACCCTGATCACCGATGCCTGCCGCGAAGCGCCGAAAAACCTCGACCTGACGCGACTGGATGCGGTGCGCGGGATCGTCGTGCAAGGCACGCAAGTGGAAAACCCCAGGTTCGATCGCCTCGCTGCCTGCCAGGACGGACAGCTGGGTTACATGGTGTCCGAGCCGATGTCCGGCGCTCCGGGCAAATGCGTGTTCTCCGGGGTGATCGCCGATGCGCTGTGGGGCATCGAGCCGACCGCCATCAGCAATGGCCTGATCACCACCGCGACCCTCGGCATGTGCGTGCGCTCGCGCACCACCGAGCGGGCGAAAGAATATCGCCTCAAGCTCAACCCGCAGTGCCTGGTCGATCCGGAACCGGCCGTGCTCTACAACACCGCCCAGCCGTTGCCGGGCCCCGCCGGGTTGCAGCCCTGGCCAGCCGCGGGCAACGCCGCCACCATGGGGCCGTCCCCGGCGGCCGGCCCGGTGGATTCCGCCGAGCATAACCTTGAGCGGGTCCACAGCGATGCGGCCTTTCGCGAGCGCATGCTCGGCAGCGATTTCGGGCTCAAGCAGCACGACCTGACAGTTCCCGCCGACCAGATAATCAGCATTCCCGACTCCAGCAAGGAGCTGCTGCAGGACCTGGTGGTGCTCCGCCAGCAGAGCCCGCGCTTTCCCGAGAAGAAACAGAAGGTCAAGGCGCTGGTCCAGCGCCTGGAAGCGGATGCCGCCGCCGAGATGCGCCAGTCCGCGGCCACCGAGGTTCGCCGCAGGATGAAACAGATCGGCGACCCCGGCGAGGCCAACCTGATCGTCTACGGCGAGGGCGCGAAGCTCTTGTCCCGCAACCCGATCGAGCGACTGGACAGCACCTCGCTGTTCGAGACGTTCCACGCCCCCAGCAATCCCCAGGGGATGCCGGTCCTGGTGGCGCTGGCCGACGGCACCTTCACGCCGGTGGTGCCTTATGCGGGTCAGTACGCCGTGGTGATGCCCAGCCCCCTCGGCGATATTTTCCAGGCCTACGGAATGCCCAAGGCCCCCGACAGATACCTGGCGATGCTCGGCGCGATCGACGATTTCGCCGCTGGCCGGCTACAGGCCGAAGACATCGACCAGTTCGCCGCCGGCGTGTGCCATAAAAAGCATGCCGACCCCATGCTGGGGGTGATCTGCGCCTACCTGTACCGCGCCGTTGCCGACTACGACAGCATCCGGCGCCTGGCGTATTTCTATGCCGCCCAGGGCCAGCCGGTGCCTTTCGACATCGCCTTGCTCGGGGCCATGCGGGTGACCCGGGAGCCAGACGGCACCCCACAGCTGCAAATACCGGCCGTCAAGGCGCGCGCGCTCCGGCCCAAGGCGGCCAAGGCCCCCGACTATATCCGGCGCGCGACACCCGCGGTGCAGGCCTGGATCGGTGGGCGTTGCCCCTGGCTGGGGCTGGGCTGGGACTATGTCAACGACCCACGGCCGGAATGGGCCGCACTGGTCGAAGGGCTTGCCGAGCATGCCAAGGCGGTGCGGCACAGCGGATCCACGGTGCTGCCAGAAAAGGCTGCCCGCAAGCTGGCAAAAGCCTGGCGCCTGCAGCCATCGGCCCGCGAAGACCTGACGCGACCCGCGGTAGCCCGCCAGGCGCCCGCCAAGGAAACGAACCGCCCCTCGCGGCGGTCTGAACAGTGATGGCATTGAGAATGGGGCAGCGCCACAAAGCCCCGACATTCACAATGGAGGTCTCGTCATGAGCGCCCTGACGATCGAAGGCTGGTGCAAGTCCAGCGATGGGCAAAAATCCATGCCGCTGGGAGAGATCCATTTCTACGTCGATGGTCCCCTGCACCTGCGCCTGGAAGAAGCCGAGGAACGTCTGCAGAAAACCCATGAACAGGAGGCCATGGTCGACGTCGACATGGACACCATGGAGCTGATCATGCCCGAGGGGTACACCCCCCTGTCCGACTGCCGGATGCGCGTCTACCTGCAGCACGGCCGCGGCCAGTTCCACCTGGTGGGGCATCGAGCCAGCGATGGCAGCCTGATCTATAGCAATGCGGTGTTGATCGACCAGCTGCTGTAGAGGCCCTCCCCGCCAATGGCTTTACCGCGGAGGCGCCGTGCCCTGGCGCCTCCCGGCCATTACCAGAGGCAGGGGAACAAGCGCCAGCGTACCCGTTGGCAATAGTCGGCATAACCGGGCAACTCGGCCTGCAACAGCTGGTCCTCCCATGACGTGCGCAGGACCAGCAGCGCCGCTGCCAGCGCGGCGGGAAGCAGTGCCCAGAACGAAGCCAGCGCCAGCGCCATGCCGAAGAACAGGCACAGCGCGGCGAGATACCCGGGATGCCGCACAAAGCGGTAAGGCCCGCTATCGATAACCCGCTGCTGCCGCTCGGACTGGATCCGCACGCCCGGCTCGAAGAACGGGTTCACCGCCTGCGCCCAGCCGGTCACTGCGATGCCCACCAGCACCGCCAGATAACCCGCCAGCACCAGCCAGGCCGGAACAGCCGAGCCCTGCAGCCGCCCGGCATCGAGCGCGGCGACCGGCAGCACGGCTGCCATCGCCGGCAGGATGATCGCCAGCAGTTTTTTGTCCCAGCTTTTGGTGCCCGCCTGGAAGCGGCTGCGCGCGCGGTAGATCACCGGGTTGACCCGGGCGAGCACCAGGGCCGAAACGCCAAAGCCCAGGGTCATGACGGCGAGGAATATCCAGCCGGGCCACCAGGCGATCGTGCCGGCCGGCAGGAAGATCAATCCCAGCAGCGCCAGCGGCAGGCCGATCGCATAGGCGATCGCCGTGCCGCGCGACATCGGGTCCGGATCCCGAGGTGTGGAAGGGGTTTGCATAGCGTTCACCCATAGGCAGAGAGATGAAGCCTGGCCCGGTAAACCTCATGGACAGGCCTGGCCTCTTCGGCCTGCGCCGAACCTGAAGCATAGAACACCGGGTAAACCCCCTGCCCGCTCCGGGCCGAGACGCGCAGCTTGCGTTCGGTCGCCCGGCCCTATCGGCAGCTTGGCAACGCGCCTTCGCATCCGTATATTCGAATAACCATATATTCAAGCCAGTGACGCCTGTTTAACCCCATGGCTCAATCCTTCTACCCGGAAGCCCCGATGAAAATCCTCTTCATGTGCACCGCCAACAGCTGCCGCAGCGTTCTTTCCGAAGCCCTGTTCAACCATCTGGCGCCGGCCGCTCATCACGCGGTGAGCTCGGGCAGCTTCCCCAGCGGCACGCTCAACGCCCGCGCCCTGGCCACCCTGGAACAGGCCGGCGTCAGCACCAAAGGCCTGTACAGCAAAGGTTCGGAAGCCTTCGCCGACAGCCCGCCCGATATCGTCATCACCGTCTGCGACAAGGCCGGTGGCGAGCCCTGCCCGGTGTATTTCGGCCCGGCGCTGAAAAGCCACTGGGGGCTGGAGGACCCTTCGGAGGTCCAGGGCGATGAGCAGGCGATCCAGGCCGCCTTCGAGCAGACCGTGCAGAAAATCCGCCAGCGCTTCGCCGCCTTCTTCGCCCTGGACCTCGACCACCTTTCGCCCACCGAGCTGAAAAATGCCCTCGACCGCATCGGAGCGCTGTGATGAACGACGACCAGAAGCCCAGCGAAGAACAGCTGTCCGCCCTTGACCTTGAACTGCTGCAAGCCTTGGCGCCGGAGCATCTGGAAACCCCGGCAACCGCCGCGCACAAACCGCGCATCCTGCTGCTCTACGGCTCCACCCGCGAGCGCTCGTTCAGCCGCCTGCTGACCCGGGAAGCGGCGCGCATTCTCGAATTCCTCGGCGCCGAAACCTATATCTTCGACCCCAGCGGCCTGCCGCTGCCGGACGATGCGCCGGTGGATCACCCCAAGGTCCAGGAACTGCGCGAACGGGTGCTGTGGTCCGAAGGCCAGGTCTGGTGCTCGCCGGAACGCCATGGCGCGATGTCGGCGGTGTTCAAGGCGCAGATCGACTGGATCCCCCTGACCCTCGGCGCGGTACGCCCGACCCAGGGCAAGACCCTGGCGGTGATGCAGGTCTGCGGCGGCTCGCAGTCGTTCAACACGGTCAACCAGCTGCGCGTGCTGGGCCGCTGGATGCGCATGTTCACCATCCCCAACCAGTCCTCGGTGCCCAAGGCCTTTCTCGAATTCGATGACCACGACCGCATGAAGGCCTCGCCCTACTACGACCGGGTGGTGGATGTGATGGAAGAACTGATGAAGTTCACCCTGCTCCTGCGCGGCCGCGCCGACCTGCTGGTGGACCGCTACTCGGAACGCAAGGAAAGCGCCGCGGCGCTGTCCAGCCGGGTCAATCAGCGTTCGATCTAGCTCAGGCAATTCCAGCGCAAGAGACCGAGTGCAGCGCCGGGCATTGCTGGTTAATCTCTGGCTACGCCCATTGCCCAGGACTTTCCATGCCCGATCCATTGCTTGAGGCCCGCGCCTTTCTGGCCGGGCTCGACCCTGACTGGGCTCGTCATGTCGAGGCGGTCGGCCCGTGCCTGCACCAGGCCAAGCCGGCCCGCGAGCCCTGTGAGGCGCTGGTGCGGGCGATTGCCTATCAGCAGCTGCACGCCCGCGCTGGCGATGCGATTCTCGGGCGTTTTCTTGGCCTGTATGGCCCGGCGGCCTTCCCCTCCCCCGAACAAATCCTCGCCACCGATTTCGAGCAGTTGCGTGCCTGCGGTTTTTCCGCCGGCAAGATCGCCACCATTCGTGGTATTGCCGAGGCGACCTTGCGCGGTGTGGTGCCGGATTACCAAGCGGCCCGGGCCATGGACGATGAGGCGCTGATCGAGCGCCTGACCAGCCTGCGCGGCATCGGTCGCTGGACCGTGGAGATGCTGCTGATCTACAGCCTGGAACGCCTGGACATCCTGCCCGCCGACGACTTCGGCGTGCGCGAAGGCTACCGCCGCCTGAAGGGCCTGGAGCGGCAGCCGACGCGCAAGCAGATGATCGAGATCGGCCTGTCCTTGCGCCCGCACCGCACGGTGGCGGCCTGGTATCTGTGGCGGGTGCCGGCGCGTTGAACGAGGGTTGATCGCGGCAAGCCTGGCGCCCACAAAAACGTGTCCATCTCGATTCCGCACCACGCCCCCGTAGGAGCGAGGCTTGCCCGCGATGACGATCTCAAGAACAGCATCGCCCCAAAGGCCCTCATCGCCAGCAAGCTTGGCTCCTACAGAGACCATGTACGCCCAGCGTTTCAGTTCATCCCCAACCAGTTCGGCAGCGCCAGGGAAATGAACGGCACGTAGGTCACCAGGATCAGGAATGCCAGCAGGATCATCAGCCACGGCAGCGCCGCGCGGATGGTCTGGCCCAGGCTCAGGCCGGTCACCGCCGAGGTGACGAACAGGTTCAGGCCCACCGGCGGATGCACCAGGCCGATTTCCATGTTGACCACCATGACGATGCCCAGGTGGATCGGGTCGATGCCCAGTTTCATGGCGATCGGAAAGAAGATCGGCGCCAGGATCAGCACGATGGCCGAGGGCTCCATGAAGCTGCCCGCCACCAGCAGCACCACGTTGACCATCAGCAGGAAGCCGATGGGCGACAGCCCGGCGTCCATGACAAAGGTGGTGATCTGCTGCGGGATCTGCTCGGTGGTCAGCACATGGGCGAAGAGCATGGCGTTGGCGATGATGAACATCAGCATGATCGACAGCCGGCCCGACTCCACCAGCACTTTCGGGCAATCGCGCAGGCGCATGTCCTTGTAGACGAACAGCGCGACGAAGGCCGAATACACCGCCGCCACCGCCGCCGCTTCGGTCGGGGTGAACAGGCCGCTGTAGATGCCGCCGAGGATGATCACCAGCAACAGCAGGCCCCAGAAGGCCCGGCGCGCGGTGCTCAGCCATTCGCGGAACGACACCCGCGGTTGCGCCGGCAGCTTCTTGATCCGCGCGACGATGTAGATCACCACCATCAGGATCACGCCCAGCAGCAGCCCCGGGACGACCCCGGCCATGAACAGCTTGCCCACCGAGGTTTCGGTGGCCGCCGAGTACACCACCATGACGATCGACGGCGGGATCAGGATGCCCAGGGTCCCGGCGTTGCAGATGATCCCGGCGCCGAACTCCCGTGGGTAACCGGAACGCACCATGCCGGCCACCGCAATCGAGCCCACCGCCGCCACCGTTGCCGGCGACGAACCGGACAGCGCGGCGAACAGCATGCACGCCAGCACCGCGGCAATCGCCAGGCCGCCGCGGATGTGCCCGACGCAGGCATTGGCGAAATCGATCAGGCGCTGCGCCACGCCGCCGGTGGTCATGAAGGCCCCGGACAGCAGGAAGAACGGGATCGCCAGCAAGGTGTAGGCCTCAGAGGTTTCGAACAGCTTGATCGCCAGGGAACTCAAGGAGTCCGGGCTGAACAGCAGGATCGAGGTGGCGCCGGCGAGTCCCAGGGAAATGGCGATCGGCACGCCGAGGAACATGAAGACGAACAGCATCAGAAACAGGCAGAGAATGGCCATCAGTGCTGATCCTCGTGGTGACTGGCAAGCTTGCTGGCCTCGGCCGCCTCATCGGCCAGGCCCAGGTTGATCTGCCCGCGCATGAGGATGCGCCACATGATTTCCAGGTAGCGGATCAGCACCAGGGCAAAACCGAAGGGCACGATCATCGCGATATGCGACAGGTGAATGCCGAACTGGTCCAGGTCCTCGGCTTCGATGCCGGCCTGGATCAGCGCCATCAGCCACTTGAAGCTGGCGACCATGAACAGCCCGGCGTAGACCATGCAGCACAGGCAGGCGATCACCGCCAGCAGGCGCTGGGCCGGGCGCGAGGCCAGCTTGACCAGCGCGTCCACCCCCAGGTGGCCGGCGGTGCGCACACCGTAGGAAATCCCGAAGAAGATCAGCCAGCCAAACAGCATCTTGGTCAGCGCCACGCTCCAGACCATCTCCTGGGCCAGCTCCATGAGGAAGTCGCCGATCCCCAGGAACAGCGTGCTGCCCCCTTCCCAGGCATCGCCGATGGCATAGAACAGCGGGTACAGGTTGTTGAGCACCACGTAGACGAAAGTCACCAGCGTCATGGCCGCCAGCAGGAAGGCGATGAACGCCTCTTCAAAATGTTCCCAGAACCGCCTCAGCCTGTGCATTGAGGTTCTCCGCGAAAGTGCCAGTGGAGTGCAGCCCGGTAGCGGCTGCCGATGGGCCGCTGCGAGCGCAGCGGCCGGGATGCAGGTCGTTATTGCGCCTGGTTGGCGGCTTCGGCGGCCTGGATCAGGTCGGCGCCGATATCGCCCTCGAATTTCTTCCACACCGGGCGCATGGCTTCGCGCCACTCGTTACGCTGCTCGGGGGTCAGGGCGACGATTTCGCTGGTCTTGGCATCGATGATCTTCTGCCGGGAGGTCTGGTTCAGGGCTTCGGCCTGCTTGTTCACCTCCACCGAGACCTCGGCCATGATTTTTTCCAGCTCGCCGCGCACATCCGGCGGCAGGCCGGTCCAGAACTTGACGTTGGTGATCACCATGTAGTCGATCAGGCCGTGGTCGGTCTCGGTGAAGTACTTCTGCACCTCGTGGACCTTCTGGCTTTCATAGTTCGACCAGGTGTTCTCGGTGCCATTGACCACGCCGGTCTGCAGGCCCTGGTAGACCTCGGCGAAGCTCATCTTGCGCGGGTTGGCGCGCACTGCCTTGAACTGCTCCTCCAGCACGCTGGAGGCCTGCACGCGGAACTTCAGGCCGCGGGCGTCCTTGGGTTCCACCAGTTTCTTGTTGGCCGACAGCTGCTTGAGGCCGTTGTGCCAATAGGCCAGGCCGAGGATGCCCTTGTCCTGCATGGCGGTCAGCAGTTGCTTGCCCTCGGCGTGCTGGAAACGGTCGACGGCGGCGAGGTTGTCGAACAGGAATGGCAGGTCGTAGATCTGCACCTTCTTGGTGTACTGCTCGAACTTGGCCAGGGATGGCGCGAGCAACTGCACGTCGCCCAGCAGCAGCGCCTCCATTTCCTTGCCGTCGCCGAACAGCGAGGAGTTCGGGTACACCTCGACCTTGACCCGGCCCGGCAGGCGCTCCTCGGCCAGCTTCTTGAACAACAGGGCGCCCTGGCCCTTGGGGGTGTTTTCCGCCACCACGTGGGCGAACTTGATCACGATAGGGTCGGCAGCCTGCGCGAGACCGGCGCCCAGCAATGCGGCGGCACAGAACAACGCCCGGGAGAGCTTGAACATGGACTTCACCTTCTTATTGTTGTGGTTGATCGCAGAGTGCCTAAGGGCACGCGTATTGAGAATTTTGAATTTTTGATACCCGCGTTCGCCTCAGCCGAACGCCGCGCGCGCTCGGCAATCCCCCTCTGAAATTCCATTTCCCCTACGCCGGAATCAGCACCTGCCCAGCCTCTTGCAGATTCCTCCTAAATCCATCGCCCGCCATTCCCGGTACGGTTTCCAGCGCCCCTTTCGCCTGAACCAGGACCACCCATGGCCAGCAACGGACCCGGGCCAATGCCCAGCCTTCTTCGGCCCGCCAACCCCAACCAGCACTCTGCTGAACGCTCCGCCGAGACCGAACAACCCAGCTACGGCGAACAGCTCTGGGCCCAGTACGAGAAATACGCCAAAGAGCCCGCACCACCACCTGAAAAGGTCCAGGTGGCGCTGCGCATCGGTGTGTTCTTTGATGGCACCGGCAACAACGCCAGCAACTCGGCCATGGGCCAGATTTGCGGGGCGCAGAATCCTATCGAAGCCAGGGATATTTATGGCAGTTGCAAGCCGTATATGAGGGATCCGGAGAGCAGTTATGGGAATGATGTGAGTAATGTTAAGCGGTTGAGTGATTTGTACTTTTCCAACCAGAGAGCTGAAGGAGACGGCCTGCAAAAGCGGGCTTTCCGCTCAATCTATGTCGAGGGTATTGGCACTCAGACTGGAGAGAAGGACAGCTTGATCGTCTCTGGCACAGGGCGTGGAAATACAGGCGTGACTGGACGGGTACGACAATCGTTTGAACACATAAAAGTGATCATTCAGAACTTCCAGCAAGAAAACCCTGACTGTGAAATTGCTTCGCTAATCTTTGACACCTTCGGTTTTAGCCGTGGCGCCGCGGCGGCCCGACATTTCGCCAATGAAGTCGTACGCTGGCTCGGGCCACTCGAGTTGATTTTGTACGACCACTCCAATGCTTTCAGCCCCCGCTTCAACCGGCAATACGGTAACGACCTAGACATGGGCTTCATCGGCCTGTTCGATACAGTGCCGTCGGTTGCCGGGCTGAGCAATCTGGGTAATGTACGCAGCGCCATTGCTCCAGGTATCAAGCTGCACCTCGACCGTCGCTACTTTCGCTCAGTCGTCCAGTTGGTTGCCCGCGACGAGTACCGCGCCAACTTTGCCCTGAGCCGGGTCAAACCCGACCACATGGAAATCACCCTGCCCGGCGCACACTCGGATATCGGCGGCGGTTATCTGGATGAGGTGCAGGAGTGTGTCCTGGTCAGTCCGATGCAAGCGCTGGAAGTGCCAATCAATACTGACGTGACCCAGACCTCGATTTACCGGGAAGCGGCCCAGACAAGAAAACGCTGGTTGGCCAAGGGCTGGCCCGCACAATGGCTGGAGATCGTCATACCGGAACCGATGGTTCTGCCACAGGATCGCCTCGGTTTACGACAAAAACGCGTGTATGCCGGCCTGCAGCTCAAGCGCCCGATGAGCAACAGACTATCGAGGGTGTATCTCCGTGTGATGTATGAGTTGGCCAAGGAAAACGGCGTACGCTTCAACACTATCGACGAACAAGATCCGGATTACGCCATCCCGCAAGAGCTTCAAGCCCTTTGTGACAGATTTGTCGCCGGTGACTACAGTACGACTCCAGCCGAGGAGACCATGCTCAAGCTGCGTTATATCCATCTCTCGGCCCACTGGAACCACCCGCTTGGCAAACAGGATGGCGGCAGCCTTAAAGTCGTATACATCAACGCCCCCACGGCGGATGCCGTGCGAGTGCAACACCCTCACGTACCTGACTGGACGCTTTGGTAATGAGAGTATTCATCGCCCTACTGGGCGCACTGCTATTGACTGGCTGTCAGGCCAGTGACCCGCTATCCGGAAAGAATGATCCTCACTTGCCTTGGTGGAGCCTCAACTTCACTGAGCCGTATTACATGAAGGTATGGGTTGAAGACACAGCGGTAGAGGATATCAACGGCATACTGTTTCGCCGGACTGGCGGTGGTTCTGCTGCTGGTGGCAACCCAGGCTATGACAAGGAATGGGCCAGAGGTTGGGATGGCGTCGGAGATACCGGCAAGCCGGTGGTAGGGGCTGATCTTCCCAAGCGCATCTTTGTCCGCTGGCAATCTGTGGTAGAGCCACAGACTTATCGGGCTTGGGTGGATATCCCGGAAGAAGCCCTACAGATTATGCGCAAGGCGACCGCCCGACGTTGCGCCTTGTACCCCAAACGTGGCTCTTCTTATCTGGCATCCCTTTATTTGGGTCTTGCCCCCGGAGGAATCATTCAGGTTTGGGTAAGAGACGAATGCTACCGCCCGATCAAAGTCGCCCGTGTCCAAGCTGAAGTTGAACCGCTGGGACCGCACCTGGGTAAATCAAACGGGCGCTATTACCCCCAGTCCGAGAACTCCAAGCGGTACATAGAGAAATATGGCATTCCCTATGGCAGTTGGTAGGCAGATCCCCTTCTGATATCGAAGCGCTGCTCAATAATCACGTTCCCTCACGTACCTGACTGGACGCTTTGGTAATGAGAGTATTCATCGCCCTGCTGGGTGCACTGCTGTTGACTAGCTGCCAGGCCAGCGACCCACTTTCAGGAAAAAACGACCCCAAAAACCCTTGGTGGGAACTTGGATTTACCGAACCCTATTACATGAAAGTCTGGGTTGAAGACAGCACGGTAGAGGACATCAACGGAAAACAGTTTTACCGCACTGGTGGGACTGCTGCGGGTGGCCGCCCTGGTTACGAAAAGGAATGGGCCAGAGGCTGGGACGGAGTTGGTATCGATGGCAAATCCGTGGTGGGTGCCGACCTGCCCAAACGCATTTTCGTGCGCTGGCAATCGGTGGTTGAACCGCAAACCTATCGGGTATGGGTCGATATCCCGGAAGAGGCCCGACAGATCATGCGCAAGAGCACGGCCCGTCGGTGCCCGGAAACGCCACAGCAAACCGCCAGCTATATGGCCTCGGTCAATCTGGGGCTGGCTCCAGGCGGCATTGTTCAGGTCTGGATAAGAGATGAATGTCATCACCCGATCAAAGTCGCCCGCGCCCAAGCAGAAGTTGAACCATTAGGACCGAGTCAAGGCAAAAACAATGGGCGTTACGCCTACAAGATCCGTGAAAAATCCAAACGCTACATAGAGAAATATGGCATTCCCTATGGCAGTTGGTAGACAGAGCCCTTCTGGTATCGAAGTGCGCTGCTCAACAATCACGTCCCCTCACGTACCTGACTGGACGCTTTGGTAATGAGAGTATTCATCGCCCTGCTGGGCGCACTGCTGTTGACTGGCTGTCAGGCCAGCGACCCCCTATCCGGAAAAAACGACCCCAAAGATCCTTGGTGGGAGCTTGGCTTCATCGAGCCGTTCTATATGAAAGTTTGGGTTGAAGACAGCGCCGTTGAAGATATCAACGGCAAGCTATTCCGTCGTACTGGCGGCGGTTCCGCTGCGGGTGGAGATATGGGTTACAACAAAGAGTGGGCCAGAGGATGGGGTGGTGGGGGTGGAGGTAGCGCTAAGTCAGTGGTTGGCGCTGACTTGCCCAAGCGCATTTTCGTACGCTGGCAATCGGTCGTAGAGCCACAGGCCTATCGGGCATGGGTGGATATTCCAGAAGAGGCCCGGAAAATCATGACTACCTCGACCAACCGACGCTGCCCGGAAACTCCGCATCAGACTGCTCGCTATATGGCATCGCTCTATTTAGGCCTGGCCCCCGGTGGCATCGTACAAGTCTGGGTCAGAGATGAATGCCGCAACACGGTCAAAGTCGCCCGTGCGCAAGCTGAGATTGAACCGCTGGGACCGCACCTGGGCAAATCAAACGGGCACTATTACCCCCTGTCCGAGAGTTCCAAACGCTACATAGAGAAATATGGCATTCCCTATGGCAGTTGGTAACGCGCCGACCAGGTTGCGGCTGTCACGGGTTCAGCGCCAGCAGTCGCTGCGCTCGCAGCAATACCGGCGCATCGACCATCTGGCCGTCGATCTGGTAGGCGCCAGCGCCGTGGCTGCCGGCGTCCACCACCCGTTGCGCCCAGGCCAGGTCCTCGGCGCTGGGGGCCAGGGCCTGGTGGATCACCGGCACCTGTTTCGGGTGGATGCACAAGGCGCCGCCGAAGCCCATTTCGTAGGCGTGGCGGATGGAGTGGCGCAAACCTTGCGGATCGTCGATGGCCGGGTGCACGCCATCCAGCGGCGCGACCAACCCGGCGGCGCGCGAATGCAGGATCAGCGCCAGCCGCGCCTGGTCCAGGGCGAACTGCGCCGCCGCCGAACCGCTGCTGAGGTTAAGGTCCAGCGCCAGGTCCAGGCCACCGAAGGACAGGCGCTGCACCGCAGGAGCCCGGGCGATTTCCGCCAGGGCCAGTAGCCCGCACGCGCTTTCGATGATCGGCCAGATCTGCTTGCCAGTAGCCGCCACGGTCGCCACCTGGGCGGCGCTTTCGACCTTGGGCAGCAGGATGCCGACGACCCCGGCGTGACGCTTGCAGAACGCCAGGTCGGCGGCATGCTCGGCATGTCCCGGGGCATTGATCCGTACCCACAGCCTGACCTGGGGCTGGCTGCTGAGGAACTGCTCGAGGTTGTCCCGGGCCTGGCGCTTGAGCGGCTCTTCCACGGCGTCCTCGAAATCGACGATCACCGCATCGGCGCCGCTGGCCAGGGCCTTGCCGAAACGCTCGGGACGGCTGCCCGGCACGAACAAGGCAGAACGGACAATAGGGTTGGGCATGTTGAATTCCTTGTAATAAATACCAGGTCCACAGACCGTGTTATCGCGCCCCGGACACCAGGCCACGACAGATTTCCTCTTCTGTAGGAGCGAGCGGGCGGCGATCCGACTTGCCCGCGATGAGGCCCGCAAGATCGATGCAACCCCCAAGGGCCCCATCGCCAGCAATCGAGCGTCGACCGGCTGCTCCTACAGAAGCCGTGCAAGCCTGCAGATCTCAGATCACACCATTGGCCTGCAGCTGTTCGATGGCCTCGTTGGACAGGCCCAGTTCGGCGAGGATCGCGCCGCTGTGCTGGCCCAGCGCCGGGACGCCGTCCATGCGCGGTTCGAACGCGGCGTTGCGCGCCGGCGGCAGCAGCGACGGCAGCTTGCCGGCCGGGCTGTCCACCTCGCGCCAGCCGTCGCGGGCCTTGAGTTGCGGGTGCTGCCACACGCCCTGCATATCGTTGACCCGGGCACTGGCGATCTGCGCCTGCTCCAGCCGCTCGATCACCGCCTCCACCGTCAGCCGGGCGAAGCTGTCGACAATGATCTGGCGCAGCGCCTCGCGATTGGCCGAGCGCTTGAAGTTGGCCGAGAAGCGCTCGTCGCCGGCCAGCTCCGGCAACAACAGCACCTTGTCGCAGAACGCCGCCCATTCGCGCTCGTTCTGCAAGCCGAGCATCACGGTGCCGCCGTCCCCCGCCGGAAACGGCCCGTAGGGGTAGATGGTCGAGTGCGCCGCGCCGGCCCGGGGCGGTGGCGGCGCGCCGTCGAAGGCGTAGTACATCGGGTAGCCCATCCATTCCACCAGGCTTTCCAGCATGCTCACGTCGATGCGGCTGCCCTGCCCGGTCCTGCCGCGCAGCAACAGCGCCGAAAGGATGCCGCTGTAGGCGTACATGCCGGCGGCGATGTCGGCGATCGAGCAGCCGGCCTTGGCCAGTTGCTCCTCGCCCGGGCCGCCGGTCACCGACAGGAACCCGCCCTCGCTCTGGATCAGCAGGTCATAGGCCTTTTTCTTCTCATAGGGGCCACCCTCGCCATACCCGGAAATGTCACAGACGATCAGCCGCGGAAAACGCTGATGCAGCGCCTCGAACGACAGGCCCATGCGCGCCGCCGCGCCCGGCGCGAGGTTCTGCACCAGCACGTCGGCCTGGGCAAGCAGGCTTTGCAGAATGTCGCCGGCGGCGTCCTGCTTGAGGTCCAGGGTCAGGCTTTCCTTGGAGCGGTTGGTCCAGACGAAATGCGAGGCCAGGCCGCGCACGCGCTCGTCGTAGCCGCGGGCGAAATCGCCGCTGCCGGGGCGCTCGACCTTGATCACCCGGGCGCCCAGGTCGGCCAGTTGGCGGGTGCAGAACGGCGCGGCAATGGCGTGTTCCAGGCTGACCACGGTGATGCCGTCCAGCGGCCGGGGTTGTGCGGTGTTGGTTGTCATAAAGCGTCCTCGGGGCTGGCTCAAAGCAGTTCGTTCAGTTGCGCGGTGTCGCGCAGGTGCCACACCTGGCGGATCAGGGCCGCGCCCTGCTCCGCCGTGCGTGCGCCGGAGAAGCGCAGCAGGCGCTGGAACTTGTCTTCCAGCTCCGCCCGCGACAGACCGTTGCCCGGATCGCCCTTGGGCTCGTCGATGGCGCCGTGCAAGGTGCGACCGTCGTCGGTAATGACCACTACCCGGCCAAGCCAGCGCTGCGGATAGGCCCGGTCCACCTCGGGATCGAGGACCATCGACACCTTGTCGCGAAACGTCGCCACCGCCGGATCGTTCAGCGCCAGCTCGTGGAACTCAGGCAGCCCGGCCTTGCCATGCACGGCGATCAGGCCGAGCACGGTGCCCATGGAGAACTTGGCCTGGTGCACGGTCTGCGGCACGCTCACCCGCCCCAGCACATCGATGGCGCCCTGGTGCACGCGGGTTTCCACCCGGGCGATCTGTTCATGGCTGAGGCCTTCGCGCTGCATCAGCGCCAGCAAGGCATCGGCGGCCGGATGGGTATGGCGGCAGGAGGCGTGGAACTTGAACGAGGTCTCCAGCAGGGCCCAACGCGAGCCGAGCCGGTCGGACAGCCTGCTCGGCTCGGCATCCCAGGACATGCCCGCGGCCAGGCCCTGCTCGCCTTCGAGAATATTGCGCGCGCCGGTCAGCCCGTCGCGGGTCAGGTAGGCGGCGAGCAGCCCGTCAGCCGCGGCCTTGGCCGTGTGCAGCTGCTTGGAGTCCGCGGCGTCGCGCAAGAACTCCCAGAGCCCGGCGGCCTGGGTCCCGGCGCTGCCCAGCAGGTTGATGAACTGCGCCTGGTCGAAGTCCATCAGCTTGCCCACCGCGACGGCCGCGGCGAGGGTGCCGACGGTGGCCGTGGTGTGGAAGATCCGGTAATGGGAACGGCCCATGAACTCGCCGATACGGATCCCCGCCTCGTAGCCGGCTACCGCCGCCAGCAGCAGCTCGCGGCCGGACTTGCCCAGGTCCTGGGCCGCCGCCAGGGCCGCCGGGAACACCACGGTGGCCGGGTGCAACACCGAGCTGTTGTGCAGGTCGTCCTGCTCCACCAGATGGGAAGACGCGGCGTTCACCAGGGCGGCGAAATAGGCCGAGCTACCCCGGCCGTTGACCAGGATCCGCGCCGGGCCATCGGCCGGGCCCATATGCCGGGCGTAACGCTCGAACAACGGAATCGGATGCGCGCCCTGGCTGGCCAGGGCGGAGCCGAGCCAGTCGAGGAACAGCTCTTCAGTGCGCGCCAGCACGCTGTCGGGCAGCTGCGGGTAACTCAGGCCGGCAAGGAACCCGGCCAAGGCTTGGGTATGGCTCATGCTCGGTTCCTCAGAAGCTGCGCGGCAGTTCGAGCAGGTGCTCGGCGACGTAGGACAGGATCAGGTTGGTGGAGATCGGCGCCACCTGGTACAGGCGGGTCTCGCGGAACTTGCGCTCGACGTCGTACTCATTGGCGAAGCCGAAACCGCCGTGGGTCTGCAGGCAGGCATTGGCCGCCTCCCACGAGGCCTTGGCCGCCAGGTACTTGGCCATGTTGGCACTGGCCCCGGCGTTCAGGCCGCTGTCGTATTCCTCGCAGGCGCGCCAGCGCATCAGGTCGGCGGCCTCGATTTCGATATGGGCTTCGGCGATGGGGAACTGCACGCCCTGGTTCTGCCCGATCGGCCGGCCGAACACCACGCGGTCGCGGGCGTACTGGCTGGCCTTCTCGATAAACCAGCGGCCGTCGCCGATGCACTCGGCGGCAATCAGGGTGCGCTCGGCGTTGAGGCCATCGAGGATGTACTTGAAGCCCTTGCCTTCCTCACCGATCAGGCTGTCGGCGGGGATTTCCAGGTTGTCGAAGAACAGCTCGTTGGTCTCGTGGTTGACCATGTTGGCGATCGGCTGCACGGTCAGGCCGTGGCCGATGGCTTGGCGCAGGTCGACCAGGAAGATCGACATGCCTTCGGACTTCTTCTTGACCTCGGCCAGCGGCGTGGTGCGCGCCAGCAGGATCATCAGGTCGGAATGCTGGATGCGCGAGATCCACACCTTCTGCCCGTTGATCAGGTACTTGTCGCCGCGCTTGATCGCGGTGGTCTTGATCTTGGTGGTGTCGGTGCCGGTGGTGGGCTCGGTGACGCCCATCGATTGCAGGCGCAGTTCGCCGCTGGCGAGCTTGGGCAGGTAACAGCTTTTTTGCGCTTCGCTGCCGTGCCGCAACAGGGTGAACATGTTGTACATCTGCCCGTGCACGGTGCCGGAGTTGCCGCCGCAGCGGTTCACCTCTTCCAGGATCACCGAGGCTTCGGCCAGGCCCAGGCCGGAACCGCCGTACTGCTCGGGGATCATCGCCGAGAGCCAGCCGGCGTCTGTCATGGCTTTGACAAAGGCTTGCGGGAAGCCCTTCTTCTCGTCGATCCGGCGCCAGTATTCGGCGGGAAAGTCCGCGCACAGGGCCCGCACGCCTTCACGGATGGCATTCAATTGTTCATTGCTGCTGGGGTTCATCGAACGGCTCTCCGCCTGTGGTTATTGTTGTGGGATCGGGTCGAACAACACTTCGCCGCGCTGGGCCAGGCCGGCGTCGTTGCCGGCCCAGAGTTCGGCGACGCCGGGGCGGACGATGCGCCCGCCGACCTCGAACGGCTGCGGCGCGATCAACGGCCGCAGGCCGCGATAAGCGAAGCGCCGCAACCGGGCCCCGGGATGGGCGCGGCAGAACGCCCGCAGGCTGAGGGTGGCGATCAATGGGCCGTGCACCACCAGCCCCGGATACCCTTCGGTCTCGGTGACGTAGGGAAAGTCGTAGTGGATGCGATGGCCGTTGAAGGTCACGGCGCTGTAGCGGAACAGCAGGGTCGGGCTGGGCTCGACAGGCTCGCGCCAGTCGCCCTGGATCAGTGGCTCGCCGCTGGCTTGCTTGGGCGGGGTCGGCTCGCGGTAGACGATGTCCTGCTCTTCGCGAATCGCCAGGCGACCGTCCTGGGAATACTCATGGCGCACCGTGACGAACAGCAGCGCGCCGGTGCGCCCGGTCTTTTCCTCGACATGGCTGATGGTCGACACACAGTCGGCGGCGAAACCGGCGCGCAACGGCTCGAAGAACTCCAGGCGGCCACCGGCCCACATGCGGTTGCGATTGGCTGCCGGCGGCAGGAAGCCGCCACGGGCCGGATGGCCGTCGCCGCCCAGGGCGCTTTCGGCCAGCGGCTCCTGGAAAAAGCACCATTGCCACAGCGGCGGCAAGGCCTCGCCATGGGCCGGCACGGGTTCGCCAAAGGTCGCGGCGATGCGCTTGAGCAGGTTGTCGCTGAGCAGGTCTCGGGCTTGCTGGCTACGGCCTATCCAGGCGCTGGGGTCGGTCACGCTCATCGGGTCGGGTCCTGTTGCAGTGGTGGTGCGCCCGATCATGCAAGCCGCTGTGCGTTCTGAGAATTTGCATTTCAATAAACCGGCGTTCGGTTATGCTGAACGCCGCTTTGCCCCTCTTCCCTCCCAGGAGCCGCCCATGCATTTCGATCTGGCCGACCTGCGCCTGTTTATCCATATCGCCGAATCGCCGAGCCTGACCCAGGGCGCCAAGCGCGCCTTTCTCTCGCCGGCGGCGGCCAGCGCGCGGATCAAGGCCCTGGAAAGCCAGCTCGAGACCCGCCTGCTGTACCGCGACAGCCGCGGCGTCGAAGTCACCCCGGCGGGCGAGCGCCTGTTGCAGCATGCGCGGCTGATCATGCGCCAGGTGGACTACCTGAAAAGCGAGTTCACCCAATACGGCGGCGATTCCACCGGGCATATGCGCATCTTCGCCAACACCACGGCGGTCACCGAGTTCCTCCCGGAGATCCTCGCCGGCTTTCTGTCGAAACGCCCGGGGGTCACGGTGGACCTGCAGGAGCGCCTGTCCCGGGACATCGTGCGTGGCGTGCTCGACGGCACCGCCGACATGGGCATCATCGCCGGCCCGGTGGAAGCCAGCGGCCTGCAGGTCCTGCATTTCAGCACCGACCACCTGGTGCTGATCCTGCCGGTCGACCACCCGCTGGCGACACAGCCGGCGGTGACCCTGGAGCAGACCCTGGCCTACCAGCACATCGGCCTGCACGAAGGCAGCACCTTGCTGAGTTTTTTGCGCGAACACGTGGAGCGCACCGGCAAGCAGCTGTCGCTGCGGATCCAGGTGTCGAGCTTCGAAGCGGTGTGCCGCATGGTCGAGGCCGGCGTCGGTATCGGCATCATTCCCGAGTCGGCCGCCATCCGGCACAGCCACACCATGCAGCTGGTGACGGTGAAACTCGACGAGGCCTGGGCGGTACGCGAACGCAGCATCATCGTCCGTGAACTGGAGGCCCTGCCCGGCACGGTGCGGGCGCTGATCGCCACCTTGATGCCCGAGGCCTGATGGTCGCGGCCAACCTGCCTCCTGGCGCAAAACCCTCCGCGACACCGCGGCGCGTTGACCTGAATCAAGGGCCTGGCGCCTGACAGGTGTGAATGTTCAGGCAATCCTCTGCACCTTCACGGAGACTTGCCCATGACCAGCACCGCCATCCATACGCCTGCCCTGGCCGCCTTCGCTCAACAGAAAGGCGAACACTGGATAGACGCCCTCAACGACGGCAGCCCGGTGCTGATCCGCCCGCTGCGCGCCGAAGACCGCGACCGGGAAAAGGCCTTTATCGAGAACCTCTCGCCGACCACCCGGCACCACCGCTTCCTCGGGGAAGTCAAGGAAGTCGGCGAGGCCCTGCTCAGCCAGCTGATGGACGTCGACGGCAGCGAGCGCGTGGCTTACGTGGCGCTGGTCCACGACAACGGCTCGCTGCGGGAAATCGGCATCAGCCGCTACGCCACCATCGGCGCGGACGCGGACACCTGTGAATTTGCCGTGACCGTGGCCGACGAGTGGCAGCACCAGGGCCTGGACGCCTTGCTCATGCGCCACCTGATCGCCCGGGCCAAGGACCAGGGCTTCAAGCAGATGTACTCCCTGGATTGCCCCGCCAACCACCGCATGCGCGAACTGTCGGCGACCCTGGGCTTCAGTCGCGCCATCGACCCGGACGATGCGACCCAGGTCCGCTACCACCTGGCGCTGTAAGCCAGCCTCAGCCCGCCGCCCCGCCACACTGCGCACAAAACCGCGCACCGGCGGCCAGCGTGCTGCCGCACTGGCGGCACGCGGCCGGCTGCAACGAAGTCCCGCATTGCTGGCAAAAACGCGCCTTGGCCGCATTGTTCGCCCCGCAGTCCGGACACAGCGGGCCGCCCGCGGGCGGCACTGCGCCACCTGCGCGCTGGCCATGCCCGCTGCCATGCCCATTACTGTGGTGCCCACCCTGATAACCGCCATGCCCACGGCCCCGATGGCCGCCCAGCAAACGCTCAAGAAAGCTCATGTCGATCACTCCTGATAAAGGGAGTCGACAGTAAAAAGCCTGAAGTAGCTACAGGGTCAACCCGGCGCCGACCAGCGCCCATGGCGAACGCTCCAGCCGACAGCGGCTAGGCTGACGGTCATAGCCCATGGATCGTCGGAGGTCGTCATGCAACTCGAAGGTTCCTGCCATTGCGGCGCTGTCCACTTCAGCCTGAACAGCGCCCACCCCTACCCTTATCAACGCTGCTACTGCTCGATCTGCCGCAAGACCCAGGGCGGCGGTGGGTATGCGATCAACCTCGGCGGCGATGCCGCCAGCCTGAAAGTCCGCGGCCGCCAGCACATCTCGATCTACCACGCGCTGCTCAGGGAACCCGGCAAACGCGCCCGGCGCAGCAGCGCCGAACGGCATTTCTGCAGCCGCTGCGGCTCCGGGTTGTGGCTGTTCAGCCCGCAGTGGCCGGAACTGATCCATCCCTTTGCCTCGGCCATCGACACACCGTTGCCGATACCGCCGGAACACACCCACCTGATGCTCGACTCCAGGGCGCCCTGGGTGGAAATCGACTGGCATCCCCACGACCTGCAATTCGCCCACTACCCCGAGGAGTCCATCGCTCAGTGGCATGAGCGCCTGGACCTGCAACGCTAAGCGCCGGGCATTCACAGTCTTTGACAGTTTTGCGACAAAGCTGCCAAAGATTGCCCGCGCCCGCGTCCCTAGCATGAGCGCATCCATTTCCCCACGGGTGCGTCATGTACGGTCGGTTCTTCACGCTCTTCATCGGTGTGCTGCTCGGTGGCCTCAGCTGCCAGGGCACGCCGCCCACGGCCCCGACGCCCAGCGTCGAACCGCCGCCTGAGATCGCCACGCCACCCGAGACCGCCCTGCGCGCCGAACCGGCTCCTGTCGCCCCGGCGCGCAAGGTCGCCCAGCGACCGCGCGATGGCCTGGGCAGCTCCTATTCCACCCCCAACGACCATTCCCACACCCTGCTGAGTTTCTAGCCGCCGATGAAGACCTCGATCCGTCCGAAAACCTTGTGCCTGTCCCTTGCTGCGCTGCCTCTGGCTTCGCTGTGCCTGCTGACGTCCAGCGGCCCGCTCTACGCCGCGGACTGGCAATACCAACTACAAGCCGGCGCCGCCAGCCTGCCGCGCTACAGCGGCAGCGACGAACGCACAGTCGCGCCGATCCTGGGCGGCGCAATCGTCAGCCCCTACGGGGTGTTCCTCAATACCGAGCAGGGCCTTGGCTGGGGCCATGAATGGGGCGACCTGGCGTTCAGCACCTGGGTCGGCCCCAGCGAAGCACGCAAGGACCGCAAGAGCGGCTACAAGGGTTCGGACCATCTGGCCGGCATGGGCTCGATCAAGTCCCGCGCGCAGTTCGGCGCCCACCTGGGCTACACCCTGGGCGCCGTGGAGCTCGGGGCCACGCTGCAGCATGCGCTGAAGAAGAATGACGACCCGGACACCGGCTCGGCCTACAACCACCTGCAACTGAGCATCGGCAGCACGCTGTATGAAGGCCGCTACGGCCGCCTCGAAGGCAGCCTCAACAGCCAGTTCGGTGACGGCGACTACCTGCGCACCTGGTATGGCGTCAGCGCGGCCCAGGCCGGCAGGACCCGTTTCGCAGCCTATCGCCCCAAGGGCGGCTTTCTCAGCCGGGGCGGCGACCTGACCTGGACAGTGCCGGTCAGCGAACAGATGAACGTGTCGACGGTACTGGCGCTGCAGTACCTGGGGCGGGAGGCGGCGGACAGCCCGATTGTCGAGCGGCGGATGCAGACGTCGCTGGCGACCACGCTGGAGTACAGCTTCTAAGCGGCGTTGGTCGTTCTGACGCACACATTCATCTGTAGGAGCGAGCGGGCGGCGATCCGACTTGCCCGCGATGACCACGACGCGGACCGCCTGATCCACCGCGTTATCGTTCATCGCGCGCAAGCTGCGCTCCTACAGAAGCATGCGCAATTCCGCGGGTATGTGCCTATGGGCCGGGGCTACTCGAGCTGCGCCCAGGTCATGCGAAACGACGCGCCGCCCCACTGCGAATCCGTCACCTCGACCTGGCCGCCGTGGGACTGCGACACCCGCCGCACCAGCGCCAGGCCAAGGCCGAAGCCGCCGGTGCGGCGGTCGCGGCTGGCGTCGAGCCGGGAGAACGGCTCGAAGATTTTCTTGCGTCCTTCCACCGGCACGCCCGGGCCGTCGTCGTTGACCTGGACTTCATAACCCTGCCCGACCCGCACCAGGGACACCTCGACGCGCCGCTCGGCGTAGCGAATGGCGTTGCGCAGCAGGTTGATCACCGCCCGCGCCATGAACCGCGGCTCGATGCTGATGCACTCGACCTCGCAGGCGCGGATCAGGATCTGTACCCCCGCCGCTTCCGCCTCCAGGGCGACACTGCCGACCACGCTGTCGAGCCAGCTGTGGGCCTGGATAGTCTCGCGGTTGATCACCGTGGCGCCGTGTTCCAGGCTGGCATAGGTCAGCAGTTCGGAAACCATTTCCTCCAGCTCGCCGAGGTCGGCGTACATGTCGGCGATCAGCTCGCGGTTGTGTTTCGGATCGGATTGCTTGAGCTGGTCGAGTTCGAACGACAGGCGGGCGATGGGCGTGCGCAGCTCATGGGACACCGCGTTGGTCAGCTCGCGCTGATTGGCGATCAGGCCTTCGATGCGGCTGGCCATGCGGTTGAAGTGCTCGGCCAGCTCGCGAATGTTCGAGCGCCGCGACAGGTGCAGGCGCGTACTCAGGTCGTTGTCGCCGAACCGTTCGGCCGCCAGCCGCAGTTGCTCCAGATCGCGCCAGTGCGGGCGCACCCAGAAATACAGGACGATGCCCACCAGCGTAGCGAGGAGAAAATAGGCCGCGGTGGTATAGAAGCGGGTCAGCGAGGGCTCTTCCGGCAACTTGATGCTGAGCAATTGCGGGCCCTGGTCGATGCTGGCGATAAACTCGGTGAACGCTTGCCGCACCACCAACTGGTTGGAGGCCAGCAAGGCCTGTTCGCGGGCGCTCAGGCCCAGCGCGTCGGCGTTCACCAGACGCAACTGCAAGCCGTAATGCGGCTGCAACGCCTGCAATTGCCGTTCGCGCTCGGCGCTGTCGAACGGCCGCAACTGTTCCACCAGGCTATAAGCCGGCCCGCGCACCGCATCGCGGTTGTAGGCTTCCAGCGGGTCTTCGAGGATGGCCGTGAAGATGTGATCGACCGCGGTGATCGCCCCGGCAAAACCTATGGCCAGGACAATGTACAAACCCAGAAACAGCCGCAGCATCTAGAGCTCCCACGCGAACGGATTGAACAGATAGCCCTTGCCCCAGATGGTCTTGATGCACACCGGCTCGCGAGGGTTGTCCTGGAGTTTGCCGCGCAGCTTGCTGATGTAGACATCGACGCTGCGGTTGAGGCCGTCGAAGGCGATGCCGCGCATGCGGTTGAGGATGTCGTCGCGGGAGAGGATCTTGCCCGCCGAGCTGGCCAGCAGCCACAGCAGCTCGAACTCCATGGTGGTCAGCTCGATCGGCTCGCCGGCCAGGCGCACTTCGCGGCAACTGCGGTCGAGGGTCAGGCGGCCGAATTCCAGCGCGCCGCGCACCGTCGGCTCCGGCAACTGGCGCCGTTGCAGGGCGCGCAGGCGGGCCAGCAGCACCGCCGGCTTGATCGGCTTGATCACGTAGTCGTCGGCGCCGGACTCCAGGCCCAGGATATGGTCCAGGTCGTCTTCCTTGGCGGTGAGGATGACGATGGGCGTGTCCGCCACGTTGCGGATCTCCCGGCACACGTGCAGGCCGCTCTGGCCCGGCAGCATCAGGTCGAGGACGACGATTTTCGGCTTGAACTCGAGAAAGGCCGCCAGCGCCACATCGCCACGATGTACCGTCAGGACCTCGAAACCGTGTTGGGACAGGAAGTGCGCGATCAGCCCGGCGAGCTTCTCGTCATCTTCCACCAGCAATACTTTGCCAAGACCCGGGTTATCCATAAATACCAGTCTGAGTGCGCACAATTGGGGCGCGCATTATAGGCGGCATCGGATAAATCTGAGACCAGGGCAGACAGCAAAAACCGGCCCAGATGGCCGGTTTTCAATGATGTTTCATGCTTTTAAGAGTTTTTTACAATTTGCCCGTAGTTTTATACCGGCGTCGGCCGTTCTACAGAGCAGGCACGCCGCTGTGGAAACGGAACTCGACGTCCGGCGACTCGATCAGTTCGCGCTCGGCGGCGCGCACCTTCTCGATCACCTGGGCGATGTCCTTGGCGTCGCCGTACTGATAGGCCAGCTTCAGGTAACCCTGGAAGTGCCGGGCCTCGCTTTTCAGCAGGCCGAAGTAGAACTTGCCCAGTTCTTCGTCCAGGTGCGGCACCAGCGCCTCGAAACGCTCGCAGCTGCGGGCCTCGATAAAGGCGCCGACCACCAGGGTGTCCACCAGCTTCACCGGTTCGTGGCTGCGCACCACCTTGCGCAGGCCCGAGGCATAACGCCCGGCCGACAGCTGGCGCAGTTCGATCTTGCGCCGCTTCATCAGGCGCATGACCTGTTCGTGGTGCACCAGCTCTTCCCGGGCCAGGCGCGACATCATGTTGATCAGGTCGACATGGGAGTGGTACTTGGCGATCAGGCTCAGGGCCGTGCTGGCTGCCTTGAATTCGCAGTTCTTGTGGTCGATCAGCAGGGTTTCCTGATCCGCCAGGGCCGCCCGGACCCAGGCATCCGGCGTGCGGCAGCCGAGGAACTCATGGATTTCCGGCAGGTTCATGGCTGCCCCCCTGTTACGGCAGCGGGCGCGCAAGACAGGACGGTGGCGACTTCAGGGATAGATAACATGGGGCTCACGGCATAAGGGTTCACGGCGAAGGGCGCCGATTATACCGGCCACGCCGCAGACCACCAGCCGCGGCGCTTGATGTGCGTCAACAGCCACGGTGACGCGCAGCAACTATAGTTGTGCAACGTAGCCTTCATCCCTCTCTGGAGATCCCGACCATGCAAGCCATCCGCAGCATCCTGGTGGTCATCGAGCCCGAGCATTCCGAAAGCCTTGCGCTCAAGCGCGCCAAGCTGATCGCCGGGGTGACCCAGGCCCATCTGCACCTGCTGGTGTGCGACAAGAAACACGAGCATTCGGCGCTGTTGAGCGTGCTCAAGAGCAGCCTGCTGAGCGAGGGCTACAGCGTGACCACCGAGCAGGCCTGGAACGACAGCCTGCACGGCACCATCATCGACGTGCAGCAGGCCGAAGGTTGTGGCCTGGTGATCAAGCAGCACTTTGCCGACAACCCGCTGAAAAAGGCCCTGCTCACCCCCGCCGACTGGAAACTGCTGCGCTACTGCCCAAGCCCGGTGCTGCTGGTGAAAACTGCCAAGCCCTGGACCGGCGGCGTGATCCTGGCGGCCATCGACGTCGGCAATGTCGACGGCGAGCATCGCACCCTGCATGCCACCATCGTCGACCATGGTTTTGACATCGCCAGCCTGGCCAAGGCGCAGTTGCATGTGATCAGCGCCCATCCGTCGCCGATGCTGTCGGCGTCCGACCCGGTGTTCCAGCTCAAGGAAACCATCGAGGCGCGCTACCGCGAGCAGTGCAAGGCGTTCCAGGCCGAATTCGACATCGACGATACCCACCTGCATATAGAAGAAGGCCCGGCGGACGTGCTGATCCCGCACACCGCCCATGAATTGCAGGCGGCGCTGACCATCATCGGCACCGTGGCGCGCACCGGGATTTCCGGGGCGCTGATCGGCAACACCGCGGAAGTGGTGCTCGATGCCCTGGAAAGCGACGTGCTGGTGCTCAAGCCGGAGGTGATCATGGACCACCTGGAAGAGGTGGCCAGCAAGCATTGAGTGATAGGTTTACTGATAGAACGCCATCGCGAGCAAGCTCGCTCCTACAGGTTGCACATACCTTGTAGGAGCGAGCTTGCTCGCGATGCTTTTTTAGCGGTCAGGCGCCAAAGGCGTCCTTGAGAAACCCCGGGGCGATATACCGCTGGTAATGGGCTTCCGACAGGAGGAAAAACTCCCGATCGATGGCATCACGCAACTCCGGCAGTTCCCAGTCGCGAAACTCCGGCAGCAACACCATCCCGTAGGCCTCCAGCTGGTTGATCACCCGCGCCCCGCGGGCGATCAGCTGATAGGCCCAGCAATATTCCGACTGGTGCGGCACGAAGCGGATCTTGCGCTGCTCCAGTTGCTCGCGCAGCCGCTGGGGATCGAAGACTTCCAGCTTGGCCGCCATCACCTGCACCAGCAATTGCTCGAGACGCAGCCACACCGCGTGCTTTTCTTCCTCGTTGTAGCCGTTCCAGTGGATCACTTCATGGTGGAAACGCTTGCAGCCACGGCACACCAGGTCACCGTAGACAGTGGAGCAGAGGCCGACGCAGGGGGTCTTGATCGTCTGATTGGGCATAAGTAGGCAATTGGCGGAAAAAAGCGAAACAGGCCCGCATGTTAGCCCTTTGTCTAACATTGATCACCCCTCAAACTTCAGGGGCTGAGGGTCTATTGGACTTTGGTGGNCGGCGGCCGCCACCAAAGTCCAATAGACCCTGTCTTACCTTTAATTTTTTTTTGCCGTAGAATCAGCCAGCCTTTTTAGGCGCCAATGTCCGTTAGAAGCTGTTTTCAAAGCGTCACGAGCACAGTCGTTCCTTCAGAGCGGTGTTGGCGATGGGTCTTTCCAGCGGGGAAAGCCCAGCGCCAACCCTCATCAGCTCCCGTTCTGCAGGCGTAAAACTTTGAAAGCAGCTTCTGTAAGGAATTGTCGGTAATTCTGGCTAAGCGACCCAAAACGTCACGCAGCGCATGAGTACGGCAATTTCGGGATGAGCGTCCCGGACACCCATTTGGGACCACTGATGAGGGTAATACTGTGCTTGAAGCCTACCGCAAACATATCGAAGAGCGTGCAGCCCTGGGTATCGTTCCCCAGCCGCTAAACGCCGAACAAACTGCAGGCCTGGTCGAGCTGCTGAAGAATCCCCCCGCTGGCGAAGAAGCCTTCCTCGTTGACCTGATCACCAATCGCGTTCCGCCAGGAGTCGACGAAGCCGCCTATGTAAAGGCCGGTTTCCTCTCCGCGCTGGCCAAAGGCGAAGCCAAATCCCCTCTGCTGGACAAGAAGCGCGCCGTTGAACTGCTGGGCACCATGCAGGGCGGCTACAACATCGTGACCCTGGTCGAGCTGCTGGACGACGCCGAGCTGGCGCCGGTCGCGGCCGCACAGCTCAAGCACACCCTGTTGATGTTCGATGCCTTCCACGACGTCGCGGAAAAAGCCAAGAACGGCAACGTTCACGCCCAAGCCGTACTGCAATCCTGGGCCGACGGCGAGTGGTTCAAGAACCGCCCGGTACTGGCCGACAAGATCAGCCTGCGCGTGTTCAAGGTGACTGGCGAAACCAACACCGACGACCTGTCCCCTGCCCCGGACGCCTGGTCCCGTCCTGACATCCCGCTGCACGCCCTGGCCATGCTGAAAATGGCCCGTGACGGCATCGTTCCGGACCAGCAAGGCGCCATCGGCCCGATGAAACAGATCGAGCAGATGCGCAACGACGGCTTCCCGATCGCCTACGTCGGCGACGTGGTCGGTACCGGTTCGTCCCGTAAATCGGCAACCAACTCCGTACTGTGGTTCTTCGGCGACGACGTTCCTTACGTGCCGAACAAGCGCGCGGGCGGCTTCTGCTTCGGCAGCAAGATCGCACCGATCTTCTACAACACCATGGAAGACGCCGGCGCCCTGCCGATCGAATTCGATGTGTCGAAGATGAACATGGGCGACGTGATCGACCTGTACCCGCACGCCGGTAAAGTCACCAAGCACAACAGCGACGAAGTCCTGGCCACCTTCGAAATGAAGACCCCGGTCCTGCTCGACGAAGTCCGTGCCGGCGGTCGTATCCCGCTGATCATCGGCCGTGGCCTGACCGAGAAGGCGCGCACCGAACTGGGCCTGCCACCTTCGGACCTGTTCAAGAAGCCGGAAGCTCCGGCCGAAAGCACCAAGGGCTTCACCCTGGCGCAGAAAATGGTCGGCAAGGCGTGCGGCGTCAAAGGCGTGCGTCCAGGCACCTACTGCGAACCGAAGATGACCACCGTCGGCTCCCAGGACACCACTGGCCCGATGACCCGTGACGAACTGAAGGACCTGGCTTGCCTGGGCTTCTCCACCGACCTGGTGATGCAGTCGTTCTGCCACACCGCGGCTTATCCGAAGCCGATCGACGTCACCACCCACCACACCCTGCCTGACTTCATCATGACCCGTGGCGGCGTGTCCCTGCGTCCGGGCGACGGCATCATCCACAGCTGGCTGAACCGCATGCTGCTGCCGGACACCGTCGGCACCGGTGGCGACTCCCACACCCGTTTCCCGATCGGCATCTCGTTCCCGGCCGGTTCCGGCCTGGTGGCCTTCGCCGCCGCCACCGGCGTCATGCCACTGGACATGCCGGAATCGATCCTGGTCCGCTTCAAGGGCAAGCTGCAGCCTGGCGTCACCCTGCGTGACCTGGTCCACGCCATCCCTTACTACGCGATCCAGAAAGGCCTGCTGACCGTCGAGAAGAAAGGCAAGAAGAACGCCTTCTCCGGCCGCATCCTGGAGATCGAAGGTCTGGAAACCCTGACCGTCGAGCAAGCCTTCGAACTGTCCGACGCCTCGGCCGAACGTTCGGCTGCCGGTTGCACCATCAAGCTGTCCAAAGAGTCGATCGCCGAATACCTGCAGTCGAACATCACCCTGCTGCGCTGGATGATCGGCGAAGGCTACGGCGATGCCCGTACCCTGGAGCGTCGCGCTCAAGCCATGGAAGCCTGGCTGGCCAACCCTGAGCTGCTGGAAGCCGACAAGGACGCCGAATACGCCGAAGTCATCGAGATCGACCTGGCCGACGTCAAGGAGCCTGTGCTCTGCGCGCCGAACGACCCGGACGACGCTCGCCTGCTCTCCAGCGTGGCTGGCGAGAAGATCGACGAAGTGTTCATTGGTTCCTGCATGACCAACATCGGTCACTTCCGCGCTGCCGGCAAACTGCTGGATCAGGTCAAGGGCCAGCTGCCAACCCGCCTGTGGCTGTCGCCGCCGACCAAGATGGACGCTCACCAGCTGACCGAAGAAGGCTACTACGGCATCTACGGCAAGGCTGGCGCGCGCATGGAAATGCCGGGCTGCTCGCTGTGCATGGGTAACCAGGCACGTGTAGAGCCGAACTCCACCGTGGTTTCGACTTCGACCCGTAACTTCCCGAACCGTCTGGGTGACGGCGCGAACGTCTACCTGGCTTCGGCCGAGCTGGCGTCCGTTGCGTCCATCCTGGGTCGCCTGCCGACCGTCGAGGAGTACATGGAATACGCCGGCAAGATCGACAGCATGGCAGCGGACGTGTACCGCTACCTGAGCTTCGATCAGATCGCCGAGTTCCGTGAGGCTGCTGCGAACGCCAAGATTCCGGTGGTTCAAGCCTAAGGCTGCAAGGCAATGAAGAACGCCGCGTATCCCACGACGATACGCGGCGTTTTTTTTATCCCGGCGATCGACTCGCTAGTCGCTCTGGCAGCAGAACGCCAGGCGTCTTTGCCTACCAGATCTGGTAGTTGTTAGCCCTCCCCGCCCTTGCTAAAAATCACGCCACTGCCAACGGCACCCGACGCTCGCCCGAACGTCGAACGCTGCCCGCTTGCCACGGCCTTGGGATGACAGCTGTCAACCCGCGCCGATCGCTCAAAGCGCTCACACGACTATAAAAACATCCCGCGCACGACAGCTGGATCTCAGCTGCCGCGGACTCTTTCGCCCCGTCAAAAGCAACAAATGGAGGTGTGCTATGTGGCGTAACCATTGTGTGATCGAGAAAGCGTTCAACGACTACTGTGTGCATGTCGAACAATTGGGCAACGACCCGCAACGCAAGACGGTGTTGCTGGTCAACGGCGCCATGGCCACCACCACCGCCTTCGCCCGCACCAGCCGCTGCCTGGCCGAACATTTCAATGTGGTGATGTTCGACCTGCCATTCTCCGGCAACTCGCGGCCACACAACCCGGACCAGCGCCTGGTGACCAAGGACGACGAAGTGGCGATCCTGCTGGCGCTGATCGAGCGTTTCAAGGTCAACCATGTGGTGTCCACCTCCTGGGGCGGCCTGTCGACCCTGCTGGCCCTGACCCACAACCCGGGCACCGTGGAAAGCTCGGTGGTGATGTCCTTCACCCCCCTCCTCAACCCGCCGATGCTCGATTACATAAGCAGCGCCCAGGCCTTGCTGGAGCGGCAGGACAGCGGCGGGATCGGCCACCTGCTCAACGACACCCTGGGCAAGCACCTGCCACCGCGCCTGAAGGCCGCCAACCAGTTGCACATGGCCACCCTGGTGGACGCCGAGCGGCACCAGGTGCGCTTTCATATCGAACAGGCGCTCAGGCTCAACCAGGGCACCTTCGTCCAGCGCCTGGCAGCGATCGACAGCCATGTGCACTTCATCAATGGCGCGTGGGACGAATACACCCCGGCGCAGGACGCCCGGCAGTTCCGCCGTTATGTGCGCGATTGCAGCTTCGCGGTGGTCGAGGGCAGCGGGCACTTTCTCGACCTGGAATCGAGAACCGCCGCCGACGGCGTACATCGCGCCCTGCTCGCCCAGTTGCTGCCCAGCGCCCGCGAGCCGGCCACCGCTGTGGAACCCATGACCCGCCTGCGCTCTGCCTGAAACTGCCCCATCCCCCTGGCCGGAGACAGCCAGAACACTCAAGGAAAAGAGTTATGTGCATGATCGCCAGCGGTTTTGCCGGGGACGTCTTTTGCCCTTATCGGCCTGGCCAGCGCCTTTACGGCACACGGCCAAAGCGCGACATATTGACGCAGGCAAGCCTTGGTCATGAGCCCCCTTGCAGAGTGCCACCGTCCGAATTGCCGGCCCCGCGCCCGGGCGGCCCGATGAAGGACGCCGGATCAGGGCAGTTGCGGGGTTTTCTATGAACTTCATGAATATTGACAGCGTATTGCCCTGGACTAGATTCCCTGACGTGCAAGGAATCAAGGCAAACGCCATGGAGAAACGACAGGATTTCATGCACTGGTGGAACGACCTGCGCATGGAGATACTCAAGCAACAGGAGAGCGCACAGGTATTCGCGCTGCTGGAACGGGAAGTCCGGTCCCTGGGGTTTGATTTCTACGCTTACGGAGTCAGGCATTCGATCCCCTTCACCCGCCCGAAAATCGATATCTATGGCTCCTATCCGCAAGCCTGGATAGAGCGTTACCAGCAACAGAACTACGCCGCGATCGACCCGACGATCCTCAACGGCCTGCGCTCCACGGAAATGGTGGTCTGGAGCGACGCCTTGTTCGGCAAAGGCTCGGTGTTGTGGGGCGAGGCCCGGGAATGGGGCTTGCGGGTGGGCGCCACCTTGCCCATCCACACGCCCGACAGCGCCCTGAGCGTGTTGTCGGTGGCCCGCGAATGCACGGCGATCAGCGCCGTGGAACTGGGAGAAATCCGCCTGCGCCTGCGCTGCATCATCGAACTGGCGACCACGCGCCTCGGCGAACTCGGGCACCCCAGCAGCCAGGTCGAACAGCTGGAGCTGAGCGCGCGCGAGCGGGAAATCCTGCAATGGACGGCCGACGGCAAGAGTTCCGGGGAGATTGCCCTGATCCTGGGCATCTCGGTGAATACCGTGAACTTCCACCTCAAGGTCATCCAGAAGAAATTCGGCGCAGCCAACAAGACTCTGGCCGCCGCCTATGCCGCCGTCCTGGGGCTGATCTGACGCTTCATCCGACGATAAGGATATCGACCCATGATCACTGTGGTTTCACGGCATGAAAGCCAGCTTTCACCGACACTGCGCGACGACCTCGGCCGCTATCGCCATGCGGTCTTCATCAAGCAATTGGGTTGGCGACTACCCGCCTGCACCGGCCAGTGCGGGCACGAGGTCGATCAGTTCGACCATGCCGACACCCGCTACACCCTGGCGCTGGACAGCGAGGAAAAGGTCCACGGCTGCGCCCGCTTGCTGCCGACCACCCAGCCCTATCTGCTGGCGGACGTGTTCGGTTTTCTCTGCGACCGGCCCTTGCCGCGGCAGCACGACACCTGGGAAATCTCGCGTTTCGCCGCCTCGGCCCTGGAAAACGGCAAACTGCCGATGCGGGTGTTCTGGCACACCCTGCACACCGCCTGGACCCTGGGCGCGAACTCGGTGGTGGCGGTCACCACGCCGGCGCTGGAGCGTTACTTCCTGCGCCATGGCGTGGCGCTGAGCCGGCTCGGCCAGCCGCAACGGGTCAACCGCGACCACTTGCTGGCCCTGGACTTTGCGGCCTACCAGAAAAACGGCCGCGCCGCGCTTTACACGCAGTCAGCGGCCGTGGCTTCGCTGAATCAGGCATTTCTGCGCAGCAACCCACCGCCAACACGCGGTGGGCCGCCGGCGGGTCAGGCGCTCAGGGAGTAGACCAGCGCGGTGATCGCCACCAGGCCGACCAGGGTGACGAACACGTTGGAGGCCTGGCCGCGGTAGCGGGCCATGGCCGGCACCTTGCGGATGGCGTACATCGGCATCAGGAACAGGATGGCCGCGATGATCGGGCCGCCCAGGGTTTCGATCATCCCGAGGATGCTCGGGTTGAGCGTGGCGACTATCCAGCACACCACCAGCATGAAGGCCGCGGTCATGCGGTCCAGGGCCTTGGCGCCCGGGCGGCGGCCGCTTTTCACGATCAGCCCCTTGAGGCCTTCGCTGGCGCCGATGTAATGGCCCAGGAACGACTTGGCGATGGCCACGAACGCGATCAGCGGCGCGGCGAAAGCGATGGTCGGGTTGCTGAAGTGGTTGGCCAGGTACGACAGGATCGACAGGTTCTGCGCCTTGGCTTCGGCCAGTTGGGCCGGCGACAGGGTCAGCACGCAGCTGAAGACGAAGAACAGCACCATCGCCACCATCAGCAGGTGCGCGCGGGAGAGGATCTGCGAGCTGCGCTCTTCGGCGTGTGCGCCATAACGACGCTTCTGGTCCACGGCAAAGGCCGAGATGATCGGCGAATGGTTGAACGAGAACACCATGACCGGGATCGCCAGCCACAGGGTGTGCAGGAACGCCGAAGGTTCAGGCAGGGTGCTGGCGGTGCTGAGGATGCCGCCGTTCCAGTGCGGAACCAGGAACACCGCGAGGAACAGCAAGGCGACGATGAACGGGTAGACCATCAGGCTCATGGCCTTGACGATCACCTGCTCGCCGCAGCGCACCACGGCCAGCAGGCCGAGGATCAGCACCAGCGACAGCACGGCGCGCGGCGGCGGCATGATGTGCAACTGGTGCTCCATGAAGCTGCCCACGGTGTTGGTCAGGGCCACGCTGTAGATCAGCAGGATCGGGAAGATGGCGAAGAAGTAGAGCAAGGTGATCAGGGCGCCGGCCTTGATCCCGAAATGCTCTTCCACCACTTCGGTGATGTCCGCGCCGTCACGCCCGGAGAGCACGAAGCGGGTCAGGCCACGGTGGGCGAAGAAGGTCATCGGGAACGCCAGCAGCGCCAGGATCAGCAGCGGCCAGAAGCCGCCCAGGCCGGCGTTGATCGGCAAGAACAGGGTCCCTGCGCCGATGGCGGTGCCGAACAGGCCCAGCATCCAGGTAGTGTCTTGGCGATTCCAGCTCGCGAGGGTCGCTGGGGCTGCCGCTTCAAAGCGCTGATCAACGCTGTTGGCCTGATCATTCATCCGGTGGGATCTCCACATTCCGGTCATTTGCCACTCGGCCAGGACGCGTCGGAATACCCGACAGACAGAGCCCTCGCCGAAACAGGGGCGCGATTGTCCGGGATTACTCGACAGAAGCAAAGACTTAGCTGAGGAACGGTTTGCCGGTGCAGATGTCTGGAGCGCGGTTTTGCGGGGTCAGGCGCAGCCTTTCATTGATCGGCGGCAAGTGCTGGATCAGGTCCAGGCCTGGCCTTCGTGCTGGATGTAACGCAGAAGCCAGGGCAAGGCCCTGGCTTCTGGTTGGTTGCAACAAGGCGGTCCGGTTCAAGGTTTGCCCGCCAACGGCAGACGCTAGGTCTGCCCTTGCGTTTCCTCTTCCTTCAACGCCGCCTGCACCAGGGGGTGCAGCGCCGTGCCGGGGTGTGTCACCTCCCAGGCGGCCAACTCTCTGCGCATGGCCGGCGTCCAGAAGCTTTTCAGGTGCTGGCGCACGCTGCGCACTGCCTGGGCCTTGTCCGGTTCGCTGGCGAAGAACTGGGCAATCTGGTTGGCCATCTTGATCAGGCTTTCGCTGCTCATCGGCGCACCTCGGCTTTCTCGGCGTGACGACGCTCCCGCAGCAGGCGCCCCTGTTCATCGCTGAACGCCTGATAACGCTTCTGCCATTCGGAAGGCTGGTTGACCCGCACCACCTCCACCGCCGTCACCTTGTATTCCGGACAGTTGGTGGCCCAGTCGGAGTTGTCGGTGGTGATCACGTTGGCGCCCGATTCCGGGAAGTGGAAGGTGGTGTAGACCACCCCCGGCGCCACCCGCTCGCTGACCTTGGCGCGCAGCACCGTCTGCCCGGCGCGGCTGCCGATGCCGACCCAGTCGCCATCGACGATGCCGCGGTTCTCGGCGTCGGTCGGGTGGATTTCCAGGCGGTCCTCCTCGTGCCAGGCCACGTTGTCGGTGCGCCGGGTCTGGGCGCCGACGTTGTACTGGCTGAGGATGCGCCCGGTGGTCAGCAGCAACGGGTAGCGACTGTTGACCTTCTCCTCGGTGGGCACGTAGCCGGTGAGCATGAAGCGGCCCTTGCCGCGCACGAACTCATCGATGTGCATGGTCGGCGTGCCGTCCGGCGCGGCATCGTTGCACGGCCATTGCAGGCTGCCGTGACGGTCCAGCTCGGCGTAGCTGACACGGTGGAAAGTCGGGGTCAGGCGTGCGATCTCATCCATGATCTCCGATGGATGGCTGTACTGCATCTTGTAGCCCAGGGCGTCGGCCAGGGCGATGGTGGCCTCCCAGTCGGCCTTGCCGGCCAGCGGTTCCATGACCTTGCGCACCCGCGAGATGCGGCGCTCGGCGTTGGTGAAGGTGCCGTCCTTCTCGAGGAAGGAGCTGCCCGGCAGGAACACATGGGCGAACTTGGCCGTCTCGTTGAGGAAGATGTCCTGCACCACCACGCACTCCATGGCCGTCAGGGCGGCGGTCACGTGCTGGGTGTTGGGGTCGCTCTGGGCGATGTCCTCGCCCTGGCAGTAGAGCGCCTTGAAGGTGCCGTCCAGGGCCGCCTCGAACATGTTGGGGATGCGCAGGCCCGGGTCGGGTTGCAGGGTCACGTTCCAGGCCTGTTCGAACTCGGCGCGCACCGCCTCGTTGGAGATATGCCGATAGCCAGGCAGCTCATGGGGGAAGGAACCCATGTCGCAGGAGCCCTGGACGTTGTTCTGCCCGCGCAGCGGGTTGACCCCGACACCCTCGCGGCCGATGTTGCCGGTGACCATCGCCAGGTTGGCGATGCCCATCACCGAGGTGCTGCCCTGGCTGTGCTCGGTGACGCCCAGGCCGTAGTAGATGGCCGCGTTGCCACCGGTGGCGTACAGCCGCGCGGCCTCGCGGATCTGTTTGGCCGGCACCCCGCAAATCGGCCCCAGGACCTCGGGGGAATTCTCCGCCAGGCTGACGAAATCGCGCCAGCGGGCGAAGTCCGCCGCTTCGCAGCGCTGATCGACGAAAGGCTGGTTGACCAGGCCCTCGGTGACGATCACATGGGCCAATGCGTTGAGCATGGCCACGTTGGTGCCCGGACGCAGCTGCAAATGCAGGTCGGCACGGGCATGGGGCGAATCCACCAGGTCGATGCGCCGCGGGTCGATGACGATCAACCGCGCGCCCTGGCGCAGGCGGCGCTTGAGCTGAGAGCCGAATACCGGGTGCGCGTCGGTGGGGTTGGCGCCCATCACCAGAATGACGTCGGCCTGCATCACCGAGTCGAAACTCTGGGTACCGGCGGACTCGCCCAGCGTCTGCTTGAGGCCGTAGCCGGTGGGCGAATGGCAGACCCGGGCGCAGGTGTCGACGTTGTTGTTGCCGAAGGCGGTGCGCACCAGCTTCTGCACCAGGTACGTCTCTTCGTTGGTGCAACGGCTGGAGGTGATGCCACCGATGGAATCGCGTCCGTATTTCAACTGGATGCGGCGCAACTCGCTGGCCGCGTAGGTGACCGCCTCTTCCCAGCTGACCTCTTGCCACGGATCGCTGATGTGCTTACGGATCATCGGCTTGGTGATGCGGTCCGGGTGGGTGGCGTAGCCCCAGGCGAAGCGCCCTTTGACGCAGGAGTGGCCGTGGTTGGCCTGGCCGTTCTTGTCCGGGACCATGCGCACCAGTTGCTCGCCTTTCATCTCGGCGCGGAAGGAGCAGCCCACGCCACAGTAGGCGCAGGTGGTGATGACGCTGCGCTCGGGCTGGCCGATTTCCACCACGCTCTTTTCCATCAGGGTGGCGGTCGGGCAGGCCTGCACGCAGGCGCCGCAGGACACGCACTCGGAGTCGAGGAAATTGTCGCCGCCGGCCGCCGCCACTCGCGAATCGAAACCGCGCCCGCTGATGGTCAGGGCGAAGGTGCCCTGGGTTTCCTCGCAGGCGCGCACGCAGCGGTTGCAGACGATGCACTTGCTCGGGTCGTAGTCGAAATAGGGGTTGGAGACGTCCTTCTGTTCGTCCAGGTGGTTGGCGCCCTCGTAGCCGTAGCGCACTTCTCGCAGGCCCACCTGCCCCGCCACCGTCTGCAACTCGCAGTTGCCGTTGGCCGAACACGTCAGGCAGTCCAGCGGGTGGTCGGAGATGTACAGCTCCATCACGTTGCGCCGCAGGCTGGCGAGTTTGGAGGTCTGGGTGTGGACGACCATGCCCTCGGTCACCGGCGTGGTGCAGGAGGCCGGATAGCCGCGCATGCCCTCGATCTCCACCAGGCACATGCGGCAGGAGCCGAAGGCTTCCAGGCTGTCGGTGGCACAGAGTTTGGGGATGGTGGTGCCGAGCAGTGCCGCGGCGCGCATCACCGAAGTGCCGGAAGCCACGCTGATTTCGCGGCCGTCGATGGTCAGGCTGACCTGCACCGCGCTTTCGCGGGCCGGGGTGCCGAGGTCGATATCACTGGTTGGGTCGAAGATATTGATCATTGGTCGGCCTCCGTGGTCGCCAGACCGAAGTCGGCGGGAAAGTGCTTGAGGGCGCTGGCGACAGGGTAGGAAGTCATTCCGCCCAGGGCACAGAGCGAGCCGTATTGCAGAGTGTCGCAGAGGTCTTGCAGCAGCAGCGCCTGTTCCTCGCGGGCCGCGGCGTCGGTGCTAGCGATCAAGCGGTCCACCACCTCCACCCCGCGGGTCGAGCCGATCCGGCACGGCGTGCACTTGCCGCAGGATTCCTCGGCGCAGAACTGCAAGGCGAAACGGGCCATCTGGGCCATGTCCAGGCTGTCGTCGGCGACCACCACGCCACCGTGGCCGAGCATCGCGCCCATGGCGGCGAACGCCTCGTAGTCCAGCGGCGTATCGAACTGCGCGGGGGGCACCCAGGCGCCCAGCGGCCCACCCACTTGCGCCGCCTTCAATGGCCGGCCACTGGCGGTACCGCCGCCATAACCTTCCACCAGCTCGCGCAGGCTCAGGCCGAAGGCGCGTTCGACCAGGCCCGCCTGGCGGACGTTGCCGGCCAGTTGGAACGGCATGGTGCCCAGGGAACGTCCCATGCCGAAGTCGCGATAGAACTGCGCGCCCTTCTCCAGGATGATCGGTACCGAGGCCAGGGTCAGCACGTTGTGCACCAGCGTTGGCAAGCCGAACAGGCCTTGCAGGGCCGGCAGCGGCGGTTTGGCGCGAACCGTGCCGCGCTTGCCTTCGAGGGACTCCAGCAGCGCCGTTTCCTCACCGCAGATGTAGGCGCCGGCCCCCACCCGCACGTCCAGCTCGAAGGGGCGGCCACTACCGCCCACGTTCGCCCCCAGGTAACCGGCCTCGCGGGCGATGCGCAGGGCCTCGTTCAGGGTGCCGATGGCGTCCGGGTATTCCGAGCGCACGTAGATATAGCCCTGGCTGGCGCCCACGGCGATGCCGGCGATGATCATGCCTTCGATCAGCAGGAAGGGGTCGCCCTCCATCAACATGCGGTCGGCGAAGGTGCCGGAGTCGCCTTCATCGGCGTTACAGACCACATATTTCTGGGCACCCGCGGCTTCGCGCACGGTGCGCCACTTGATACCCGCCGGAAAGGCCGCGCCACCCCGGCCGCGCAGGCCGGAGTCGAGCACGCTGGCGACCACCTCATCGCCCGCCATCTGGATGGCCCGGGCCAGGCCCCGGAAACCGCCCTGGGCGCGGTAATCGTCCAGGGACAGCGGCTGGGTGATGCCGGCCCGAGCGAACAGCAGGCGCTGCTGGCTCTTCAAATAAGGGATCTCTTCCACCGGCCCCAGGGCCAAGGGATGGCTGTTTGGGTCTGCCGCCAGGGCGTCGAGCAGGCTCGGTACGTCCTCCGCGGTCAGGGGGCCGAAACCCAGGCGGCCGTCGGCGCTGTCCACTTCCAGCAGCGGCTCCAGCCAATAGAGGCCACGGGAGCTGGTGCGGCACAGCTCCAAGGGCAGTTGTCGACGTTCGGCCTCACGCACCAGCGCCACGGCCACCTTGTCCGCGCCCACGGCACGGGCCACCGAATCGCGGGGGATATAGAGCTTCAGCATGCGCCATCCTCCAGGCAGCCACTGACCAGCTGGCGCAGGCGCTCGGGGGTGATCCGGGCGTGCAGCTCGCCGTCCAGTTCCAGGGCCGGCGAACAGGCGCAGGCCCCCAGGCAATAGACGGGACGCAGGTTGATACTGCCGTCGGCGGTGGTGCCATGGTCGTCCAGCAACAGTTGTTCGCGCAGCTGCGCAGCCAGGTGTTCGGCGCCCCGGCTCTGGCAGGACTCGGCCCGGCACAGGCGCAGGGTATGGCGCGCGGGCGGTGTGGTACGGAAATCGTGGTAGAAGCTGATCACGCCGTGCACTTCAGCCAGGCTGAGGTTGAGGGCATGGGCGATCTCGGGGATGGCGGTGTCGGGGATGTACCCACAACCGTCCTGAATGGCGTGGAGAATGGGCAGCAAGGCACCGGGAGTGTCCTTTTCGCGCTCCAATACGCTGTGAATCAAAGGCAGGTGAAGCGTGTCATCAGACATAAACGTACCTCGGCATCTCGAACGCCACCGCCGCATAGCGGCAGCCGTCCGGAGTCTTCGGCTGCAGCGCCCGACCACGTCACGGAGGCGTGGATCCTCGGTCGCCATTCTTGCTCTCCGGCCAAGTGTCTTGGCGCACCGGGTCCGGGGCATCCTGGAAGCTTGCCCATCACCATAGCCCGGCGATTGCACCCAGGCGACCCATCGTGTCCTGAAAGCGACCTGCTGGTCAGGAGCGCTGACCCGCATCCGCTCAAGACACTCAAGCAAGCTCAGCGTAGCCCACGGCGCCCTTCGATTACCCGCCCGCCCGGCTCGCTGATGCAGCGCTGCAAAAAGCGGCACCAGGCCTTCGGCGCCTTCACCCGACGGCTGAAAACCGCCAATGCCCGGACACTCAAACCAGCATCCCCTCGGATTGACAGTGCGCGAACCCCGGCCCCATGATCGGTGCCATGAATCCTTTCCCGCGCCACCTCACCCGCACTACCACCACGACCGCTTCCGGCGGGTCGTGTGGTCGCTGCATGAGCTGACAACAGCGCAGTCGAACCCAAGGCCCCGCCAGCAATGGACGGGGCCTTTTGTTTCTCCGTCCAGCTGGCTCACAAGGAGAAACACCATGCCGTCACCCCAGGCCCAGCGCCCCGCCCTGCTGATCGTCGACATGCAGGTCGGCCTGTTTCACGGACCAGAGCAGCCCTTCGAGGGGCAGCGCGTGCTCGACAACATCAACCAGTTGATCCACCGCGCCCGGCAGGCCGGCGCGCCGGTGATCGCCGTACGCCATACCGGCCCGCAAGGTTCGCCCATCGCCGCCGGCAGCGCGCCGTGGCAACTGCTGCCGCAATTGCAGCTCGAGGCCAGCGACCTGCGGCTGGACAAAACCCGCCCCAATTGTTTTGTCGGCACCGGGCTGGCCGAACAGCTGCGGGCCGAGCAGATCGATGAGCTGGTGATTGTCGGCATGAAGACCCAGTACTGCATCGACGCGACCTGCCGCGCCGTCCTGGACCTGGGGTTCGCCGCCGTGCTGGTGGAGGATGCCCATACCTGCATGGACACCCCGGCGCTGCCGGCCCGGGCGATCATCGAGCACCACAACGCGACCCTGGACGGCGCCTTTGTCCGGCGAGTGAAAACTGCTGATATCCGCTTCTGAGCATTCCCCCTGCTGGCGTTCAGGACCTTGAAGGCAGTGGTGCCCTCCAGTCCGTCATCGCGGGCAAGCCTCGCTCCTACAGAAGCCATGTCAGGCGCGAGACCGTGATCGCCGCTGCTTCTGTAGGAGCCAGGCTTGCTGGCGATAAGGCACTCGAGAGCGGCGACATTCTCCAGGCCGCAGCCGCGGGAAAAACCCGCGACTGCGCCTTGCCAAAGTGCCCTGCAATCCGCAATCTTGAGCGCTTGAGTGGTTTATCACGGTACAGCAGCTCCAGGAGCTGTACGCCGGTTGTCGTCGATGTGCCGTACGCCGTCCGTCCCTCTTCAGTCCTTCAGGAGACACGCATGCCCGCCACCGTTCTGGTCCTCGTCGAAACCATCAATGACTACCTGTGGATCCTGGAAAACCAGGGCTTCCACCTGATCCTCGCGCCGACGCCCAGCGAACGGGCGGCCGCCATCAAGGCCCATGCCGGGCAGATCAACGCCGTGCTCACCCGCGGCCCGCTGGGCCTGACCGCCGAAGAAATCGCCGCCCTGCCGCACCTGGAAATCATCTGCGTGATCGGTGCCGGCTACGAGCAGGTCGACCTGCAAGCGGCGAGCAACCGCGGGATCGCGGTGAGCAACGGCGCCGGGGTCAACGCCTCGTCGGTGGCCGACCACGCCATGGCCCTGTTGCTGTCCCTGGTGCGTGACATTCCCCGCGCCGATGCCGCCGTGCGGCGCGGCGAATGGCCGAAAGTCATGCGCCCTTCCCTGGCCGGCAAGCGCCTGGGCATCCTGGGCCTTGGCGCCGTCGGCCTGGCCATCGCCAAACGCTGCGCCAACGGCTTCGACATGAGCGTCAGCTACCACAACCGGCAGATCCGCAGCGACGTGCCCTACAGTTTCTGCCCGACCCCGACCGAACTGGCGCGGCATTCGGACTTCCTGGTGGTCGCCACACCCGGCGGCCTGGGCACTCGCCAACTGATCGACAAAGCCGTGCTCCAGGCCTTGGGCCCGGAGGGGTTCCTGGTGAACATCGCCCGCGCCAGCGTGGTCAATACCGCCGACCTGCTGCAGGCCCTGGAGCAACGCAGCATCGCCGGCGCGGCCCTGGACGTGTTCGACGACGAGCCGCGGGTGCCGGATGCCTTGAAGACCCTGAACAATGTGGTGCTGACGCCGCACGTCGCCGGGCTGTCGCCGGAAGCGACCCAGGCCACGGTGGAGCTGGTGGGCAAGAACCTCGTCGCCCATTTCAGCGGCCAGCCGCTGTTGACCCCCATCGCCCTGCCTGCGCCGAACTGAACCAGGCGCGCTACCAAAGGCGCCCGCGGCGCTGTGCAGGTCATGCCGCAGCGCAGCAACCGGCTGTCGATGCGCGAGCCCGGTCGGAATGCTCATTCAGGCCCCGCGATCTGGACTAGAGTGAAGCCGGGCACATTCAAACGCTTGTATCAAAAGCAATGATTGTCCGGCAACACGCTCACCTATAAAGCCCTTCGGCGATTGTGGCGCTCAGGTGGGCGCATTAGATTAGTCAATAATCTCTGGCCTCCAGAATAAGCAGAAGGGATAAGCATGGCGCTTACTGACCAGTCCACCCGTACTCGCTCCGGCGAGGAACTCGATGCCAACCTGATCGATCCGTACCTCAAGGCACATATTCCGGGCCTGACCGGCACCCCGCAGATCAGCCAGTTTCCGGGCGGCGCTTCGAACCTGACCTACCTGCTGGAATACCCGGAGCAGGAATTTGTCCTGCGCCGCCCGCCCTTTGGCCACAAGGCCAAGTCGGCCCACGACATGGGCCGCGAATACCGCATCCTCAACCAGCTCAAGGACGGCTTTCCGTATTGCCCGAAAGCCTATGTGCACTGCACCGACGAATCGGTGATCGGCGCCGAGTTCTATGTGATGGAGCGGGTCAAGGGCATCATCCTGCGCTCCGACCTGCCGCCGGAACTGGGTTTCGACGCGACCAGGACCGAAACCCTGTGCAAGAGCTTCATCGACAAGTTCGTCGAGCTGCACCGGGTCGACTACAAGGCCTGTGGCCTGAGCGACCTGGGCAAGCCCGAAGGCTATGTGCAACGCCAGATCAAGGGCTGGAGCGACCGCTACGAGAAAGCCCTGACCCCCGACGCGCCCAAGTGGGAAGCGGTCAAGGCCTGGCTCAACGACAAGATGCCGGCCGATCACCCGACCTCCAGCATCGTGCACAACGACTACCGCTTCGACAACGTGATCCTCGACCCGGCCAACCCGATGCAGATCATCGGCGTGCTGGACTGGGAACTGACCACCCTGGGCGACCCGCTGATGGACCTGGGCAACACCCTGGCCTACTGGATCGAGGCCAGCGACCCGGCGCCGGTGCAACTGATGCGCCGCCAGCCGAGCAACGCCCCGGGCATGCTGACCCGCCAGCAGTTCGTCGACTACTACGCCGAACGCGCCGGCATCCAGATCGGCAATTTCGACTTCTACTACACCTACGGCCTGTTCCGCCTGGCCGGCATCGTGCAGCAGATCTACTACCGCTTCTTCCATGGCCAGACCCAGGACAAACGCTTCGCGCAGTTCATCCACATGAACAAGCTGCTGGAGCAGATGAGCCTGCAGGTCATCCAAAAATCCAGCCTCTGATCGTCCCGGCGCCAGGCACACAATAAGGAAAAACCATGTCCAAGACTCAGTTGTTCGACCTCGACGGCAAGATCGCTTTCGTCTCCGGCGCCAGCCGCGGCATCGGTGAAGCCATCGCCAAGCTGCTGGCCCAGCAAGGCGCCCATGTGATCGTCTCGAGCCGCAAGCTCGAAGGCTGCCAGCATGTGGCCGACGCCATCATCGCCGCTGGCGGCAAGGCCACCGCCATCGCCTGCCATATCGGCGAGATGGAGCAGATCAGCCAGGTGTTCGCCGGCATCCGCGAACAGTTCGGGCGCCTGGACATCCTGGTCAACAACGCCGCCACCAACCCGCAGTTCTGCAACGTGCTGGACACCGACCTCGGCGCCTTCCAGAAGACCGTCGACGTCAACATCCGCGGCTACTTCTTCATGTCGGTGGAAGCCGGCAAGCTGATGCGCGACAACGGCGGCGGCAGCATCATCAACGTGGCCTCGATCAACGGCGTATCCCCCGGCATCTTCCAGGGCATCTACTCGGTGACCAAGGCGGCGGTGATCAACATGACCAAGGTCTTCGCCAAGGAATGCGCGCAGTTCGGCATCCGCTGCAATGCCCTGCTGCCGGGCCTGACCGACACCAAGTTCGCCTCGGCGCTGGTGAAGAACGACGCCATCCTCAAGACCGCCCTGGCGCAGATCCCCCTCAAGCGCGTGGCCGACCCGAGCGAAATGGCCGGCGCCGTGCTCTACCTGGCCAGCGACGCCTCGAGCTACACCACGGGCGTATCGCTGAACGTGGACGGCGGTTTCCTGTCCTGAGCGATCCTCGCCGTACAACAAAGGCAGCCTGCGGGCTGCCTTTTTAGTGCCCGGCACCCACACCTCGCCCCAACCTTTCTCAAACAGAAAACCAAACCTGTCACAGTTCCGGTATCAAGTTCGTAGCACTCTATAAATATTTTGTTACATGCTCATTTGTCATGCTATAACCCTCTCGCAGTTATTTTTTCTGCAACACCACTCATGTGAAAAACCATTGTTTGAAAACAGCGGAGGGCGATGTGCGCCTTAAAGAAAAACAACTTGAGGATCAACAACTGACAACTCGTTGATTGTCGACTTCCTAATATGTACCACCTAGTGAGTATCAAGCGATACAGTAACGATAACCGAGACTGAGTTCCCTATTGCTCAGTAAAAACAATAAACACACCACGTGCTTCCAAGCAGCACCTTTGTTTCAGCCCATCATTTACACCCTGCCTATTACAAGAGATCGAAACATCAGTTTCGACCAAGGACATATCTCAAGGAAAAGGAACATGGACGTAGCAGGTATCGATTCAGGAAAACGCAGCAACCGTTTAAAACCGGCTTCCCTGAGCCCTGTCGCAATGGCCATCGCCTTGTGGCTGGGTCAGGGCCAGATGGCTCTGGCAGATAATCCGCCCACCGGCTCGCCCTATACACCCCAGGTATTGGAGGCTGCGTTCAGGAACGCCGCTGCGTCATTCGCGCCGGGCAGCGCCGTGTATACCAACTTGCGTTTTGGTGTAGGCAATACCCTGGACCTGGCAGCCAAAGAGTTTGCCGCACAATCGACAAAGTTCGACTCGTTGCTCCAGCAGAACTACGAGTTGCAGGCGGAAAACCTGTCGATCAGTGCAATGCTCGGCGATACGAGCAAGCCACTTGATTACAACAACAATCTGGATCGCTATAAAAGTCGCCTGTTCAGCAACTCCGGCCGTTATACCCAGAACATATTCGACTTCGCCCAAGCGATTATTACCAACCTGCCGGCGGCCCAACCTTATACCTATATAGAGCCGGGTGTGGCCACGGACCTGCATAAACAACTCAATACCGGACAGTCATGGTCCGCCGCGACCGGCAACTGGAGCAATAACGCGCAAACCTGGAAGACTCCGGAAGCCCAGGTCAACTCCGGCCTGGACCGGACCAACGCCTATTACGCCTATGCCCTGGGTATCACCGGGAAAGGGGTAAACGTCGGCGTGCTGGACTCGGGCATCCTCAGTGAACATTCGGAATTCCAGGGCAAGAACGCCGCAGGCGAAAACCGTGTGCAGGCGGTCACCTCTACCGGCGAATACTACGCAACCCATCCGCGCTATCGGCTGGAGGTGCCTGCCGGCGAGTTCCACAAAGGTGAGCACTTCAGTATTCCGGGTGAGTACGACCCAAGCTTCAACGACGGCCACGGCACGGAAATGTCCGGAGTACTGGCGGCCAGTCGCAATGGTACCGGCATGCACGGCATCGCCTTCGACGCCAATCTGTTCGTGGCCAACACCGGCGGCAGCGACAACGACCGTTATCAAGGCTCCAACGACCTCGACTACAACGCCTTCATGGCCAGCTACGACGCGCTGGCGGCGAAAAAAGTGTCGATCGTCAACCAGAGCTGGGGGCAGAACTCGCGTAATGACGTAGAGAACCACTTCGGCACGGTCGGCGACAGCCCGCAGGCTATCCTCAGGGACATGACCGCCGCCTACCGGCCGTTCTGGGACAAGGCCCACGCGGGCCAGAAGACCTGGATGGATGCCATGGCCGACGCCGGCCGGCAGTACTCGTTCATCCAGATCATCTCCGCCGGCAACGACAGCCATGGCGCCAACCCGGACACCAACGCCAACCTCCCCTATTTCAAGCCGGACCTGGAATCCAAGTGGCTGTCCATCACCGGTTATGACGAGAGCGGCGCCCAGGTCTACAACCGCTGCGGCACCTCCAAGTGGTGGTGCGTCATGGGGGTTTCCGGCATTCCGTCCGCAGGACCGGAAGGCGAGATCATCCCCAACGCCAACGGCACCTCGGCGGCCGCCCCCAGCGTTTCCGGCGCCCTGGCCCTGGTGATCCAGCGCTTTCCCTACATGACCGCGAGCCAGGCCCGCGATGTCTTGCTGACCACCTCCACCCTGCAAACCCCGGACGGCCCGGACACCCCGGTCGGCGACCGGACGGGAGGACGCACCTACGACAACCTGCAACCGGTGCACGACGCCGCTCCCGGCACCCCGCAGGTGCCAGGCGTGGTCAACGGCTGGGGCCTGCCCAACCTGAAAAAGGCCATGCAGGGCCCGGGACAGTTCGTCGGTGCACTGGCCGTGGCGCTGCCCGCCGGCACCCGCGATATCTGGGCCAACGACATCTCCGACGAAGCGATCCGTGCCCGACGCAGCGAAGACGCTGCCGAACAGGCCACCTGGAGCGCGATCAAGCAGCAAAAAGGTTGGGTCAACGGTCTGCCGGCCGGGGCCTCGGCGGACGATCAATTCCAGTACGAGATCGGCATGGCCCGGGAACAGGCAACGCTGACCCGCGGCCTGGACCCGCTGACCGGCCAGACCTATGTCGGCAGCCTGACAAAGTCCGGGGATGGGGAACTGGTACTCGACGGGCAGAGCCGCTATTCGGGCAGTACCTGGGTCCGTGGCGGCAAGCTCTCGGTGGACGGCAGCTTGACCTCCAGCGTGACGGTCGATGGCAGCGCCGTGGGCACCGTCGATGCCAATAACCAGGTGGTCACCCGTATCGGCGGCACCCTGGCGGGTAACGGCAGCATCGGCACCCTGCTGGTGAACAACGGCGGTACCGTGGCCCCCGGCCATTCGGTCGGCACCCTGCACACCGGCGACGTCACGTTCAACCCGGGTTCGGTGTACGCGGTGGAAATCGCCGCCAACGGGCAGACCGACGCCATCCAGAGCACAGGCGTGGCCACTCTCAACGGCGGACAGGTCACCCTCTCCATGGAAAACAGCCCCAACCTGCTGTCTGCGGCCCAGGCCAGCAGCTACCTGGGCCAGCAGTTCAACATCCTCAGCGCCAGCCAGGGTATCAACGGCCAGTTCGCTGCCGTCGCCCCCGGCTTCTTGTTCCTCGACACCCGCCTGGACTACCAGCCGAACCAGCTGAACCTGGGCATCTACCGCAACCAGACCGCGTTCGCCAGCGTAGCCTTGACCCGTAACGAGCGTGCCGTCGCCAGCGCCATCGACACATTGAGCGCAGGTAATCCGGTGTACGAGAGCATCCTGGCCTCCGACTCGGCGGAACTGGCGCGACAAGCCTTCAACCAGCTCGATGGCCAGGTGCACGCCGACATCGCCGCTGCGCAGATCGCTGACAGCCGTTACCTGCGTGACGCAGTCAACGGCCGCCTGCAACAGGCTCAGGCCCTGGATATCGATAGGGATATCCAGGCCAGCAGCAATGGTGGCTGGGTGCAATTGCTCGGCGGCCACAGGCAAGTCGACGCCGATCACAACGCCACGCGCTACAGCACCTCCACCACCGGCGTCCTGCTCGGCCTGGACACCGACGTCGGCGATGGCTGGCGCGTCGGGGCGGCAACCGGCTACACCCGAACCGATCTGAACGGAGCCTCCAGGACTTCCGCCGACAGCGACAACTATCACCTGTCGATCTATGGCGGCAAACGTTTCGACAGCATCGCCCTGCGCCTCGGCGGAGCCACCACCTGGCACCGCTTCGACACTTCCCGTGACGTGACGTACGGCAACCAGTCGAGCCATGAAAAAGCCAACTACAACGCGCGTACCGATCAGGTGTTCGGCGAAATCGGCTACACCCGGTGGGCGGCTTTCGAGCCTTTCGCCAACCTCAGCTACATCAACTTCCAGAACGACTCGTTCAAGGAACGCGGCGGTGCGGCAGCCTTGCATGGCAGCAAGCAAAGCCAGGACGCCACGCTCTCGACCCTTGGCCTGCGAGGTCATACGCAATTGCCGGTGAGCGCCACCCGCTCGGTGACCTTGCGTGGCGAGCTGGGCTGGGAACACCAGTACGGCGACCTGGATCGTGAAACCTCATTGAAATTTGCCGGCAGTGCGACGGCCTTTGCGGTGAACGGCGTGCCGGTGTCTCGCGATGGCGCGGTGGTCAAGGCCGCTGCGGAAATGGCCATGAGCAAAGACACCCTGGTGTCGCTGAACTACACCGGGCTGGTGTCCGGCCATGGCGGTGGCAGCGCGGTCAACCTGGGGTTCACCTTCCAGTTCTGACCCTGCTCGGGTGATCGGCCCATGGGTGCAATGACTGTTCATTGCACCCTTTTTATTGGCGATGTCTCAATAGCCTGTTGCAAGAACCAGTTTGAAAGGTAGGCATCCACCCAGGAGGTCTACCGATCATGGATACGCAGCCTTTCACCACTGGCTGGCTCAATTGAGCCAACCCAACACCCGGCAGAGAACCACTCAACCAAGCCCTGCAGAGTTCGCGGCCGTCAGCAGCGCTGGATGGCTTGCCGGCCTTGCAGCTCTGCCCGCATTGCCAAGCCAAAGCTGAGCATCTTGCGCCTTGGGGATGGTCGCTGGGCCTGCTCGACCAGCGCGTGCTGTCGGCGCAGATCCGCCTGTCGATCCGCCAGGTGGCCATGGACAGGCGCGAGGAGCCGGCATAAGCCGGCGCGCTCACAGCCCGCTGCGGAGCAGTTCCAGGAACCGCGGGCTCGCGTTTATCGAATTGTGCCCCGTGCCCGGGACGACCTCGAGCCTGGCCACGCCGGGGGCGAAATGCGCATAGAGCGTCTCGGTGCTCGAACGCGGGATGACTTCGTCGTGTTCGGCGGCGATCAGCAAAGTCGGCACGGCGATGCGCGGTGCGTATTTCCAGGATTCGAACTTGTCCCGCAGCAGCCACCTCACCGGAAGAAAGGGAAACTGGCTGGCGGCGAACTCCTGCAGGCTGTGGAACGGCGTGATCAGCACCAGGCGCGATGCCGGACGCTGGCTGGCCAGGCGCACGGCGACAGCCGCGCCGAGGCTGCGCCCGACCACCACGATACGCGGGTGGGCGGCTTGCACCTTGTCGAACAAGGCCATGGCATCGCCCGCGATGGCCGCCTCGGAGGGCGATCCGGAACTGCCGCCATAGCCTCGGTAGTGCAGCAGGTAGAGTGCATGCTCGGGAAAGGCCCGGGCAAACTCCGGCAGGTTGAGGGACACGTCCTCGGCGTTGCCGCCGAAGTAGAGCAACGCCTTCGGGCCGTCGTGGGGCCTCACGGAAACCAGCACCTCGGCGTCGGCGACCGGCAGCCTGAGCAGCGTGGCGGGGCTGGCGATGGCGCGGGGCTGAGGGAAGTAGATGAGCGAACGCTGCAACCCCCACGCCGCGACGCAGAGCGCCAGGTACAAGGCGCCGAGCAACGCCAGGAGCGAAACCATTCGTGACATGTGGCTCACCTCCGTGGGCTACGAAGCGCCGCTGAACGACCGCCGGCGGTCGCTTGCAGCGCCCCAGGATAGGCTCATATGCCGGCATTGCGCACTCGACCCGGCGCCCGGGGGCTTGCCCAGCCAGGCGCAGCGCGAAACGCCAGGACGGCGGCAGACGGCGAGCCGGGAACTATCGGAAAAGTTCCCCGCTCTTATTAATTAGAGACCCGATCCGACGGGTGACATTCGGCCCGACAGGCCGGGGTTCTGCCCAGCCAGGCGCAGCGCGAAACGCCAGGACGGCAGCAGACGGCGAGCCAGGAACTACCGGAAAAGTTCCCCGCTCTTAATTCATAGAGACCTGATCCGACGGGTGACATCCGGCCCGACAGTATCGGTGATACCTCAATCAGCGGCTGCGTACGGATTCTTTCATGGACGAACGATTACCCGAAATACCCGGCTACTGCGTGCATAGCCGGCTTGGCCAAGGCGGGATGGCCGAAGTCTACCTGGCAACCCAGGAGTCGCTGCACCGCAAGGTGGCGGTGAAGGTACTGCTCAACGCCAATGACGAGGCGTTCAGCAAGCGCTTCATCCGCGAGGGGCATATCGTCGCCTCGTTGCACCACCCCTCGATCATCACCATCCACGACATCAACAGACTGGCCGATGGCCGCTACTACCTGGCCATGGAATTCGTCGGCGGCGGCGACCTGGCCCGGCACAAGGGCGAGGTGTTCGAGCCGACGCGCGCCCTGGATATCGTCCGGCAGATCGCCACCGGCCTCGCCGTGGTGCATGAGCAGGGCCTGATCCACCGCGATATCAAGCCGGCGAACATCCTCTTTCGCAGCGACGGCACGGTGGTGATCACCGATTTCGGCATCGCCAAGGCGCTGGAGATGGACAGCGAGCTCACCGGGCTCGGGATCGCGGTCGGCAGCCCGGCCTACAGCAGCCCGGAACAGACGCAGTGCCAGCCGCTGGATATCCGCACCGACATCTACAGCCTGGGCGTGATCTTCCTGGAGATGCTCATCGGCACCAATCCGTTCCGCGGCGCCAGCTATACCCAGACCGTGATGAACCACGTGCAGATGCCGGCGCCGAGCTTGCCGGCGCACATCAGCCCGTACAAGGCGGTGCTCGAGCGGATGCTGGCGAAGGACCCCAACCAGCGCTTCGCCGACTGCCGGGCGCTGCTGCAGGCACTTGATGAGCTGGACCAGCCAGAGCAACCGGACGAGCCCAGCGAGGTGGCGCTGGAATCTACCCGCTTCGCGCCGGCCCTGGTCGATCCTGCGCCGCCCCAGGCCGAGCCCGAGCCCGAACCCGAGCCCGCCCGCCGGCGCAGCCCGAACAGGCGCCTGGCGCTGTGGGCACTCGGCGGCCTGCTGCTGCTCGGCGCTGCCAGCGGCACCGGCCTGTACCTGCAGCAGCGGTTCGAGATCGGCGAGCTGCTGGCACGTGGCGAACAGCGCCTGGCGGCGGGCCAGCTGGTCGAGCCGGCGCAGGACAATGCCGAGTATTTCTTCAACCAGGCCTTGCAGCTCGACGAAGCCAGCGCGCAGGCCCGGCAAGGACTGCAACGGGTAGCCGCGGCGCGGATCGCCGGCTACCGGCAACTGGCCGAGCAGCGCATCGCCGAAGAACACCTGCTGGAACCCGAGGATGACAGCGCGGTGTTCTATTACCGGCAGATGCTCGGCCTGGAGCCGGGGAACGCCCAGGCGCTGGCCGGGTTGAACCAGGTGGCGCTGCTCTACGCCGAGATGAGCGAAAGCGCGTATGCCAAGGGTGATCGCGACCTGGCGCGGGCCTATATCAAGCATGGCCTGGAAGCCCGTCCGGACAGCCCCGAACTACTCGCACTCCGGGACCAGCATGAGCAGCGCAAACGCAGTGCCCAGGCGCCGCGCCCGTCCGCTGCGCGGCCTTCACCGCCGCCCTCGGCACCTCAATCGACCGGCGAGCGGGCGGAACAGCCGAATGCGGCCAAACGCCTGTGGAACAGGCTCTTTTGATGTGACCAGGGCATGCGGAGCCGAGGCCGAGACATAAAAAACTATGCCTCAATAGCCTGTTGCCAGAACACGTCTGAAAGGTAGGCATCCACCCAGGAGGTCTACCTTTCATGCATACGCAAGCCTTTCACCACTGGCTGGCTCAATTGAGCCCACTCAGCACCCAGCAGAGAACCACACTCAACCAAGCCCCGGCCGTCAGCGGCGCGCCACTGAAAATTTATTCCACAGATTGCAATTACCGAATTTTTATTCCATAAATAGCACTCCCTACAATAAGAATTCTGAAAGGTCCGGCTATGGGTGAACTTGGAATAGGCTTGATCGGCACCGGCTTCATGGGGCGGGCCCATGCGCTGGCGTTTCGTAATGTCAGTGCGGTATTCGAATTGCCGGTGCGCCTGCACCTGGCGGCGCTGGCCGATGCCGACAGCCAGCGCGCCGAACACTGCGCCGCGGCCTGGGGTTTTGCCCGGGCCCACAGCGACTGGCAACGGCTGATCGACGACCCCAGGGTCGACCTGGTGGCGATCACCACGCCCAATCACCTGCACTTCCCCATGGCCATGGCCGCGCTGAAGGCCGGCAAGGCGGTGTACTGCGAGAAGCCCCTGGCGGTCAGCGTCGAACAGGCGCAGCAGATGCAGCAGGCGGCCAAGGCCGCCGGGGTGGTCACCCGGGTCGGCTACAACTATCAGCACAACCCGATGATCGTGCAGGCCAAGGCGCTGATCGACAGCGGCGAACTGGGGCAGATCGTCAGCTTCCAGGGCGAGTTCAGCGAAGACTTCATGGCCGACCCGGCCTCGCCCTTCTCCTGGCGCTGCGAGCCACAACACGCCGGCGGCGCCCTGGCCGACCTGGGCAGCCATCTGCTGGCCATGGCGCGTTATCTGCTGGGTGAGGTCGAGGCGGTCTGCGCCGACAGCCAGACCGTGCACCACCAGCGCCCGGCCAGCGCCGGCAGCCAGGAACAGCGCCCGATCGCCGTGGACGACCAGGCCCACGCCCTGCTGCGTTTCGCCAGCGGCGCCCGCGGGACCTTCAGCAGCAGTTGGCTCAAGCACGGCTACAAGAACCACCTGAGTTTCGAGATCAGCGGCACCCGCGGCACCCTGGCCTTCGACCAGGAGCGCCTCAACGAACTGCGCCTGTACCGTATCGGCGATAGCGGCTTCCAGCGTCTGCTGGCCGGGCCCGCCCTGCCCGGCTACGCCGCCTTCAGCCCGGCCCCGGGGCATCAGCTGGGCTACAACGAGCTGAAGACCCTGGAGGTGCATGAACTGATCATGGCGCTTGGCGGCCAGGGGCAAGGCGGGACGGATTTCGCGGAAGCCTGGCAGGTGGAGCGGCTGGCGGCGGCGATCCGGGTCGCGGCGCGGGAGCAGCGTTGGGTGAGTGTCGAGCCCCTTTAAAACCCCACCGCCATGCCTGTAGGAGCGAGCTTGCTCGCGATAGAAACAACGCGGTGTGTCTGACCCAACGCTTCGCGAGCAAGCTCGCTCCTACAGGGGGTTGGCGTTGTTATGCCAATGCAACCAACCGCGCCGCCAACGCCTTGGCCTGGCTGGCCACATCGGTCACCGCGGTGCTTTCCCACCACATGCCGCGCAACGGCGGGCCCATGGCGAACAGCCGGCTGGCGACCTGCCCCTGGGCATCCACCACCGCGCCACCGGCGTCGGCGCGGATCCCCAGGGCCAGCGGTCCCGGCTGGATCAGGCCACGGGCCAGCAGCTGCTGCGGCAACGGTCGGGCCACCCGGCGCCAGTCGTATTCGATGCCGCTGGAGTTGATCAGCGCATCCCCCGCGACCCAAGTGGTTTGCGTCTCGCCGCGACGGCGGATGCCAATCGCCAGGCGCCCATCCGCCGAAGGCTCCAAGCCCTTGAACGAGGCGGCATGGATGCGCAGCCGCCCTTCCCCGTGCAAACGCGCCACCAGCTCGGCGCTCAGCGGCGGCGAACGGTGGTGATGGCTTTCCCACCAGGGCCGCACATGGCGCACGAACTGGCGACGCTGCCCATCCGTGGCCTGGCTCCACAAGCGCCCGATATGCGCGCGCACCGTGTCCAGCGGCGCCTGCCAGTCCACGCCGTCCGCCAGCGCCTGGCGGCACTGGCGACGCAGCTCGTGCAACAGCTGGCGCGGCGTGCGGATGCTCGGGTCCTCGGCGAGAAAATCGACCCAGGCCGGTGGCTGGCGCCGCACATGGGGCAACAGGCCGTGGCGCGAGAACACCTCGATCGGCCCGCAATGCCCGGCCTGCTCCAGGGACACCACGGCGTCGACCATGGTCAGCCCGGAGCCGATGATCAGCACCGTTGCCTGCGGGTCGAGCCGGCTCATGGCCGAGACATCCCAGGGGTCCAGCGCGGCGGCGTTGAGGCCGCTGGATTCGGTCTGCGGCGTGCGCGCCGCCGGGAACATGCCGGTGGCCAGCACGGCAAAGGCGCCGCGTAGTCGCTGGCCGTCGTCGAGGGTCAACAAGGCACCCTCGGCGTCGGCCTGCAAATCCACCGCCTCGGCGCGCACATGCGTCACCGTCGAGCCCTGCAAGGCGCCGATCGCCTGGGCTTCGGCCAGCCGTTGCTGCACATAGAGGCCGAAGATCCCGCGAGGCGGGAACAGCTCGCTGACCGGCACCGGCTGCTGCTCCGACTCGGGCCAGCCGCCGGCGGCGAGGTAGTCGCTCAGCCACTGGGTCAGGTCGTCGGCGTTGTCCGGGTCGACGCTCATGCGCGCGGCGTTGCCGTTCAGGGTGTGGCCCAGCTCGACGGCGCTGTAGGCCTCGCCGCGCCCCAGTTCGCTGCGCGGCTCGATCACCCGCACCTGGCGGCGGCCCGGCAGGCGCAGCAGTTGGGCGGCGAGCAAGGCGCCACTCAGACCGCCGCCGACGATCAGTACATCGGCATCACGGGTGGCGCCGCTCGCCTGTCCGTTGGGTGTTTGGCTCATGGGGTTCTCACGGGTCAGTGCCTGCCTAGGTAGAAGTCCTGCAGATCGCCACGGGCCAGCAACTCGTCGGCCGTTCCGGACCAGGCCACGCGCCCGGTGTCGAGCACGTAGGCCCTGGAGGCGTACTTGAGCGCCACATTAATGTTTTGTTCGGCGATCAGGAAGCTCACCCGCGCCTCGCGATTGAGTTGCGCGACGATTTCGAAAATCTCCTGGACGATGATCGGCGCCAGGCCCATGGACGGCTCGTCCAGCAGCACCAGACGCGGCCGGGTCATCAGCGCGCGGCCGAGGGCGACCATCTGCTGCTCGCCGCCCGAGGTCAGCCCGGCACGGGTGCCGCGCTTGGTCTTCAGGCGCGGGAACCAGGCGTAGATGCGCTCCAGGTCGGCGGCCAGCTCCCGGCGGCTCAGGCCACGGACAAAACCGCCGCTGCGCAGGTTGTCCTCCACCGTCAGTTGCGGGAACACATGGCGCCCCTCCAGCACATGGACCATGCCCTGGCGCACCCGCTGGCTCGGGTCGACACCGGCGCTGTCCTGGCCGAGAAAGGCGATCGAGCCCCGGCTGACCTCGGCCCGCTCGGCGCGCAGCAGCCCGGAGATCGCCTTGAGGGTGGTGCTCTTGCCGGCACCGTTGGCCCCCAGCAAGGCGACGATGCCGCCCTCGGGCACGCCCAGGGAAACCCCGGCCACCGCGAGGATCGCCCCGTCGTAGATCACCTCGATATCGCGCACCTGCAACAGGTCGTCGGCCGTGGCGGCCGGAGCGGTCTGGCTCATGTGTCATTCATCCCCGGCGCAGCTGCGTGGCGTGAGGTTCTTCTCCTTGGCGAACGCCGCCGACTTCTCGTCGATCAGCGGCCGGAGCAAGGCGCGGTCGGCGGCGATCCAGTCGCTGATCAGGGTCCAGTGGGCGCCGTCCCACTGCTGCACCCGCGCCGAACCACCGCCCTCGTGATCGCGGCAGGACAGCTTGAGGTTCTGCATCAACCCCAGGTAACCCATGGCCTTGAGCCGGGCATCGTCGATATTCAGGTGCTCCAGGCCCCAGCGCCCTTCTTCGCCATTGAGCGGGCGCTTGCCGAACTTGCCCTGGGCGGTGCGGATCGCTTCGACCGCCACCGCAGCGTTCACCAGCCCGGAGTTGTAGTACACGCTGCCGAAGTTCTTCAGGTCCTTGAGGTCGCTCTTGCCCTGGTCGAGGATGTGTTGCTTGAGGCGTCGGTGGATGTCGAAATCGCTTCCCGCCGGATACGGCGTCAGCGCCAGATAGCCTTTGGCCGCGGCGCCGGCCGGCAATACGTCTTCGCTGGAGCTGGCCCAGATGTCGCCGATGATGTGGTCCACCGGGAAGCCGAAGCGCGCGGCGGTCTTCACCGCCACTGGGGTCGAGACGCCCCAGGTGCGCAGGAACACCCAGTCGGGGTTCTGCTGGCGCACCTGGCGCCATTGCGCCGACTGCTCGTTACCCGGATCGGCCACCGGGATCTGGATGTTCTCGAAGCCGTATTTATCCGCCAGCAGCTTCAGCGGGCCGAGGGTTTCCCGGCCATAGGCCGAGTCGTGGTAGACCGTGGCGATCTTCTTGCCCTTGAGCTTGTCGAAGCCGCCCTCGCGCTCGGCGATGTAGTTCACCAAGGTCGAAGCCTCGCTGTAGAAGGTCAGCATCACCGGAAAGTTATAGGGAAACACCGTGCCGTCGGTGGCCTCGGTACGGCCGTAGCCCAGGGTGATCAGCGGGATCTTGTCGACCTCGGCGCGCTCGCTCAGGGCATAGGCCGCCGGGGCGCCGTTGGGCTGGTAGACCGCCACCGGCGCGCCGTCCAGGCCGTTCTTGAAGCGCTCGTAGCACTCGATGCCCTTCTCCGCCGTCCACTCGGTCTCGCACTCCTGCCAGACCAGCTTGACCCCGTTGATCCCGCCTTCCACCTGATTGATGTAGTTCAGGTAGTCGATCATGCCGGCCCACACCTGCACCCCGCTGGAGGCATAGGCACCGACCCGGTAGGTGGCCAGCGGGAAGAACTGCTGGTCCGCCGCGGCCTGCGCCACGGGCACCGCGCCGCCGAGGATCGCCAGCGCCACCACGGCGCCGGCCAGGGAACGTTTCAAGGATGCACGCATATTTTCTCTCTACTCAGCAGTGGAATTCAGAAACGCAGCGGCCAGTGGCCCAGCCGTTGCCGGAGATTGCCCAGCAGGCGGATCAGCCCCTCCGGCTCCTTGATCAGGAACAGGATGATCAGCACGCCGAAGATGATTTTCTGCAGGTTCTGCAACTGCCCGGCATCCACCGCACCGCCCGACAGCGCTTGCCCGACGTGGCTGAGCAGGATCGGCAGCAGGCTGATAAAGGCCGCGCCGACGAAGTTGCCGGCCACGCTGCCCATGCCGCCGATAATGATGATGAACAGGATCTGGAACGAACGATTGATATCGAAGCTGCTGGCGCTGGCCGTGCCCAGGTAGGCGAACGCCCACAGGGCGCCGGCGATGCCCAGGTAGAAGGAGCTGACGGCGAACGCCAGGCGCTTGTAGCGCGCCACCGGAATGCCGATCACCGCCGCCGCGGTGTCCATGTCGCGGATCGCCATCCAGTTGCGCCCGACCTGGCTGCGCACCAGGTTCAGCGCCACCCAGGTCAACAGCAGCACGCTGGCCAGGGTCAGCAGGTAACGCCCGACCGGGGTATTGAGGTCGTGGCCGAACAGGCTCAGACGGGGCGCCGAGATGGTCCCCGAGGAGCCGTAGTTGTAGAACCAGGGAAACTTGACGAACAGCCACTCCAGGAAGAACTGCGCCGCCAGGGTGGTGACCATCAGGTAGAAGCCCTTGATCCGCGAACTGGGCAGGCCGAACAGCCAGCCCACCGCCGCGCTGATCAGCCCGCCGCCGAGCAGGGCCAGGGGCAGCCCCAGCTCCGGCAGGCGCAGCAGGAAGCCGTAGGTGGCGAAGGCGCCGACCGCCATGAAGCCGGCGGCGCCGACCGAAGTCTGGCCGGTGTAGCCGGTGAGCAGGTTGAGGCCGAGCCCGGCCAGGGACAGCACCAGGAACGGAATCAAAATGGCGTTGAGCCAATAGTCGTTACCCACCAGGGGCACGCCGACGAAGGCCAGGAGCAACAGGCCGCCCAGGCCCCAGGGCAGGCGGCGCGGGACCAACAGCACAGGCGCGGTGGCCTGGGTCAAGGGAATGGACATGGATTCAGACTCGCTCGATGGCGCGCTCGCCGAACAGGCCGGCGGGACGGATATAAAGGAAGGCCAGGGCCAGCACATAGGCGAACCACGGGGTGATGCCGCCGCCGATCAGCGGGCCGATATAGACCTCGGCCAGGTTCTCGGCGGCGCCGACGATCAGCCCGCCGACAATCGCCCCGCCGATCGAGGTGAAGCCGCCGATGATCAGCACCGGCAAAGCCTTGAGCACCACCAGCGACAGCGAGAACTGCACGCCCTGGCGCGCCCCCCAGAGCAGCCCGGCCACCAGCCCGACGATGCCGGCCACGGCCCAGACGATCTGCCAGATGCGGTTGAGGTTGATGCCGATCGACAGCGCGGCCGTGGTGTCGTCGGCCACCGCGCGCAACGACACGCCGATGCGGGTCTTGTTGAACAGCAGCGCCAGCACTGTCACCAGCACCACGGCGGTGGCCGCGGCGATCAGGTCGAACTGGCTGAGCATCAACGGCCCGAGCAACAGCGGCACGTCGTCGATGCCCAGGTCCAGCGCCCTGACCTGGGAGCCCATCAACCCCTGGGCCAGGCCCTCGATGATGAACGACAGGCCCAGGGTGGCCATGAACAGGGTGATCTGCGAGCGATTGACCAGCGGCCGCAGCACCAGCCGCTCGATCAGCCAGGCGCCGGCGATCATCACCAGCACCGTCGCCAGCAGCGCCAGGACAAAGGGCACGCCCTGGTCGTGCAGGCTGACGAAGGTCAGCGCGGCGAACAGCAGCATCGCGCCCTGGGCGAAATTGAACACGCCGCTGGCCTTGTAGATCAGCACGAAGCCGATGGCCACCAGCGAATACAGGGTGCCGGCCAACAGGCCGCCCAGCAGGGTTTCGAAGAAAAAGCCCATCAGTGCACCACCCCCAGGTAGGCGGCGATCACCTCGGGGTCGGCCTGCACTTCGGCCGGGGTGCCGTCGCCGACCTTGCGCCCGTAGTCCAGCACCACCACATGGTCGGACAGCTCCATGACCACGCTCATATCGTGCTCGATCAGCACCACCGTGGTGCCGAGGTCGCGGTTGATATCGGCGATGAAGCGCGCCATGTCCTGCTTTTCCTCGGCGTTCATCCCGGCCATGGGCTCGTCCAGCAGCAACAGGCTGGGCCCGGCGATCAAGGCCCGGCCCAGCTCGACGCGCTTTTGCAGGCCGTAGGACAGGTTGCCCACCGGCACCTCGCGCTGGGCCTGCAAGTCGAGGAATTCGAGAACGCCCTGGGCCAGCTGCCGGTGGGCCTCGGCCTCGCGCCGTGCCCGGGGCAGCCCCAGGGCCTGCTCGATAAAGCTGGCGCGGGTGTGCCGCGACAGGCCGCTGAGCAGGTTGTCGATCACGCTCATCTGCTTGAACAGCGCGTTGTTCTGGAAGGTGCGGCCGATGCCCCGGCGCGCGGCCCGCAAGGGGTCGATGCGCTGGAACGCCTCGCGGTCGAAGACAATCGAGCCGGCGTCGAAGCGATAGACGCCATTGAGGATATTGAGCAAGGAACTCTTGCCGGCGCCGTTGGGCCCGATCAGCGCGCAGATCTCGCCGCGCGCGACCGCGAAGGACAGTTGGTTGATCGCCTTCACCCCCTTGAACGACAGGGAGATGGCATTGACTTGCAGGATGGGGTCGGCGGCGCTCATGCGATATTCCGTTTGAATTCGGCCAGCCATACCGGCGCCGAAGGTTTCGAGGGCGTGCCGGGGGCCTGCCAGATGTAATCCAGGCGCTGGAACCCCAGGAGCCGGCGCACCCGGTTCTTCAGCAGCCGTTGCAGGGGGCGGTGCGGCTGGGCAATGGCCCAGTCGCACAGGCGGCGGCGCCAGCTGCCGGGGGGTGCCAGGCGACTTTCGATGTCGTCGGCCAGGCGTTGCAGGCAAGGGCCCGAGAGCAGCAGGCCGCTGGGAGCGACATCGCGGCGGTCGCGGCTGGCCGAACCGCGGCTTTCCGGAAAGGCCAGGCTATGGCCGCTGTGCAGCCACTGGTGCAGCAAGACCCTCAGGCCTTCCGGCCAGTGCGTGCCCTCCTCGCTCCACAGCTGCGCGGCATGGGCCGGATGCCGCCAGTGGTTCTGGCGCTGGGGCTTTTCCCGGCTGCCCAGCAGGTCGCTGAAGGCCAGCACCGGCTGGCGCGAACCCTCTGGCAGGCGCGGAACCGCCTGGTGGGCGATCAATACCTGCGGGGCAACGCTGTTTTCGCCCGCCGCGACCCAGCGCAGCAGTTGCTGGCGCGAATGCACGAAGGCATGGCTGGGGCGCAGGTTCCACAGGGCCTGGCGCAGGGCTTGCGGGTCGAGCTCGTCGCTCAGGGTCAGCACCTGGCCGCCCACCCGTTGCGCGGCCAGGGCCAGAAGCAGCAGGTTGGGCTCGAACAGCCCGCTCAACGCCAGTCGCGAGCCCTCGTCGAAACCCTGTTGCCGCAAGCCGTCGGCCAGGCGCTCGACATCGCGCGCGGCATCGATCCAACGCCAGTTGTACCAATGGCCGTGGCGCTTGTGACGCAACGCGCTGGCCAACGGGCTGACCTGCGCCCAGTGCTGCAACAGCTCCAGGGCCGCGGGCAGCAGCACGCTGTTTTCCGGTGTTCGCGCATCCGCCGGGGGCGAACGCTTGAGTTCATGCACGCTCATGGACTGACCTCGATTCCTTGGGCAAAAGCGTGCGGTGGTCCGCTGGCTGGTTTTTTGGTTTGCACTGCACCTGTAGCCGCTGCCGCAGGCTGCGATCGACCGGAACGGTCGCGGCGATTGCACTCACGCCGGAGGTCCTCCGGACCTATCGCAGCCTTCGGCAGCGGCTACAGAGACGGTACGCGGATGGAGGCCACCTGCTGCTCCTGGCGATGCAAGGCCGCCAGATCGCGATAAGCACTGCCCGGATGACTCTCCGGCAAGCGCGGCCCGGCGCCGAACAGCTTCTCGCGCAAGGTGCCGGGGGCGTATTCGGTCTTGTACACGTCGCGCTTCTGCAACTCGGGGACCAGCAGTTCGACGGCGTCGACGAAGGTTTCGTGGGTCAGCGCATAGGCCAGGTTGAAGCCGTCCACATCGGTGTCCTCGACCCACTCCTGGAGCAGGTCGGCCACGGTTTCCGGGCTGCCGACAAACAGCGGGCCGAAGCCGCCGATGCCGACCCAGTCCGCCAGCTCATGGGGCGTCCAGACCTTGTTCGGGTCGGCCGTGGAGAAAGCTTCCACCGCCGACTGGATGGCGTTGGTGTGCACATGCTTGAGCGGCTCATCGGGCTTGAACTGGCTGAAGTCGATGCCGGTCCAGCCGGAAATCAGCGCCATGGCGCCCTCGTAGCTGACCCAGGACTTGTACTCCTCGAACTTGGCCCTGGCCTTGGCGTCGGTCTCGCCGAGGATCACCGTCTGCAGGTTGAAGATCAGGATCTTCGCCGGATCGCGCCCGGCCTCGGCGGCGCGGCGGCGGATATCGGCCACGGTCTTCTTCAGCAGCACCTTGGATGGCGCGGCGACAAACACGCACTCGGCCTGCTCGGCGGCGAACTGCTTGCCACGGCTTGACGCACCGGCCTGGTAGAGCACCGGGGTGCGTTGCGGCGAAGGCTCGCAGAGGTGGATGCCCGGCACCTGGAAGTGTTGGCCGAAGTGGCGGATCTCATGGATCTTGCTCGGATCGCTGAAGATCCGCCGTTCCCGGTCGCGCAGCACCGCGCCCTCTTCCCAGCTGCCTTCCCAGAGCTTGTAGCAAACCTCCAGGTATTCCTCGGCGTAGTCGTAGCGGGCGTCGTGCTCGGTCTGGGCTTTCTGCCCGAGGTTCTTCGCCCCGCTTTCCAGGTAGGAAGTGACGATGTTCCAGCCGGCCCGGCCCTTGGTCAGGTGATCGAGGGTCGATAGGCGCCGGGCGAAGGGATAGGGATGCTCGAACGACAAGGAGGCGGTCAGGCCGAAGCCCAGGTGTTCGGTGACCAGGGCCATGGGCGGGATCAGTTGCAGCGGGTCGTTCACCGGCACCTGGGCCGCCTGGCGGATCGCCGCCTCGCCGTTGCCCTGGTAGACGTCATAGATGCCCAGCACATCGGCAATGAACAGGCCGTCGAACTTGCCGCGCTCGAGGATCCGCGCCAGGTCGGTCCAGTATTCGAGGTCCTTGTACTGCCAGGAGCGGTCCCGGGGGTGGGCCCACAGGCCCGGCGACTGATGGCCGACACAGTTCATGTCGAAGGCGTTGAGACGGATTTCACGGGACATCAAACCGCACTCCTGAAACTGGGCGGCACCACGCCGTTGAGGCGGTAGTTGCCGATCAACGGGTATTTCCAGCGCAACGGCTCATCCAGCGCGGCGGGCAGCGGACTGCGCTGGCCGGTCAGCTCGAACTCGGCGTGGCTCACCGCGAGCAAGGCCTCGCGGCTGGCGATGGCCGCCTCGGCCTGGGCCACGCCGACCTCGGCGACATCCTGTTCCCTGGCGAGCAAGGCCTGCGCCCGCTCCTGCAAGGCGGCGGCGACTTCGATGCGGATCAGCAGGTCGCCAAAGCGGCTGATCACATAAGGGTCGTCGCTGGCCCTGGCCAGGCCGCTGCCGGGCCAGGGCTTGGCCTGTTCGCGGACAAAGGTGAGGGTCGATTGCAGCAGCTCGCGGGCGCGGCGCAGGTCGTCGTGGCTTGGCTCGTGCTGTGTATCAGAGTGCTTTTGCCGGGCGCTGGCTTGGCTCAATGCGTTCATGGGCGGTTCCTCAGTTCCAGGCGTGGCGGGCCGGCTTGACGCCGTTGAGCAGGAAGTTGCCGATCAGGTGGTATTTCCAGCGCGCCGGATCATGCAGGGTGTGGGTCCGCGCGTTGCGCCAGTAGCGGTCGAGGTTGTACTTGCCGAGCACCGAGCGGGTGCCGGCCAGCTCGAACAGCTTGCTGCTGGCGAGCAAGGCGCTTTCCGTCGACAGCACCTTGGCTTGCGCCACCACCACCGAGGCCTGGGCCACGGTGTCTTCGTTGGGCTCGCGCAACGCCTGGTCGATGGCCAAGCCGGCTTTTTCCAGGATCGCTTCGCTGCCGTGGACCCGCCATTCCAGGTCGCCAATGGCGGCGATAGTGAACGGGTCCTGCCAGCCATGGTCCTGGCCGCTGTCGATCCAGGGCCGCGACTGGCGTGCATGACGCTTGGCTTCTTCCAGGGCGCCGACTGCCAGGCCGGTGTCCACCGCCGCCTGGATGATCTGCGAGATCGGCCCGTCGGCGGTGGGCTGGTCGAACGCGCGATGGGCCGGGATCACCGCGCTCAGCGGCACCTGCACCGCCTCGAGGGTGACGCCGCCGCTGGCGGTGGTGCGCTGGCCGAAACCGTCCCAGCTGTCGATCACCGTCAGGCCGGGGTTATCCCGTTCGATAAAGGCGATGAACGCCTTGTTCTCTTCGTCGACCGCCACCGCCGGCACGATATGGGCGAACAAGGCACCGGTGCAGTAGAACTTCTCGCCGTCGATCCGCGCGCCGTCGGCGTTGAAGCGGATGCGGGTCTCGAAGGCGCCGGCATGCTTGCTGCCGGCTTCGGAGAACGCGTTGCCGAAGCGATAACCCTGCAGCACCTTGGCGAAGTAGTAGCGCTTCTGCTCTTCGCTGGCGGTTTGCAACAGGATGTCGAGCACGCCCAGGTGGTTCTGCGGCAGCTGGCCGAGGGACGAGTCGGCGGCAGAAATGATCTTGATCACCTCCGCCACCGTCACGTAGGACACCCCGGCGCCACCGTAGGCCTTGGGAATGGTGATGCCCCACAGGCCGCTGGCGGAGAACTCGTCGAGCTCGGCGAACGGCAGGCGCCGCTCGCGATCGCGCACGCTGGCCTCGACGGCGAAACGTTCGGCCAGGGTCCGGGCGACGGCGATTGCCTCGGCATCGGAGCGGATGATGTGGGCGGTTCGGGTGGGTTGAGCGGTGGCTGTCATGGCCGACTCCAGGTCCTGTCGAATGCGGAAGATCCGTTCTGACCGGGAGATTGCAGGAGTCGTGCCGAAGCCAGTAAAGCTTATAAATCAGTAAGTTGAATCGAACTCATAAGAAACAGAATCAACTTAAAACAGGCAAAATGTTCAAGCACTGTTGCCCAGGCAACAGTGCTCAGATCACCACGTTGCGCACGAAACGCACCGCCACCGCCCCATCGTTGCGATAGGCGTGCGGCAGGTTGCTGGCGAACATGAAGAACTCGCCGCTGTCCAGGCGTCGCTCCTGCTCCCCCAGGACCAGGGTCAGGCAACCCTCGCAGACATACAGCTGCTCGCTCCAGCCTTCGGCGTCCGGCTCCGACAGGTATTGCTCGCCCGGCTCCAGGCGCCACTCCCACAGCTCCACCTCACGACAGGCGTTGGCCTTGGCCAGCAGCACTGCCTTGCTCCCGGGAAGCAGCCCGGCCCAGGCCAGCTCGTTGATGCGGCTCGGGTCGCGGGCGTCGGGGGCCTGGATCAGGTCGCTGAAGGCCACGTCCAGGGCCTCGGCCACCCGGTCCAGGGTGCTCAGGCTGACATTCTTCTCACCGGCCTCGATGGCCACCAGCATCCGTCGGCTGACCCCGGATTTTTCCGCCAGGGCGCTCTGGCTCAGCTCGGCGGCGTGGCGCAGGCGCCGGACGTTGTGACTGACATGTTGCAGCACGGACGCGCGCTGCCCAGGATCTTTGTGCACTATATTGCTCACTGTATGGATTTGCGCAGTATACTGCCCAACTTCGCGGCGCATTGTGCGGCCGCCCCGGGTAGCGCGCAAGGGCATGACGTCGGTGAACTCCTCCAAACCTTCCTCCTTCTTCCTCAAACTGAGCAAAGCCGAGTGCGTTCTGGTGCTGATCACCATGGTCTGGGGCGGGACCTTTCTCACCGTGCAGCACGCCATGACCGTCAGCGGCCCGATGTTCTTCGTCGGCCTGCGGTTCGCCGCGGCGGCCTGCATCGTCGGGCTGTTCTCCCTGCGCAGCCTGCGCGGGCTGACCCTGTTCGAACTCAAGGCCGGGGTCTTCATCGGCACCGCCATCATGCTCGGCTACGGCCTGCAGACGGTGGGCCTGCAAAGCATTCCCAGCAGCCAGTCGGCCTTTATCACCGCGCTGTACGTGCCCTTCGTGCCGCTGCTGCAATGGCTGTTCATGGGCAAGCGCCCGGGGCTGATGCCGAGCATCGGCATCATGCTGGCCTTCACCGGCCTGATGCTGCTCTCAGGGCCGAGCGGCGCCGCGCTGGACTTCAGCCCGGGCGAAATCGCCACCCTGATCAGCACCGTGGCCATCGCCGCGGAAATCATCCTGATCAGCACCTACGCCGGCCAGGTCGATGTGCGCCGGGTCACCGTAGTACAACTGGCCGCGACCTCGGTGCTGTCGTTCCTGATGGTGGTGCCGACCCAGGAAGCCATCCCGGACTTTTCCTGGCTGCTGCTGGCCAGCGCCCTGGGCCTGGGCGCCGCCAGCGCGGCGATCCAGGTGGCGATGAACTGGGCGCAGAAAAGCGTCTCGCCGACCCGCGCCACCCTGATCTACGCCGGCGAACCGGTGTGGGCCGGGCTGGTCGGGCGCATCGCCGGCGAACGCCTGCCGGCCCTGGCCCTGCTGGGCGGCGCGCTGATCGTCGCGGCGGTGATCGTCAGCGAGTTGAAGACCAAGGGTAAGAGTAGCGAGGTGGTCGAGGCGGAGATTGAGCGGGAGGCCGTGGATTCGGGGAAATGAGCTAGGCAACCGCTTCGCGGTTGATCGCGAGCAAGCTCGCTCCTACAGGAGATCGCGCCCCTC